>NZ_WWFG01000002.1:2927250-3252500 GCF_026127265.1 Nostoc sp. KVJ3
CGACAATTTTTGTCCGGCGCAGAGAATCTCTTAATTGCATAGGGGCTGAAGTGAGGGAGCTATCTGGGAAGTCATCGTAACTTAAGTTTCATCTCCTTTTCAGTCACTGCTATACCAATAGATATAAGCAGTTAGAGAGAGTTTATCGGAGACTGGGGCTGTGGGATAGACTAGATATAGTACATCAATCTTGTATCCACCCTCCCAACGAAAGAGTTTATCCCATCAACTTTTTGCCAATTGCCATACCCCACTTATCAGTAAAGAATAGTTCTTGTCTGGAATCATAGCGCTATTCATCTACTGATATGAAAAGCTGTGGATAAATATTGCTATATAAAAGGTTACAAAACTTTATTCTTCCCTAATATTTATCGTATATTCGTAATTAGGACTTACGCAAAACTTCAGCTAAAACCTTTATTCTCAGGTAGGGACAATTCATGAATTGCCCCTACAGCTTGTGGTTTTGCGTAAGGACTAGTAATGTTTGATTAAGAAAGAGTCAATGTTAGAAACGATCGCATCGGAGGCACAAAAGCCACTGACAATCCCGCCAAAGGAATTTTTAGCGCCTCCTGGTGATTTTAATCCCACGCTACTGCTGTTTTTGGTTGCTGTAGCAATGCTGGTGTTATCTAACTTTGGTTACTGGCTTTGGGAATGGCCACACTGGCTCTGCTTTAGCGTTAACACTATTGCTTTGCATTGTGCTGGGACAGTTATTCATGACGCTTGTCACCAATCAGCCCATCGCAACCGGGTAATGAATGCGATGTTAGGGCATGGCAGTGCATTGATGCTAGCTTTTGCTTTTCCAGTATTTACGCGAGTACATTTACAGCATCATGGTCATGTCAACCATCCCAAGGACGATCCAGATCATTATGTCTCTACAGGTGGCCCCTTGTGGCTGATTGCAGTCCGGTTTTTATACCACGAGGTGTTTTTCTTTCAACGGCAACTGTGGCGCAAATATGAGCTATTAGAATGGTTCATCAGCCGCTTGATTGTCGGTGTAATTGTTTATATATCAGTGCAATACAACTTTTTGGGTTACATTCTCAATTTTTGGTTTATACCCGCTTTTGTAGTGGGGATCGCACTGGGATTATTTTTTGACTATTTGCCCCATCGTCCTTTTGCAGAGCGCGATCGCTGGAAAAATGCTCGTGTCTATCCAAACCCGATTCTCAATATTCTGATTATGGGACAGAATTACCACTTAATTCATCATTTGTGGCCTTCTATTCCTTGGTATAATTATCAACCTGCGTACTATGTGATGAAGCCCCTCTTAGATGAAAAAGGATGTTATCAAACTTCAGGATTGTTGCAGAAAAAGGACTTTTTTGAGTTTGTTTATGACATCTTTTTAGGAATTCGGTTTCATCATCACAAAGAATAGAGTTGATAAAGCGATCGCTTGCTCACGGCTGACACTGGGAAAGCGATCTAAAAACTCATCCAGTGAGTCACCCGCTTCTAGATAATCAAGCAAGGTTTTTATCGGCACACGAGTACCAGCAAAAACGGGCGTTCCCCCCAATATATCGGGGTCGCTATGAACAACACGCGATGTGGATGTCATATAGTTAGCATGTCAGCTACAGACTACCTTCCGATCCTAACTCTGCTTGTCTCAGAAATCTCAGCATATATTTTATTATCCTTTGGCGGAGCGCGATCGCAGCTACGTTGGGAAACCTCCAGCTTGAAAAATCTGTTCGGCGGTTAAATTCAATTCCGGGAAAGTAGGCGAGATGATGCGCTCATCGCCTCTAAATTGAGTAACTTGGTATTCACCATCGATTAATTGATAAATAGATATAGTAGGTTGTTTGGGGTTGCCAGTGAACTTTTTAGCGCCTAGACCGAGATAATCTACAACCCAGTATTCAGGAATTCCAATCCCCTCATACTTACCCTGTTTTGTGTAATAATCATCATCCCAGTTGGTACTAACTACCTCAACTACTAAGGGAATTGATACCGCACAAGATACAGTTGATTCTTTTTTCCATAGCGGCTCATTCACTAAATTAGGGCGATTTAATATCAGCACATCTGGGGAATAGCCAGATTCGGACTTAGTTGGTTTGATCAGCGCAGTTTTGGGGATTATATAAGGTAAATTTAATCGGTCAAATTCTACTGTTAATTTTCTTGCTATAAAACCAATAACATCTTCATGATCTCCCACTGGTTGCGCCATTTCAACAATCACGCCATCATGTAATTCGTATCTTCCACCTTCAGGCCGCCAAGCTGCAAAATCTTCAAACGTTACTAGTTTGGGTATAGCTTGAGTCATAATTTATCGCATCTAAACCTCATATATGTTGAAAACCGTAGTTTTTGCCCTCACCCTAAATACCTCTCCCATCTTGGGAGAGGGACTTCTTTCTGGCTCACCTTCTCCCAAATTTGGGAGAAGGGGCTGGAGGATGAGGGTTTTTTCTTGTCATCCGCAAAGAACTACAGTTTTCAAGATGGACGCGGTTTATAGTAGTTTTGATTATATCGCTTCCTTGCCTTGGCTCGTCTTTAATAAAACTTGTTTATTATCAGTTAAAATTAACTCATTTAGACCATTTCCCATAGTTATTTCGTTATCAAAGGTGACTTAATAATATAGGATGATTATTTTGATTTTTGAACAAAATTAGGTATTGTAGGGGAGCCAGTGTGTTGCGGAGGTTCCCTCCGTTGTAGCAACTGGCGTTGTGTTAGAACGGAGTTCGTAACGCACCATTATCAAGGGTTGGGTGTGTTACTGTATTCAGCACTGCAATTGTCCAATAATGAAATGTTTCACCTCCAATTTGATCGCTATTGTCGCGGTATATTTCCTGCAAACATTCATAAAATGCTTCGGCTTCATTCTCCAATCCAAATGTCATTAAACACTTTAAGATTCTGGTTATGCGAAGATAATTGTGGTCAAATATACAGACCCATTCGCGTTTCCGATTCGGATAGTCTTCTGACTGACTAACAACTATTTTCCCGTCATTATTTTTATGGCGTTGTAACCCATAAAACTGAAGCATAACTGTCAAGGAGCGCAGTAAATTTTGACGTAGTTGAGGGTTGCGTTGAAATGCTGGAATTACTTCCTCATCAACAAGAGGTGCATTAGGATTGAATGCACTTCGCTCAGGCAAAGGAAACAACCACTGAATGTAATCGTGGGTACACTCTAATTCTTCAAAATTCCAAGTCCACATCTCTTGAATTGTGCGACCTTCTGAATCTTTTTGCTCGCCTAAGTAGAACGGAACAAGCATTGTTGCAGTGAGTTTTTTTTCATTATTCATTGCAAACTACCTTAAGTTTAGTTGCTCTCAAATCGGTTTTTATTTTTCTTTATTAGTACCTTTTAACTTTTAACTTTTGCCTTGTTTGGTGACGCTTGTAAAGATTGAGGCAAACTCCAATCGGGACGCAAGCTAGCGGCGTTGCGTAAATAGATATGATGAATTGAGGCGGAAGCTGGCAGATAGGCGTGGATTAAGAACCGAATGCAGCGCTGTAAGCTACCTTCGACGTGCATTTGCTGCACATCCAACATGGCCACATTATCCCAACCAGGACGCGCTCTTGCGATCGCAGCTGGAAAAATCGCATCCAAATCCCGTGTCACGGAGAAAGTCACACTAATCATGTCACTCGGCTGGAATTGATTCCGATTTTCTAGTTCATCTAGTAGTTCTGTTACTACTTCTCGCATAGCCTCAACAGTATTTTCGGAAACGGTTGTTGCCCCTCGAATAGCCCGCATTTGCCACTCCACGCCAAAATCCTCCTAAAAACATCAAAGTTAGGAGTTAAAAGTTAGGAGTTAGGAGTTAAGAGTTAAAACTCTCAACTTCTCACTCCTAACTCCTAACTCATATTAAGGTCGATATAACCACAACGGTAAACCACTGGTAGATATTTCAAATTCGAGCCAATCAATACCAGATCGAATTCCTGATGAAACCTGACGACTACCTGGTAGAAGGCGACTCAATAAGGGTTTACGTTCTTCTAGGTTATAGCAGAGAGTTTTTTCTGGATCGAGTCCAACTAATTCTGCTGTCCAGCGACGAGCATCTTCTTCTGTGCCCAGGCGGTCTACAACACCTAATTCTAAGGCTTGCTGCCCAGTAAAAATCCGACCATCGGCGAAACTTTTTACAGCTTCTACAGTTAAAGAACGGCCATCAGCTACCGTTTGGACAAACTGCTGATAACTTGTGTCAATCAACTCTTGCAGGATGTTTGCTTCTGGTTCAGTCAGTTGCCGATCGAAAGCCAAAATGTCTTTGTAAGGGCCAGACTTAATTACCTGGAAGGAAACACCGATTTTTTCTAGCAAGCGTTCCAAGTTATTCCCGCGCAAAATCACACCAATACTACCCGTAATTGTCCCTGGATTAGCAACGATGTGTTCCGCTCCCACGCCGATGTAGACACCTCCAGAAGCCGAAATATTGCCAAAGCTAGCGACGATTTTAATTTTTTCGCGCAAACGCTTTAGGGCGCTGTAGATTTCTTGAGAATCCACAACTGTACCGCCAGGGCTATCGATCCGCAGCAATAATGCCGGAAATTTTTTTTCTTCTACAGTTTTCAGTGCTTCTAGAACGCGTTTGCGAGTAGCACCGGCGATCGCACCAGTAATTTCAATCCGCGCAATTTGTTTTCTAAACTTGGGCTTAAACGGCCAAACCATGAGCTGTAAACATTCCTCGTAATAAACTCAATATAAGATCCCCAGAAGTCATCCGACCTCCTTTGCTCTGTTAAGAAACATGAGTAGGCATTGTGTTTATCAGGATTTTAAGGAAGTCTTTCTATTTTGCAGTGAGTTTTATTTGATATTCTCGATGAATGCTAATAAATTCCTTAAAGATTGCAGCCAACACAAAATGCCAAACTCTAGTTTAGCGTCCAACGTGGTGGTTTAGCACAGACTATTTTAGCTATTTTGCATAATTCAAAGTTTCAAAGCCCTTAGTATACTAGCT
This sequence comes from Nostoc sp. KVJ3, assembly GCF_026127265.1. GTDB lineage: Bacteria > Cyanobacteriota > Cyanobacteriia > Cyanobacteriales > Nostocaceae > Nostoc. The sequence goes on from NZ_WWFG01000002.1 coordinate 2,932,266, forward strand.
TTTTGACTGTTTTAGGATTAGTTTATTCCGGTCGGGCACATGGAACAATTATCAGTAATTAAAATAACTAATAACTAAATTAATAATAAGTATTTAATTAATATTTTTGGGACTCGATCTAATTAATAAAATTTATTCAGCAACACTAATCCATATTTAGGTTGAGGGCAGTATTACTTTCACTTTGAGAAATATCAATTTTTCCTCTCTTGTCTAATCTATGAACACTGGACGAAGCTATGCACACCACTTAAGAGTCTATTCGTAAAATTTGATACCGATAATAAACATACGTATCAAACAGTGACCCGACGAAACTACAGGTCAAGCTAATTACAAATAATCCATGCAGGGGATTCCCACTGCCAAAGGTGGCGAGAAAACGTACAATCTGAGTAGCGATCGCCTCAGTTAACTCTTGTAAACCGGGGAAGTAGCCAATGAAGGATAGAAAGAGTAGTCCACCGCCAACTAGGAAGATAGGAGCGATAAAACTAAAAACGATCGTAAGTAGTAAAGAGCGGAGAAAGTTAATGAAAATAGTCATTTAGGACAAACTCCGTGAGTAGAGATAACAAGAGCTAGATAGCGGTTTGTCATTTTCTACAATACGTGCGATCGCTCCTAAGCAGACAATCTGTCAAAAATCTTAAGTTTTCATTAAAAGAAGCGGCTACCAGTTACAGCAAATGCTGGGTATCTCAAAAATGACTTAAATCTACAAAAACCCTGCAAAACCAAGCTTATAGCTAAGATTAGCACCTACTTATTTGGTTTACAGTGCATTTAATAGTAGCTTTATTTTCTGAGAGCATATTTAATCTAAGTTAATATTCAGCCCTATGGGAGGAGTTGGGACAGACGTGATTAATCGCCTTCCTATGGGAGTAGAGAATAGAAAGGCAAGAGGTAATTATTTAATTCTCCCCATGCCCAATGCCCAATGCCCATTCCCTATCCCAATCAATTCCGCTATTCTTAAGGCAGTTACCGAGTTAGCTATAGAACATTGAACCAGACTACATCCAAATCCAGTTTAGGAGAATGGAGTCAGCGATTGCTGGCAGCGATTTTTCTGGGTGGGCAAGTCCTAGTTCACCTATTGAGAGGCAAAATCCATCGGCGCAATACCTTAGAACAAATGGCAGCAGTTGGGCCTGATTCCCTATTTATTGCCCTCTTGACGGCTATTTTCGTCGGCGCGGTGTTTACCATTCAGGTAGCGCGGGAATTTATCAACTTTGGTGCAGGAAACATTATTGGCGGAGTGCTTTCCATAGCATTGACACGAGAACTTTCTCCCGTGTTGACAGCAGTGGTTTTGGCAGGGCGAGTCGGTTCCGCCTTTGCAGCCGAAATCGGTACCATGCGCGTAACAGAACAAATAGATGCCATGTTGATGTTAAAAACAGATCCAATCGATTATCTGGTTATTCCCCGCGTTCTTGCTTGCTGTTTAATGCTACCAATTTTAACCCTCCTGTCTTTGATAACAGGGATGTTAGGAGGATTCATAATTGCGACAAATGTCTACAACCTGTCTGATACAGTATTTCTAGATTCAGCCCGTAACTTTCTTGGTATCTGGGATATTATTAGCGCCATGATTAAGGCGTGTTGTTTTGGCATTTTAATAGCCGTAATTGGTTGCAGTTGGGGATTAACGACAACAGGAGGAGCCAAAGGTGTAGGACAGTCAACCACAACTGCTGTTGTGACTGCTTTGCTGATTATATTTGTTAGTAACTTCTTTCTTTCTTGGTTAATGTTTCAGGGACTTGGCAGTGCATTTTTGAAAGGCTTATAAGAGAGACGCGAAAAATCTTTGTCTGTACAGTTAGAAGTAGAGATGCTATTAATCGTGTCTGTTAAAACTCCGAATTCCTCACTCCTAGTTATTGACTCCTAAAATAGGAGATATGCCTACTAATAAACCAGGATTTAAGACTGTGACCAGTTCATTTGCTTCTAACTCCACATCAACGGTAGAACTCAAGCCTAGTTACAATATACCTATAGTGTTGGTGCTTGCCGCTATTCCACTACTATGGGTACAACCGTGGGTAGGCTCCATTTTCACACTGTTTGGTTTGTTTCTCATGTTTCAGGCGTTAACACTGCGGTTGCAATTTACCGTAACCGACTTAGATATTTACAGAGGCGAAAAATTGATTCGGCGCTTTCCCTACCAAGAATGGCAAAACTGGCGAATCTTCTGGAATGTAGTCCCCATCTTGTTTTATTTTAAAGAAATTAAAAGCATTCACTTTTTGCCAATTTTATTTGATCCCAACGCCTTGAAAACTTGCTTAGAACAACGTTGTCCACGTATTTAGTGCTGATAGATTACAGAACTGGGGGATTTTGCCCCAAATCTCACTAAGCTTGATTTTGTACAACTTCCCAAAGAATTGGTATGAGTACCGTCTGTGCTGAGTCGTTTTGATCTAAACTCATAACTCAGCACTCATTACTCACGACTTTTATGGCAGGTCAATTGTAATATTTCTGAAAGCTATTTATTTGCGTCATAGGAATTACACTATTGTTTATGAACCCAGAGGCATCTCAAACCCCAGAACCAATTGATGAGCGGTTGGCAGAACAAGAACAACAGAACAATGCAGTTGAACATCCAGTCAATCCATCTGTTGAGTCAGTGGGAGAAACAGGAGGCGTTAGCTCATCAGAAGACTACGCAACTTTTGAGCCACTCATCTCCAATGCAGAAGTGGTAGATACGACAGTAGAGCTAACAGAAAATTCAAATGGCGAGTTTGTAGCGCAGTCAGAAGCGGAAAATACCGCTCTGGGATCAGAAATAGGATCGTTATTATATAGAGAAGCAGAACAGCGAGTAGCAGAGTTACAGAGCGCAGAAGCAGCACTTAAGGAAGAAATAGCCAAGCTGCAAGCTTCTTACAAAAACCTTCAGGCACAGGTGAGTGAAACTCAAACCTCACTAGGACGACTCGTGCAAGAGTCGTTGGTGCAGTTAGAACAACGCAAACAAACTCTGCAAATTTCTGTAGAACAACTAGAACGCCGTCAAGAACGTATCCGCAACGAGATGCGAACCACTTTTGCTGGTACATCCCAAGACTTGGCAATTCGGGTGCAGGGTTTTAAAGACTATCTCACGGGTAGTTTACAGGATTTGGCCGTTGCAGCTGAACAATTGCAACTTACACCAAGTGTGGTGGAACGAGAAAAACCATCTGTAAAAGACACTAAAGCAGTTGAACCCCAACTTGGAATACCACAATTTGCCCAACAACAGTTTCAAGATACTACAAAGCAAATTCGCCGCTTAATTGATCAATACCGCAATAAACCAGATTATTACGGGCCAGCGTGGCAACTACGTCGTACCTTTGAACCAATCCATGCAGAACGAGTCTCTAACTGGTTTTTTACTCAAGGGGGACGGGGTGGTTTGCGGACAATGGGTAGTCGCTTACAAAATATTCTGATTGCATCATCTGCAATTTCGATATTACACAAGCTGTATGGCGATCGCATTCGTACCTTAGTTTTAGCTAATACACCGGAGCGATTAGGTGAATGGCGGCGCGGCTTGCAAGACTGTTTAGGAATCGGTCGCCCAGATTTTGGCCCAGACCGGGGCGTGGTATTATTTGAGGCATCTGATGCTCTGGCTCAGAAAGCAGACCGATTGACAAAAGCCAATCAACTGCCCTTAATTATCATTGACGATTCAGAGGAGCAAATCAGTTTATCACTGCTGCAATTTCCCCTGTGGTTAGCCTTTGCTCCTGACCCCAAAACCGTGAGAAACTATGATGATGATTTTTAAATGAGTTATTGGGCATTGGGCATTGGTCAAGAGTAATATCTCTTGACTTTTTTAAATTTTGAATTTTGAATTTTATTATGGCTATTTGGTTAACCGGATGTGCAGCAATTGTGGTCATAGCATACCTACTGGGTTCTTTTCCCACTGGGTACATTGCTGTGAAGCAGTTAAAGGGTATTGATATTCGGGAAGTTGGCTCAGGTTCCACTGGGGCAACTAATGTGCTAAGAACATTGGGGAAAGGGCCAGGAGCATTGGTTTTAGGACTTGACTCTTTAAAAGGAGTATTAGCGATCGCTCTAGTTTACTGGTTATTCTATTTTGCACGCAGTCAAAATTTTATCCCTCCAACGGTAGATGCACAAGTGTGGCAACCGTGGATAGTGACCTTAGCTGGGTTAGCTGCCATCCTGGGACATAGTAAATCAATTTTTTTGGGCTTTACTGGCGGTAAATCTGTTGCTATTAGCTTGGGGATTTTGTTGGCCATGAGTTGGCAGATAGGTTTAGCAACAGCTGGTGTGTTTGCCATTGTTGTGGGGATATCGCGGATTGTCTCTTTGAGTTCAATTGTCGGTGCGATCGCAGTTTCCATTTTCATGGTACTTTTGCATCAACCATTACCCTATATTCTGTTTGGGATTGCCGGCGGGTTATATGTGATTTTGCGCCATCGCACGAATATTGAGCGATTGCTTGCTGGTACTGAGCCAAAAATTGGGCAAAATGTAGCGACGGAACCAGAACCAACTGCATGATTCAGCAACCGCAAATAGATAACTTACGGATTAATGTTCCCTTTCATTAAACGGTGGATAAGGCGGCAAGGCCAGAAAAAAGCTCCACAAATACTGACTGAGGCGATGGCGGCCACAACCCGCCAAACTGAACTAGACTCAGTGGCAGACTCTGAAGGGTGAGTTTCTGTACTTTTAGCTAGTTCTGGGACTGAACGAGATAGCTGACTGGCTGTACTCACCCCTTCAATCGCTGCTCCAATTAGATAAGCTACTAGGGCAATTACTAGCCAGTGATTCATAATATTCAACTGTTTGAACTCTGAGCGTATGCTTGGCAGTGAGCAATCGATTTCTCGTGCTAATGATTGCCGCCTTGCCCGAAGGATAACCGACCTTCAGCCGTATCACGAATGAGGGGCAGTTTAGATTTTATATAAGTATTGAGGCTGCTATCTGCCTGAGCATCAATCACCTGCTCCGCTTTTACCTGTTGGAGAAGCAATTGTACTAAAGCAGCATCGTCAAAATGCAGCAGGGTGCTGACCTGAGTAGACTCGATTACAGCCCAAAGCTGTTGCATCATTTTTGCTGTTACCATGAGTCTGTAACCTCTTAAGCTTTTCTTTATATTTACACAGGTTTGGAATTTGTGGTTAGTTTTTATCTAAAGATTTATAAAGATGGAAACTGAAAATACCTGAGTAAGCCAATATGGTTAACCTATGGCGTTTTCCAATTGATTTAAAAGCCATAATGCAGATATTCTTCCTTAGCTCGATTTTAATCCATCTAAACCTCCGGGGTACTCCCGCCACATTGGTACTCCAATTGGCGGTGAGGGGGTAGTCCGGGGTAAATACAAGGGTTCGATACCCTTGTATTTACCAAATCATTGGTTTTTAATTTTCTTTCTAAGACTACGAATGAATTCACGTATTACCTCGGTTTGGGTTCTATCTTGTTCTTGGCAGTAGGCTTTTAATATTTCCAACTCTTGCTCTGGAAGCCTGATATCTATGCGAGTAGTCATATAGAAAAGTACGGAGTAATGCTGTACAATAGTTATATGCTACTAACTTATCAGTTCAAACTCAATCCTACTTCCGAACAAGTTGTCATTCTTGAAACTTGGGGCGAGTTGCTGCGTCGCCACTGGAACTACGCGCTAGGGGAAAGACTAGACTGGTTAAGACGTACAAGGTCGCAGATTGACCGATGTAGCTTGATTTCTGAGCCAATTGGGAGGATACCAGACAAACCTGATTACTATACACAAGCGAGTGACCTTAAGCGAACCAAAGAGCTATTTCCTGACTACAAAAACATTTATGCCGATTGCCAACAACAAAACCTGATGAGGTTGGACAAGGCGTGGAAACGATGGCTAATACCTGACAAGAAAGGGAAAAGGGGAGGAAAACCACGTTTTAAAAAACGTGGTGATATAAGTTCATTTACTTTTCCGCGTGTTAACCATCCCAAAGCAGGCGCACATCTTACAGGTAACGTTCTCAAACTATCCAAGATTGGTGAGATTGAGGTTGTCTTACATCGACCAATACCAGATGGTTTTGAGATTAAGCAAGCAACGATTTTAAGTAAGGCTGATGGCTGGTATTGCAGTTTTTCTTTAGAAGATAAAACCGTTCCTACCTTACTGCCTATTGATGAAATCAGAACGGCTACTGGCATAGATGTTGGGTTGGAGAAGTTTTTAACTGCTGCTGATGGACAAAGCATTGAAGTGCCTCAGTATTATCGCGCTTCACAGTCAACATTAGCGCGTCAGCAACGTAAACTTGCTCGTAAAGTTAAAGGGTCTAAGAACTATCAGAAGCAATCTAACAAGGTTGCTAGGCTTCACTTGCACGTTGCAAGACAAAGAAAAGAGTTTCATTATCATGTCGCTCATTGGTTGATTAATTTCTATGATTTGATTGTTTTTGAGAACCTAAACATTAAAGGTTTAGCTAGGACACGATTAGCTAAATCAATACTGGATGTTGCATGGGGTGCATTCCTCCAAATTATGCAAGCAGTATTATGCAAGCAGTAGCGGTAAGACGCGGCAAACATACACTTGGAGTTGACCCCAGAGGCACAAGTATTGATTGTTCGAGTTGTGGTGAAAGGGTCGAAAAAACCCTTGCAATCCGTGTTCATAGTTGTTCTTGTGGACTGGTAATTGACCGCGACTGGAACAGCGCACTTAATCTTTTAAAGCGTGGGTCGGTTGGACTACCGATTCCTGGCTGTGGAGGCTTAGGGGATACCCAGCCCGTGAAGCAGCAAGTCTCTTATGTGAATTTGAGTGTCGGACGCTAACTGAAAAGCAGTTAGCGGTGAGAGTTGTCACTTTTATGGCAATGCTCAAGCTGACGCTGAAAGTTAGAGTTTAGCCCTATCAAGAGAACCAAGTTTTTAAATTTGGATAAAGTCGAGATTAAGAAAATTAGAATTTTTCTAAAAATTTATTGTGAAACTCTCGCACAAGCTCCTTCTTGACCAGAAGGATCGGGAAAAATCGCTAAGGTGTGATATTCAGGGTTATCTGTTCCATATATCACTCGGAAAGTATACAACTTATTTCTACCTTGCGCTTCGGTAACAACTGTTAAAAGTGTATTACTTGTGTTGGCAAGTCCAGGAATGTTCAGTTTTTGAATTCGTCTGAGTTGAATTACATTTGCTGCGGAGTTTTTGCAATCTCCTGAATTAGTATTAGCTTCTTGACCAAACTGCATACATACAGGGCCATCAAAATCTAGAGTTACCTGTGATGGATCGTTTAACCAAACTTTTTTAATTACCTCTCCAGCCGGAATAAAGCTTAAGTTGGTTCCTTGTTGATACCAAATTTTGATTGTAGGTATTAGTCCCCCCAAACCCTGTGCTTGGCAAGAAAATATGGAACGCAGAACAGCGTTATTAGCACCAGCACGGCCTACCAATAAGAACATAGCAACCGATAAAACTAAGGAGGCTATAGGTAGGAAATAATAATTATATGGGGTATTTCCTGACAAGTTAGTATTCTTTTTCATGGTTGCAAATCGGTAGATTGAGGGGAAAGTTGAAAGAGAACTTATTACCAATTACTATTACCCAATCTCAAGTCTAAAGTTATGATTGGAAAATTTCATTCAAAAGTAGTCTTTTATTCGCTCTCATTTGATCGGAGCAGCTAAACTGACACATCAAACAAAGATTAATGAAAGACTTTAATTCTAGTTTGAATAAAAGTAATCCCAATAGAGATAGGGGATGTTTGGTAGTATATCTAAGGGTAATAACTTTACTTTTTAAGCATTTCCATATTAAGAATAGAAGAGCTTAAATTGAATTCTCAAATGTCTTACTATATTTGACTACGAGATTTTAAATTATAAATCCTATCTCCTAAAGCTGAATTGGTTGATTAACGTATATTTCAATATTTGTACCGGCTGGTAAAAACCAGACATTGGTTTGTTGTGACATTTGGGCGATCGCTTGTTGATTACGTTGGGCAATTTGGGGTACTACAGAGTTTAAACCCCCTTCTACAACTCCAGCTGCAAGGTTGCGTCTATTCTTGGTGACAGTAGTAAGAGTTGTGCTGCTAGTGGTGTTGCCGTCAACGGTACTTTGTGTGGTAATTGGTTGGAGTTCACTATCACTACGATTTACTAATTCTGCTGCTTTACTGATACCTCCCAAAACAAATAGTCCTGTATCCATTGATGCTATAGATGAACCTTGACCAGGAAATTTATTTGCGATTAAAGGTTTACCTTGGGTACCACGAATAATAATTGCATTGTTGGGTAAGCTTTGTTCTGTCGAGTTGCCATTATTTTGCGAGATAACTTTAACTACGTTCATCTGCAAAAGACCTTGCTCGGAAAGAGAACGGACTTCAGTGAGAAATTCGGTGTTCGCAGGTAGAGCAGGAGAGCCATTTTTGCATTTTAGTGGTTCTTGCAATCGGATCACAAATACGTTTTTCTGTTCACCTGTATCATTTCCACTATTCCCAGAGGTTGACTTAGTAGTTTCTCCAAATATCGCCGTCGCTAACACAGCTTTAGCACTAGCCCCGACCGCTAAACATTGCTGTCCCTGCGGTTGCGCTTGACTGATCATAGAAGGACTAGCTTGCGGTTGTGGGCTTGGTGTCTGTTGCGGCGTATTATTTGGAGGTTCAGAAGCAACTGGCGTGTTATTGGGTTGATCGGTAGCATTTACTTGACCGTAGCTACCTAACTTTGATAATCTTGCCCACTCTTCAAATGGGCTTGGTGGAGTTGTATTAACTACGGGTTCAGTGTTTGGCTGGATAACTGGTACTTGGGATGATGGTAAAGGTTGGGCTGGTACTCTAACGATACGTTCAACTGTTACTGGCCGAGGGATGTAAACTGCCGGTGGGGGTGTGGGAATCACTTTCTGTATACCTCTGGAAGAAACTGATGGTTCTTGTAAGGCTACTGTAGTCCTTGATTTTGCCATTCTAAGCTGTTGTTGGGCAGCTTTGACTAACTCTGCTTGTTCAGTGAGGGCTAATTTCGTTTTCAGAGTATCTACTTCGCCTGCTAGCTGTTGTGAGGTAGATTCATTGGTTGGTTGCGATCGCACTTCTGGAGAGACAATACTTTTGGGCTTTTGACTGTTGCTACCCATCAACTGGGACAAAAACACACCACCGACCAAAACGATCGCTAAGGTACCAGCCCCAACCAAGCCTAATTTTGCAAAGGGATTAGATGAGAGTGGTTGCTTAGTCTGAACTTCTTGTGGTTGAGCAATTGACTCTTGGGGTGTTGCAGAGTCTTCTGATTCTTGGCGATTGCCAGAAGAAGCTTCTTCAAAGCCGACCAACCTTGACATCTCTGATTCCCAATCTAAAGATTCTACTTCTGGTTGGCGATCGTCGGTAGTTAGAGTAAAGCCATTTTGGGGAGGAGTTTCCGCAGGAATTGAATATCGGGTCATGGTAGAGCTTGGTTGGGATTTCCAGAACAATTTTTATCTTGGATCTCACAGACATTATAAATTTCTAGTCTGGCTTCACCAAGGCGGTAAGCTGCGAAGTGCAAAGGTAATGCTGCATTGGGTAGAGAAGTTGCGGGTTCATCTATTGCTCTAACTAAAATTTGTTTATTAAAGGAAACTGATTTTCCCAACCTATCATAACCGCTAAAGATTAATTGATTGGCAAACATCTCTACCTTCCACCTTCCATCTCCTATTTTTGTTGGTTGAGAAACTTTTTGGATGACTAATACATTTTCAGTTCCTCTAGTAACGTTTTCAAATTGGCTATCTGGGTTTAAATTAGTAATTTCTGATTTAAGTTTTTGTTTAAAATCATCAGCGACCAGTTGAGAGCTAATTTCCCAAACTTGTGGCGGCGGCTGTTGTTGTGACCAGGTAAGCATTAAGCTCATGGTTTCACCCACAAAGCGCCGAATAGCCTCTGGCTGTCGCTCTAAATTTGGTTGGGGGTCTACGGTTATAGTCCGACCATCAACAAGTTGCACTAAACTTTGAGGTGTGAGTTGCCGACTTAACTGTTGTAACATAGACCCATGAAATATTAGTAAAAGCAAGGTGAACAGATGTAAACCAAATGTTCCTACTGCCAACAGTGGTAATGGGCTATTTCTTTTGTTTTCTGCTTTGAGTAATTGCATTAATACATTGATTATATAAATTGAACTATGAGCCAGTAAATAAAAATCTATTGTTTGATAAAGTTATCAGATGTTTGTCCAGTGGTGCATTGTTTGAATTTATCTTCGTTAAGGTTGTTGTAGTTATCTAGCAAACATAAGTTACGAATTTCATAAACTTCTAGTTTATCGGCGCGGACACTATAAATTGCTTTTTGTAAGTCTGTGCCATTGTCGGCTTGAGGATTACCGAAATAATCTACTGCTCGGACAAGGAACTCTTTATTAAAAGGAGTTATGAGTTTTGCCCCACCAACTTGGTTTTTTTGAATTAAGTTGGCTACCATACCCACTTGCCACTTACCTGGTGCAATTTGTTTTGGCGGATAAACTCGCTTAATAACTAATTGTGATGTCATAACTTGGCTGGGATTTTCAGAGAAAACTTCTGGCGGTGTCATTTCTGCAACGGTGCTTAAGAAACCTTTGCGAAAGTCTTCTGATAAAGCAAAGCTAGCTATCCAACTGCTGGTACTAATTTTCTGGCTACTCCCTTGAGGTGTTGTAATCAGAATTCCTAAATCTGGTTTTGGGTTTGCAACTTCTTCAATAGTTTGTGGTGGTAATGTTCCTGACCAACTAAGCATTGATATCATCGTTTTGCTGATGAATCGCCGAATTGCTTCTGGTTCCCTTGCCAAATCATCAATATCACCTACTGGTTTACCGTCTATTAGTTGCACAAAGTTGGGAGGTTTTCGCAGACTGAGTTGGCGAATATTTAGCCCTTGGAGGATGAATAAAAATAAAACTAATATATGTAAACTGAAGGAAGCGATCGCAAAAATTGTCAAAACACTCCCCGTTCTTTGCCTTTTTTCCAGTAACCGCACCATTTATTCATCTCCTCCTGCAAAAAACTTCAGCTATTATATATGATGATTTGCATATAGTCAGCAGTCAGGAAATTAGCCAATATTTAGATTCTTCCTTTGGAAATTTTGAGTTGCTTATATTCTCTCCCTGACTAAAGAAGTTGTATTGCTGATAGCACTGAAGACTGCAAAACCGCCAGCAGCAGCTACAAGTAATGATAAAACTGGTGCTAAAATTCCTAGAAAAATGATGAACCACATTAAGTCTGGATCAACATTAGCATCTTGACCTGGCCCATTGACAATAACTGCGGCAGTCAGCACAGCAATAATATTGAATGAAATCTTGGCAATGCCAATAGATAAAAATCCGGTCAGCCATGCAAAAATGGGTTTACCAGCTACAGGCAGCAAAGACCCGCCTACAGCCAATGGCCCTAAAGCTGCTATTAGCAACATAGTAGCTTCGATTAAATTCTGAAAGGCATATTGTAAGGAAACTAAAAAGTTTTTGATGCTTGTTTGGACTGTAGAACCTAATAAAGAATTAAATGAGGTTTCTGATACAATACCATTGCCATATCTAATATTATCTACCTTAGTTTGCAATCTAATTATCCAATTTTTATTTCCATATATATCTCTATATTTCTGCCAGAGAATATTGATTTTTTCGGCAGCTTTAACAAAGCATTGACTTTGTTGTTCGCCAGTCAGTGATTGACAAGGACGCAGAAAGGAACCAGCGACTTCTTCCGCAACACTCATATTCAGGGCTTGCTGATAAATTTTGTCTGCATCTGCTGATAATACGACTTGCTGATTCACAGTGTTTAAAAAATTCCGTACTCCCAGTGTCAGATTAGAAAGAATACTTCCATTGCCGGAATTATTTAAAAATATCACCACAATAAAAGGCCAAATTAAAGCTGATATGGGACGGGTATATTCGTAGGATATTAAGTCTTTCAGGAATTGTATCATGAAAAATAACAGGGTTCCTACCGCAAAAAAAATACCCAGATTTGTCAGCGCTCCATACAAGTTATTGCTGGTGTTATTTTGTAATAAATCCAGCCATTGTTTATCCCAACCTTGGGCAATACTTTGAGAAGTGGCGGCACCGTTATCGAGAATTTCGTCAATGCCTACTTGGGCAAAAATTAGTTGAATCGCAAGTTGCATTTTGAGTTAATGAATGTTTTTATATTTCTTTGCTTTTGGATGTTCATCGGTGTCAACTTCAGGCGTAACCCTTTTTATTTTAAATCTCGTTTCCAGACTCAGGCTGTAAATGCAACTCATTGCGGCTGTGCTGCGAGTCTTGAGGCGGCAGCCCCCATTAGGTATTCTCAGTCCCTGACTGGGAACGAGGCATGAGGCAATCATGAAATCCTACTTATCAAGTTTTCTCCCAAACAAATCTAGTTGAGAAGTAGCTCGCAAAAGTCGTGCTGCTTCTGTAGATGTTTCTACCCTGCGAGCGCGATTTGCTTCTTCTGTCTGTTGAGAAATGTTTGCTAAATTTAAATTAGAGTATTGCAGATACTGGTTAGTTTGTATTGTCTGGGCAAATGTTTCACCAACAATTTTCGATTGTTCCTGTTGTACCTTTAGGGTTTCTTGATTGGTAGTTACCAATGCTAATAACCCTTGACCTAGCAAGTTATCAGCAATACTTATAACCTGTTTAGCAGTTGTGTCAATAGCAGTGGTATCCAATTTATTTTTAAAGTTGTTAATTTTCTCATCAGCATCGTTGAATCCGGCAATATCTTGCAGACTTTTTTCTGTATTTTCTAACTTCGTCTTTGTCCTAATTTGTCCATTTTGACCGAGAACACCTACCGCTACTCCACGGGTAATTACCCGGTTTAGTTCATTACTAACTAAATTTCCCCGCACTGCGGCATTATTCTCAAAGCGACCTGCTCTAGAGTCGGAATTAGAAGAGTAGAGAATCAAATCATCACGAAGCTTTTGTCCCGCAGAAACAGGGTTAGGTATATTCAATTGTCCTTTGGCACTACTCAAAGCATTCTGACTTTGTACTTCTACAGGCTTCAAGTTGTCGGTCAGATTATATTGAAGGTAGTTTTGCAAGTCTGTAGAATATGATTGAAAATCAGTCCAAACCTGTCCTAATCCGTCCGTTTGAACTTGTGCCATTGCTGGTAGGATTGCCAAAGATAGCAACGTAAAAGTAAAAATGGTAGTTTTTCTCATACATCTTTGCCTGAAAAAGATAGACGAAATTAAGTAGTAAGTCGGAAATTTAGTTTGCTTAAGTATTATTTAGAGATTTCCAAATAAGCTGCAAAACATCTAAATTGTATTGTCGAATTAAATCAAATTCTTGTGGGTTGGACATCTTTCTTGTCCGCCCTGAGCAGATTAAATATAGAACAGCTTACTTGTGCTGTGGAAATCTTATCCATCTTTACTGACGGGCGGGTGAAAGGGTGTTTTTTTAGGTAGTCCTGATTAAGGAATCACTATTAATTGCTCATAGATAACCTCCACGATTAACTACTACGTAAATTAGCCACTAACTGACGAGCAAAAGCAGAAATTGCTTCATATTTATTACTGTGAACTTGCATCATTTTACTCCGCGCAGTTTGTTCAGAAGGGTTATTAGCAACTGCTGCCAATTGTTCGTAACCTGGATAATAACGACAGAATGTATAAATACCGTTATCATCTAATAGCCATTGACTATAAACACCTTCTTTGCGTGGGAAAAAACTTTCTGAGGCATTGCGAGAAATAATGTTGCGAGGATATTTTAAGATATCTGCAAAACTATCGACTGCAACTGGCTGAATCCGTCCAATCAATCGGGTTGTCAAGTTTTGCAAAATTTTAGATGCAGCTTTAGATTTGGCAATGGTATCAGGATCTTGTCCTGATAAGATGACTCTGATCCCGGCTTTAGCACCGTTGGCACAAATTCTGCCAACTAAGTCGGATATTTGCTCGAATTCAAATAAAATCGGTGCTTCGTCAATAAAAAATATCGAAGCTGGACTACTTAATGCGCGTCGTAATGCTGCTGAATAGGCACTCAAAGATAGTACGGCTGCATCTTCACTATCTGATAGGTTCCTCAGAGCAAAAACTAAAAGTTGGGCATCGGTAGGAAAGCTAGATGGTGCAGAAATAGCTTGTCCTACCCGACTAGAAAGCCAAAACCGCAGTCGTAGCTGAATTTGACTCAAGCCGTCTTCGACTCTGCCACTTAAAGAATCTAGTTGCAAATGTTCTGGCGAACAGAAATAGAGAAAATCTTTTAAGGTAGGGGTTTTCTGCCAAGCCTGAGTGCCAAATCCTCCCATCATGGCTTGTCGATATCGCTCTTTGATGCCCTCATCTCTAAAGAAGGCTTCTAATGCTAAGTTGAGGAGCGATCGCACGGTTTGCGATAAAATTTGACTTTCGGTAGACGATCCTAGAACCATTGTCATTAACGCTGATTCTAGGAAGGCGGTATAATCGTTAAAGCGATCGCGCTGTTGTTCTGGTTCTAGCGATCGCAAATCTGGCTGCTCAAATAAGTTATTCGATTGTTTGGAAATATCAAAATAGGCTCCATTTCCCTCCATAAACTCTGTATAGTCTGTGAAAGTTGATGTGCCATCAGGTTTGGGGAAATCTAACGCCACTACCGGAATGCCGTGTGCCAAAGCCTGAGTTAAAATCCCTGATACCAACACCGATTTACCAGCACGAGTTGTCGCAAATAAAGCTAAATTTTTGTGTTGATTAAACAAATCTAAATGTATCGGTGTTCCACCTTCTTCAGCAATCAACTCAAAACCTTGTTTATCACCCCGTTTAGTTAAAACTAAAGGCATTAATCCAGGAACTTCACTGGTTAAATATAGCTGGCGACGGTTAAAGGGTGTTGCTAATAAACCCTCCCAAACTATCGGTAGAGTTTGCAGCCAAATTTTCCAAGCATACTCAGTTTCCCTAATTACCCTGGCTGGACGTTGAAAACAGTTCTCAATATATCTTGTGGCCTCATCTAATTTTTCGACAGTGGGACGATGTACCAAAATAGCGATACTCGTATAAATCGGGACTGCACCTTCAAATAATTGTTCTTGTGCTGCTACCGATTTCTTTAACTTTAATTGAGCGTTGACATCAATAGTTTTACTTTTTTCTTGAGCCATGATTGTTGTCATGTTTGACTGCTTTAGCACTCGTTGCAAAGTAGTTTTCACCAATGCCGGATTTGCCGCAGTCAACTCACAAAAAATCTCTGTATCTACTACTGTTTCTCTAGCTAACAGTTCCCATAGGTAACGCAGTTGGGTAGATTTATTTGGCCAACCTCCGGGTTTTTCGAGAAATGAGAGTGCGCCAATATAACGATTGTTAACATTAACCCAGCGGCGATCGGCACAAGGTACGCTAGATTCCATCAGCAAAGTTGTACCGTGGATATTTTCTATCAGCAATTTAGTGCTAGCTAAATCGGAATTAACTTGCTCATGTAGTCCTTGTTCATCTAAAGTCATCAACTGAGGAATATCTATTGGCTGCGTATCATTAAACCTTTTCCAAACATCTTCCCAAAGTTCATCAGCTTTCAAAGGTTTGACATCTAATCCCATTTGGTTAGATAAAATTTGTTCCCAGCGCAGAAAACCCTGCTTGTAAGCATTACCAATGAGGGTTTCAATGCGCTGGTTTTCTACTTCTGAGAGTTCACCTTTGAATTTCAACCACCATGATTCAGCTTTGACTAAAAGCTTCTCTATCCAATCATCTGCATGTTGGGAGTTAGATTCAATGGTGTAAGTTACATAAATCCGCAAAAATTTCGGCTTCCGAATACCAGAAATAGTCAGTTCTTTGACTCTGGCTCTCTCCGCCATCAATAAATATTTAATATCTCGCGATGGCGTACTCCTGATTAATGATGCTAATTCTCTTTGGCGCTCTTTGTCTGAACTAAAAGATCCCAAATGCAGTGTCATTCTTTCACCGCTAGGAATATCTTTCAATCCGGCTTCAATGTTATTAAAAAGTGTATCGATTTGTTCGGGTCTTAAGGTAGTATGAATTCCCTTACAGTCAAAACCAAAAACAAAGCAAAACCGATCTTTCTGAGTACCTTTTGTCAAAAGGTACGCACCAATATCGCGTCCATTCACTGCTACACGCAGCATTGTTGCCAAGTGTAAGGCATCTTCAAATGGTGTTAATCTACTTTCATTTCCGGCGATGCCGACGCTTTGTTTTCCGATTTTTTGCTTCATGGTTAACTTCCAGTAAGCTTTGATAACGAGCAAAGCCTCTTGTCCAAGCGGGAACGCCAATAAACTTGCTTAAAAAACTCCAACTCCTACCACCAGTTAAAATCCACCAAGTTCCTATTCCCCAACCAGTCATTAATACTGTCCACAACCATTTTTGAAACTCTTCTTGGAAAATGCCACCAAAAATTCCATTGATAATAAAATAGGAGGCTAAGGCAATTACCGTCCAAGGAAGAATTTGATCGGCAGGGATTGGCCCTAGAGAAGGTTGGCTTCCCAGAACCTGATTAACTGGACGAAATTCTTGTTCCCGCTCTTGAGACATTTGAAATATCTGAATTATTTACTGCTATCGCCAATTACAAAGCGTGTGAGTACATCAGCAATAGTAACAGCAACAACGACTAATAGGGGAGTTCTGGCAATGCTTTGCCAATCTTCATCTTTACGCACTGCGTTGATCACACCAACCAGGGAGATTGCAATATAGAGTAAGTAAATCGCCCGCAACACATTGAATATCAAACTTACTGCTGTGTTGCTCCCACCACTATTTGTTGTTGAACCATCACTTAAGGTTTTTTTGAAAAACTTTTCAGCTTCCCCAAAAAACTGCGCTTGTGCCGGGGCTGCAAAACAGTCTAACCAATATAAACTCAAGATGATGGCTGCTGCTAAAATTTGTAATAATATTAGCGATCGCTTCGGTAAATGCAACTGCTGCCCAATTTGCTGGGTAATGACTGCAATTAAACTACCAACTAGTAAACAAAAAAGCAGAATAGGACTTTTTAGGCTGATAACGCTTACAAGTACAGCACAAGCAATCAAAAAAGGTACAGATTCAACCAGAATAACCAAACCGGATTTAAGTCCCAGTCTTAACTTATGAGATCCTTTGACAGCGCTACCAGTTAAAGCTTTGAAAAAGTTTCTCTTATGAGAACTTTGTCTAGACATTTGCTAATTTTCCTATGGTGTACTATGGGTGTTGGTTGTTTCAAACTTTACAAGCACTACGATTTTACATGATTTAACATTTATTTCTCCTCAAATTATAAAGTTATAGCTAGCAAAGTTCTATACTATACACAAATTTGTATTAAGTTAAGTTAACAAAACATTAATACTGATTTAATACAAGTAGAGCATTACCTAGCCGTAGCTAAGATCAGTATGTCCAGCCCATAAGATTGGATAATTTATTTATTGGAAGTCTTTTATTGAAGGAACAAAATCCCCTCCAGACGGAAATTAGGAGGGGTTCATGCTAAATGAGTTGTACCAAGTAGTGGGACATAATTAATTACACAATTTCATTGCGAATCAAGCGTAAAGCCTTTTCTACGAGATGCTGCGCGTAGCTTGTTTCCCCAGAGTATACGCTTCTCTACAAAACGCTGCGCTAACGCTCGCAATGACTATAAATATTTTTGTCCGACTACTTATTTATTTTGCACGCAGATGATGCTGGGGATTAAGGTGTAAATTTAAACACAGTTCCTTTACCAGAAGTGCCACCAGTAGAGGCAGTACCATAATAATCAGTACCAACCGGAATTAGCGTGGACTCTGGCGTTGCTCCATTAGTATTAGTACCCGCTGTACCAATAGTGGCATTAAAACTAACTAACTGGGTGATCGTTGAAGTAGTTCCAACATTCAGCCGATAGACAACTCCTTTGTTATTTGCCCCGCCAGTAGAAGTTGTGCCATAGAAGACACCACTGGTTGCCCCTGGTGTCAGCGCAGCTTTGGGGTTAGCTCCATTAGTGCCATTAAAGCTGGCAACTAAAACAGGCGCACCAATAGGATTGGTAGCTGTTCCGATGGGAACACTGAATATAGCACCTAGATTGTTTGCTCCACCTAGTCTAGTAGTGCCGTAGAGAGATCCGTTAAATACAATTAATCCAGCTTCTGGGCTTGCCCCATTAGCACCAGTAAAGCTAGAAAAGCTATATCTAGTAGCAATAGGATTGGTAGGAGTGTACTTGAATACAACTCCCTTATTACTTGCTCCACCTAAAGAGGCAGTGCCGTAGTAGCTTCCATTGGTAGTGACCAATTGCAATCTTGCTAATGGGGTTGCTCCATTAGTACCTGTGAAGCTGATTATAGGGGTCACTACAGTGCCACCCAGAGGAGTACTGAATATAGTTCCTTTGTTATTAGCCCCGCCTGCCGAGCTTGTCCCCCACAAAACATTACCAGTGCTGTCTGGAATCAGTCGGCCTGCTGGGTTAGCTCCATTGGCTCCATTATGATTTACAAGAGTTGTCAGGCTTGTAAAAGCTGGTGATGCCAATTTAAACAATGTGCCAAGGTTACTTGTGCCACCTATAAAAGTCAGCCCATATAAATTGCCATCCTTTGCCTGAAATAATCTAGCAATTGGATTAGTCCCCCTGTTAGGTAGAGCGGTTCCCGTAAAGTTTATCAGTGTGATCAAAGGGGTGAAAGTGGGACTACTCAACTTGAATGCAGTTCCGTTGTTAGATGAGCCACCAGTAGAAGTAGTTCCGTAAAGATTCTTATCAGTACCTTGAAATACACCGGCTTTGGGTGTAGCTCCGTTAGCGCCGTTGAAATTTACAATGGTAGTTAATGAAGCAGCTTGAGCTTGTTGCAAAGGCAGTACCAATGGAGAAGCTAAAACAGCTAGGGCAGCTAAAATTGATACCCTATTTTTACTGGGAGGTTGTTTGCACAGACTATTCTTGTTCATTTAAAACCTAGAAAAAATTTGGCGAGACTAGATATACTGCTTAAGCCAACAACGTAAAATTAGTTCGTTGATGACTTCGTTTAGTAGCATAAGTAACTTTTATTTTTTTCGATGTCGTGATAAACACAAAAAATCAGAAATTTTGACAAAACAAGGCTATTATCTCGCGGCAGCGAGATAATAGTCTAAAATGCTCGTATAACAATACTTTTACGACAGATAGTTAATGATTACTCCAATCAGATAGCCAAGTGCGATCGCACTTGGCTATCTGATTAAAGTAATCTCTCGTCAAATTAAAAGCGTCGAAGGCAGACATCCAACCCATCAAGCCCCAATATGCCTAGATTAATGGGAAATCGACTAACTCCCACAAAAAAGTTTAGTTGTTTTTAATGTTTATATAATCTCATTATTACTTTACCTTAACCTTATACTACTACAGTTTAAAACTGTAGTAATCGTAGATTAAAATTTCTCTAATTTACTCATAGTTTTTGTGCAACTTTAGAGTATTCCAAGTAAAAAAATGCCCAATAGTTATTAATTTTTTAATACTTGTCAGTTCGACACTTGATTTGGATTTTCAAGGGTGTTTAACCCTGCTTGCGATCGCTCCTTTTTAGTACATAATACTAGCGCCAGCGATCGCAATGACTATAGATATTTTTGTCCTACTACTGAATCGCCCTTATTTTAATCTTTGAAAAACTACAGAGGGAGATATTTGTCAAGTATTTAATTTATATTTCAATATCAATTAAAATTTCTAAAAAAAGCTTGATTCAGCCAAACTATGATATGAGATGAAATTTTATATTTTCCTCTGGTGAGATTAATAAACAGTATTACTAAATCAATACTTTGTAAAAATATTCTAGCTATCCCAGAATAGCTACTTTTAATCTATTGATAATTCAATCATTATCTTAACTTTACCTTTGCATTCTATTCTGTGAGTCTGTAGAAAGATATTGTATTTGCTCTACATCACTGATTTTTTAGTCCAACTTTTGAGTTATTAATTATCTTTAATAACGCCATTTTCTCTGTGTTTATAAAGTTGATTTATAATTCTCAGGTTGGCACTTGATTTGGATTTTTCCGGGTGTTTCACCCTAAATTAATTTGCAGGAGCTTGACATGGTTTTATCTCGCCAATCTAAGAAATTGACAAGTTCAATTTCTGTACTTGCCATCACAGTTAGTTTAGTAGCTGCTCAATCTGCTACTCAGAAATCTCTAGCTCAGTTCGCCACCAGCCCTGCCTCAGCTGGAGTAACCCTCATAAATGGAGCCGGTGCAAGTAGTCTAAATACTTTGTTTGTAGGTACAGGCTTTACAACATCTGGAGCGCCAAATCCATGCCCTTTTGGCCCGATAGGCTCATGGTTTAACGTTTTCGGTGTTGCAAATCCTCCATCCCTCAATACCGATAACCCCTCTGGATGTGCTGCTGGAACTTATGGACCAGCCTTCACTAACTACACATTTAGATATGCTTCGGTTGGTAGCGGCGCAGGCGTAGCAGCTTTTTTCACCCCACCAGGCACACCAACAGTTGTTGTTGTTCCATCACGACCAACACCTGACAATAATATTAATATCGTAGGCGCAATTTCTTTTGCAGCTAGTGACGATCCCTTAGCAGGAACAGATATAGAACGAATAGCTGCTGGCACAGCCAGTCAGCGTACTGGAAGTGGAAAAGCTATTCAAGTTCCTGTGATAGGTCTTGGAATCGCCTTAGCTTTCAACCGTACTAATCTTAATGTGCCAGCAGCTGGACTTAAGCTTTCACGAGCTACTTACTGTGCTATTTTAAACGGCAACGTCACCAATTGGAACGATTCCAGAATTAGAACAGATAACGGTGGTGCAGTAATTTCAGCTAATTTACCCCTCAAAGTTGTCCGTCGTAGTGACAATAGTGGTAGTACTTTTGTTTTAAGCAATCATCTCAATACTATATGTAAAACTACTGCGACTCCAACGGTTCCAGCAGCTTCTGTATGGAATAAAGGAGTTGGTTCCATAAGTACTTCAGGCACTGTACCCCCAACACCACCAGCAAATACAGTTGTTTGGCCAACCACTTTCCTATCTGCTTCAGGAGGTGGAGGTGTAGCCAATTTAATCTCAACTACTACTGGTGGAATTGGTTATGTGGATAGTGCTACTCGCTTGGCTAAAAATCTGCCTGCCGCACTCTTACAGAATAAGTCAGGTGCATACATTGGCCCCACAACAGCTGGAATTCAACAGGCTTTGGCAAGTGGAACCATCGTCAAATATGGTACTGCTCCTGCTAACAGGCTAATTAGAATTGATAATTTGGCCGACTCAACCGCTGCAACTGCCTATCCCATTTCCACAGCAAGTTACGTGCTGCTTTATGACGTATATGCAAATGCCAACATAGCATCTGGTCTTAAAGCGCATATCGACTGGGCTTTAGGAAATCCAGGCACACCTGTCACCAACCCCACCGCAGACCAGATAGCTATAGCCCGTGGATATGCTCCTCTTCCCACTACCATTAAAGCTGTCTCTAAAACTGTTGTCGATACTTGCGTAAATACTGCTACTGGTCCTTCTCCTTGCACCCCTTAGGTTTATAAATCGAGTACTTAACCACACCAATTTTGATAGCTAAACAAGTTTGTAGTAAGGACTTTAGTCCTTGTCTTAAGCACCAAAGTTCTTACTACATACCAGACAAAATTGATGTGCTGGAATACTAGCAGTCTGCCAGAAAATTTAACTGTCAATTCTGCCGGCACATTTGAACTACCATTACCGACGTTGCTGAATTTAAGTATGAAATTTCAAACTTAAAGGCATGAAACAATTATTTATGTTCTTTAGCGCGAAACCAAATTCATCCTCTTAATCAGCAACGCCCTCTTTCATTCAGGCTTTGCTAAAAATCTTGGTAAAGACATGAAAATTGTGCCTCATAATTATAAATATAGTCATAGGATTTTAGTTATTTTTAAATACTAACTATAGATTGCTAGAGGAAAAAGCCAACATCTTAATTACGTTAAAAATTCCAAAAAATAGATTGCTAAAATAGGTTGTTTTAAGTTTTTATAAAAACTATTTAATAGTACATAATTACGCTATTTATGGACAACTCCCGAATTACAACCATAAAAGATGTCGTAGTAGAAAAATAGTAACTTCTTTGAAAAAACGCAAAAAAGCATTCTCATTTTCAGTATTCATATCATTAGAAGACAAAACATTTTCAATTAACTTACTTAACCTAAATTTTAACTAGGGTTAATATTGTTTGTTTAAAAGTTTTACATCTACTCAATTTCTAATAACAAACATACGAGAAAATCATGGCTGATTCATTATTGAACCTCTCATCCCTTGATGGGAAAAATGGCTTTACCCTCAACGGCAACGTTAGTGACTCAGCAGGCAACTCAGTTAGTAGCGCTGGGGACGTTAACGGCGACGGCATTGCCGACGTAATTATTGGAGCATCAGGTATAGGAAAGAGCTACGTAGTATTTGGTAGCACTAGCGGCTTTAGTACCAGCCTCGACCTCTCATCCCTGGATGGCAGCAATGGCTTTGCGATTAACGGCAGTGCCAGTGACTCATCAGGCACCTCAGTCAGTAATGCTGGGGACATTAACGGTGACGGCATCGCTGACCTAATTATTGGCGCACCAGGTGCAGCTTTGGGTGCAGGAAAGAGTTACGTAGTATTTGGCAGTAGTAGCGGTTTAGCTGCCAACCTCGACCTCTCATCCTTGGATGGTAGCAACGGCTTTGTCATCAACGGCATTAACGGACGCAACTCAGATGGCATCTCCGACTCATCAGGCACATCAGTTAGTAATGCTGGGGACATTAACGGCGACGGCATCGACGATTTAATTATTGGCGCACCCAGTGCCTTATCTAATGCTGGACAGAGCTACGTAGTATTTGGTAGCACTAACGGCTTTAGTCCCAACTTCGACCTATCTAGTCTCAACGGCAGTAATGGCTTTGCCATCAGCGGCAATGGCACCGACTCATCAGGCAACTCAGTTAGCAGCGCTGGGGATGTTAACGGCGATGGCATCAGCGACCTAATTATTGGCGCACAGGGGACTGGAAAGAGCTACGTGGTCTTTGGCAGCACTACTGCCTTTAGTGCTAACTTCGACCTGTCTAGTCTTAATGGCAGCAACGGTTTTGTCATTAATGGCAATGCCAGTGACTTTTTTGGTGCCTCAGTCAGTAATGCTGGAGACGTTAACGGCGATGGCATCGACGATTTAATCATTGGTGCATACAATGCCGCTTCTGGTGCAGGGCAGAGCTATGTTGTGTTTGGTACTACGAATGGTTTTGATGCCATTAATAACCTCTCAGACCTCGGTAGCAACGGCTTTGTCATCAATGGCATTAATGGTACTGATGTTTCCGGTTACTCAGTGAGCAGTGCTGGAGACTTTAACGATGACGGCATTGACGACCTAATTATCGGCGCACCTTTTGCCTTATCTGGTGCAGGTCAGAGCTACCTAATCTATGGCAGCAGTAACGGCTTTAGTGCCAGCCTCGACCTCTCCAACCTTGACCCCAGCCAGGGTTTTGCCATCAACGGTATTAATGCTACTGATTCCTCAGCGATTTCAGTCAGTGCTGCTGGGGATATCAACAATGATGGTGCTGACGATTTGCTTGTGGGCGCACCAGGTGCTTCTGGTGGTGCTGGACAAAGTTACGTGGTTTTTGGTACTCCTAAACCAAAGCCACAACTGCAACCACAAGTCATATTCAACCTCTCATCCCTTGATGGGAAAAATGGCTTTACCCTCAACGGCAACGTTAGTGACTCAGTAGGCAACTCAGTTAGTAGCGCTGGGGACGTTAACGGCGACGGCATTGCCGACCTAATTATTGGAGCATCAGGTACAGGAAAGAGCTACGTAGTATTTGGTAGCACTAGCGGCTTTAGTACCAGCCTCGACCTCTCATCCCTGGATGGCAGCAATGGCTTTGCGATTAACGGCAGTGCCAGTGACTCATCAGGCACCTCAGTCAGTAATGCTGGGGACATTAACGGTGACGGCATCGCTGACCTAATTATTGGCGCACCAGGTGCAGCTTTGGGTGCAGGAAAGAGTTACGTAGTATTTGGCAGTAGTAGCGGTTTAGCTGCCAACCTCGACCTCTCATCCTTGGATGGTAGCAACGGCTTTGTCATCAACGGCATTAACGGACGCAACTCAGATGGCATCTCCGACTCATCAGGCACATCAGTTAGTAATGCTGGGGACATTAACGGCGACGGCATCGACGATTTAATTATTGGCGCACCCAGTGCCTTATCTAATGCTGGACAGAGCTACGTAGTATTTGGTAGCACTAACGGCTTTAGTCCCAACTTCGACCTATCTAGTCTCAACGGCAGTAATGGCTTTGCCATCAGCGGCAATGGCACCGACTCATCAGGCAACTCAGTTAGTAGCGCTGGGGACGTTAACGGCGACGGCATCAGCGACCTAATTATTGGCGCACAGGGGACTGGAAAGAGCTATGTAGTATTTGGCAGTACTAGCGGCTTTGATGCTAGTCTTGACCTGTCTAGCCTCAATGGTAGTAATGGCTTTGCCATTAATGGTAATGCGACTGACTTGTTAGGAGCCTCAGTTAGCAGTGCTGGAGATGTTAACGGCGACAAAATTGACGACCTGATAATTGGCGCATACAATGCCGCTTCTGGTGCCGGAAGTAGCTATGTGGTGTTTGGTAGCACTAACGGTTTTAATGCCAGCCTTGACCTATCAAGCCTAGATGGTAGTAATGGCTTTGCCATCAAAGGCATTAATGGTACTGATGTTTCCGGTTACTCAGTGAGCAGTGCTGGAGACTTTAACGATGACGGCATTGATGACCTGATTATCGGCGCACCTTTTGCCGGTTCTAATGCTGGGCAAAGCTATTTGGTGTTTGGTCGCAAGAACGGCTTTGGTGCTAGCCTCGACCTCTCCAACCTTGACCCCAGCCAAGGCTTTGCTATCAACGGCATTAATGCTAATGATGTCTCAGGGATATCAGTTAGTGGTGCTGGAGATATCAACGGTGATGGTGCTGATGACCTGATTATTGGCGCATCTGGTGCTTCTGCTGGCGCTGGGCAAAGCTATATACTCTTTGGTACTCCACAAACACAACCACCAGAACCACCAGAACCTCCACAACTGATAAACAGTGCTAATGATGTCTTTAATATCAAAGGTGGCAATGATAAGGTAACACTCAAAGTCTCCATCACGGGTAGTAATTCTGGGCTGGTGAATGAATTAGGTGTATATACTGTTGATGATGCTACAGGCAAAATTGATGGGATTGCTCCAGGCGAAGCAGGTTATGCTGGCAAAGCTCTAGAACGAGGAGAGGTGATTCTCTCAGCTATTGCTAATCAACCCAATGGGTTCAGCAACAGTTCTCTTGATAGTTTATTAGAATTCTCGCCTGATACTGACCTGAGATTTTATTTAGTCAAAAACAGTACAACGGAAAATGTGCTAAATAATGTCACACCAATCACTGATGTGCTGTTTTCTAACTCGTCAAACCAAAAGATTACAAGCTTAGATAACAATGCATTCTCCTTAGCGTGGAAAGATAGTTCTGGTAATAGCAGTAATGACTTCCAGAATTTGGTAGTAAAAATTCAGTCTACAAATGACCCATTACCTTTGGGTACAAGTCTACAAGGTAAGCCACAAAAAGAATTGATTGACTTAAGAGATGTTAAACAACAAGTGACGGCTAATTTTGTTGTTAACCGAGAAGCTTCATTCAATGATTTCGTCGGATTCTATAAAGTAGCTGATGAAAATGGTGGTATTGATACCAATGGCGATGGTAAGGGAGATATTCTTGTTGGTCAAGCTGGTTATACTCAAGCTGCACTGCGTCAGCGCGTTGCAGGAATTGACCTAACGGCGAATAACCAAGGTACAGCAAGTTATACTGGCACTTTTGAGCCTGGTTCGATCTTTGCACCATTTATTATCATCAATGGCAGACCAGATGCTGTTTTAGATAACAATCCGAATAACGATCCAGCCGTTTACTTCCCATACTTGGGTGCGAATAGTGATAAGGTAGATCATATCCGTTTGTTAGGAAATAACACCTTTGGCTTTGAGGATTTAGCTAAGGGAGGTGACAAGGATTTTAACGATGTTATTGTGCGAGTTAATTTGAGTGTTGGCTAGGAATTTTAGGAGTTTATAAGCGCCATGCAGGTGAAGAAGGTAGTCTTGGGATAGCCAATAGATGAATCTCACAACTGTCGTCTGCTTGTTCATCTGCGTGGTGATATCTGGGGTTGGGCACTGAACTATCAGCTAAAAATAAGGATTTGAGCGAACCTAATGCAGTGCCTACCTTACTTTATGAGATGGTGCGATCGCACCAATTATTTATCCTCTGAATATTTATCTAAAAGTCAGGTTTGAATACAACCTTACTGTTTATGGTCTAATATATATTGGGCATAGTATTTAAAAAAAGTTACAACCGTCAACTATGTTATGATGAGATAGTTGAGAAATATTTTCGGTCATGTAACTTGACTATATAGACACTTATCCGAATCTAAATCTCTGCACTCTTTGATTCTGGAGGTGTTTTATGTCAGTTTATATTGCAAATCTATCCTTTAAAGATAAGAGTATTTAGGATTACAAAAATTTAAATTTTTCGTGAGCAGAACTGTATTGCAATACCTGGCGTGAAACTGATACATCTCACTGTCAAAAAATGTGCTAAAAAGAACGGACAAGTTTAGCGTGTCACAAACCCAGACAACATACGGATAGTACTCGAATTTATGCCAACGGATATAATTACCCGTCCTGAATCCCTTACAGAAGATTGTTTCTTTACTTACGCCCTTGGAACTGATTTGCACGATACTCAATCGACAGCCCAATATTTACGCAGAATCAGGAAAGAAGATAAACCCTATATTGACATAGCTGTTTCTCCCAGACCGGGCTATCGGTTTGAGGTTTGTCTTATCCCTGTTGAGGGGTTCGCGAAGGAAACAATTTTGACAAAAGATGGGTTCGCTAAAGCTTTAGCGATTATTTGTGCTGTAGCTAACAAAGCTAGAAAGCGATTTCCTTCTGGAAATGGACAAGAGATTGTCCGGTGTCAATTTAGCAACTTAGCTGATGCAGTCGCTGTAGCGAACAGATTGTCTGCATTACCCTCTGATATGTATGAAACTCTCGCCAAGCTACCAAATGCTTTGTGAGATCGCGTCGGCTTGAAGATTTATTATTAGGACTGACGCAAAGACATTTTAATGGTAAGTAAGTAGACGGACTTGAGAATAAAAAACTCAATAGTTCATATTTCATCTGTTGATAAAAGTCTTGCATAGCAAGCCTTTTAAGCTTAGTGGGCAATTTTTCTGTTTTTGTACCAAAGTGAGTCTTTTTTATGCCTATCAGTCCTTTGCGTGAAGAACCTCGTAACCAACGAGCGCCTGTAATTCGTACAAGTAATGAATTTATTCTTTTGGAATGGTTAAAGTCAACTGGTCGGCTAATCGAGCGTGAACATCAAGAATCTGAGTATTTAAATGAAGTAGAAGAAATTTCAGAAATGATCGATCTTGATGATATCCCTTACGATCATGATGATGATGATGCTGATATGGATATAGAAGCGTAATTCGTAATTCGTAATTTACGCCTGATGTGAATTAGAAACGGCTCTTATTCCATAAGGGTTTGAAGACTTAATTCACATTAAGCGTAATTCGTAATTTTTGTACAGCAGACGTTTCATTTTGGACGAAAGGCTAAGATTCCCGATTTTTTTTTAGAGAAGTCGGGAATCTTGGTAAGTGCGTATGCAAAAATATTTATGTCATTGTGTAGGCGGAGCCTTCCCGTAGGGTACGGAATGAAATGTAGCGAACGCGAACAGCGTCTCCAAGAGTTGCAATCCTAAGACCTTGGGTTCGCGAAGCGTGTCCGAAGGACTTATGCTTCATTTCGCTTTGCTCCATTGGCAATGACAAATGTATATTTAATTTTGCATTACTACTTATTAAAATGTGAGTAGGTTTAATTCTTGGACTTGAGTAATAAATAAAATAATTGTCCATTGCTGACTGTGATACCAGCGCGATCGCCTGGTAATTTTCCAGTACCTAAAAAATAATCTACCCTACCTGCACCTTTAATTGCACCGCCGGTATCTTGGTCAAGAACATAGCGGCTAACGATGCGCTCCTCCATTTTTCCGGTAGGATTAGCAAAGGGAATAGAAGCGCGAATCAACGCTAAAGCACCAGGAGGCATGAGAGATTTATCTGTAGCGATGGAACGCTCTGCTGTTAATGGTACGTTGATCGAACCTTGGGCTGGTTCGCCGTGGTTTTCTTGAAAAAAAACAAAACTGCGATCGCGCGGAATATAAATATTTAATTCTTGGGGATGCTTTTGAAAATAGTCGAGAATAATTGGCAGAGTTATACCTTCTAGTGGTAATTTGCCATCATTTACTAATTGTCGGCCCAGACTTGTGTAGTTATAAGCATTATTACCAGCATAGCCGATCGCTGTCTGAGTTCCATCGGGAAGCTGAAGTCGCGCGGAACCTTCAATTTGAGCTAGATATGGTTCGAGGCGATCGCGGAACCAAAACAACTCTAATCCTCGTAATTTCCCTTTTGCGCCTTGTAATCCATCCGCTCCTTCTAATTCTAGGCGGGTAGGATGAGGTTTAGACCAGGAGTTTAAATCAGGAGGTAATCGATAGACAGGATAACGATATTCTGATGTGGGAACGCGACTGGCTGCATAAAGGGGTTCATAATAGGCGGTGAATAAAACGGAACCTTTGGTATCTTTACCGACTGACTGGTAAAGAACAAATTCTCGCTCGATGGCTTGATGTAATTCTGTTGCAGAATTGGTTGTTAGTAAGAGTTCGCGGAATCTTTGCAAGCTTTTGAAGACGCGATCGCGGGTAATCCCAGCCACCTGGTAGTTTTGATAAGCAGCCGCACTATTAGTTGTTTGCAGATATTGGAGACTGTGAGCGATCGCACTCAACAACGCCTTTTTATCTGATATTTCTCCATAAAGAACTTCATCTAAACAAGAGGTATCATCTTGACAACAAGTAACTGGTAGTCTCTGGATTAATGGTACTTTTTGCTTTTCAGCAGTTAAGGAAACCGGTATATCCCACTTTTTCACGCGACATTCTGGCGCGACGAGTTCCTGATGCGCCAAAGATTGCATCCGCACCAGGAAAACCGACAAAACTACAGGTAAGCTAATGGCGATAAATTTACTAAACTTTCCTAACTCAGCAAGTATCTTTTTCATCAAAATTTAAAATTTCTGATATCATCTCACTTCACTCAAATTAAAAAACCAAAAACCAAAAATAATTTACTTTTCAATGTCCAATTCCCTATTCATTCATATTACGATAAGTTGCAACTGCGGAAGGCGATATCCGGTTCAAATATCGGAATATCCAATATTTGAAAATAGTATCTAAAATCACTGGAAATGTAGCAATAAACAAGAAGATAAAATCTCGATTTGCTGGTAATCCCCAATGGCGCGATACACCTTCTAAAAGTACTTCCCAACCATGAGGAGAGTGAAATCCTACAAAGATATCAGTAAACAAAATGATAATAAATGCCTTAGCACTATCACTAAGTCCATAGACAATATTATCAAAGAAATCTTTGAGTACAGCAATAGAAGACTTACTGACAAGCAAAAGCCAGACAAAAGCACCAACCGAGAACATATCTGCAAAAACATTTTTGATCGCATTCGAGCTTTCGTGACGAAATTCTTCAGCAAGCTCTCCAGCTTTATTTGCCATTTCAGTTTCCATCTGTTCAGCCGACAATGGAGGTGCATTTCTGATGAGATTTTCAAACTTGAGCTTTTCTTCAAACCTTTCTAATTCTTCAAGTGCTTCCTCTTCCATTTCTGAATTGATGAATATCTGCATCTGCTCGCTACTTCTAAAATGCTCAACAGATGGGCCTACTACAAAAGCTTTTGCTATTTGATGCGTCAAAAGTGGTACTATAATTAATAGTAAAATAAACCTGATAGATATTATTGTTCTTCTTTGAGTCTGACGGAAATTCTGAATTACTTCTTTTTCAGCATTAGGGTCTAATTCAACTTGCAGACGAGTGATAGTACTTAAAAGGGAACGGGGTAAAACGCCTGTTGTATCGACTTTACTCTTTGATTTTGGTTTTTTATCCGAGTCTTGAGTTGGTATTTTGGGTGGTAATGTTGGAGGACTGACGAGCAGCGATTTGTCGTCAGAGATTGCAGAATTAATCGGTAAATTTGGAGGTTTGACTACTAAAGCTTTAGAAGTTATTTGAGCGGAACTTTTTGTGTATTTCGATATAACTAGATCGATAAAGTTTAGCTTTTCCAAAACTAAAGCCGGACTGGGATGCTCTATACCTACTTTCTGAGCAGCTTTTTGATTCTCTTCATTTAGAAACCATCGGCTTCCTCTAAACTCTGTCAGCCGCATCTTAGCAATTTTTAATAGCTTATTGAGGTCTGACTCAAAATAATCCATCACACTGTTACTGTACGTGGCTGAGTCAATGTCTATTTTATTACCATTGAAATGCTTATCTTCTATTTCTTTGATCTTTAATGCTGCATCGTAAGCTTCATGTAAAGAACGTTCAGGAGTCTGTAAATACCATCGATAAGCAGCAAGCAAGAAAGAATAGATTTTTTGGCTAAAAACAGAATTTTTCATTGCAGATAATCATCCAGCATTATTTGGTGATTCTTAACCTTAAGTTAACGCACGAGGTATACTAGCAAATCTACAAGGAGAAAGTTTGTGGTTTCTCATTCGGTTTGGATTGTTGGCACTAGTCGCAGTGGTAAGACGGCTCGCTTGGTAGAGCAATTTTGTAATTGGGTACAACCTGAAAACCAGCATACTGAATCATTTTATACTAAAAAGCAAGGACGTAAAAAAGGCGATGGCTTCTCTTTCAGAGACGCTAACGCTAACACCAACGCCAAGGGCGAACGCATACCCGAATTTTTATATCTTAAACAAACAGAGCCAGGAGTTTTAGTCTTAGCTGCCAACGATGATAATCGTCGAGAATTGGGAGATATAATTGTTACGTCTACACTTGGTAAATATCCGGTGCGTGCCAAAACACCGTTAGGTTTTTTCCAGGATGAAGTTATTTTATTTTGGCCGTTACTAATTGAATCATTGAATCTGAAGGCGCAGTTTCCGGTAAGATTGCGACCAGAAACAGAACAAGAGTTAGCAACCAAACTTTGGCGTTCCCAATTAGACGAAGAAATTTTACGGATTGCGGGAGTGAATGAGTCTCGCTTGGTGCGTCGCATTTTAGACTTGTTGCAATTAGCTGCTTACAGTGGTGTACATTGCCAAGATATTGCCCAGATTTTGGCAAGGGGTCTAGGGGAAAACACTACAACTTTAGAGCCGGAATTTTTGGCATCTTTACTCCTTGATTGGCGTAACTGGTGTTTAGAGAGGGGATTACTTACTTATGGCATTATTACCGAACTCTATAGTCAATATTTGTTGAGCGATCGCAACTACCAACAGCACCTAACTAAACGCTATCAAGCAGTATTAGCGGATGATGTTGACGATTATCCTAGCGTAGCGCGTCTTTTGTTTGAATTGCTATTAGATCGGGGCGCAGTTGGCGCGTTTAGCTACAATCCCGATGGTGCAGTGCGATTGGGATTAGGAGCAGATCCCAATTATGTAGAAGGGTTAGCAAAGCGTTGTCGGGTAGAAATCTTAACTGGGCCGCCTCCAGAGTCTTTGGGTGAGCAAGCTAAACAGATGGTGGAATTAGTCACAGAACCGATGGTATTGGTGAGTTTACCTGAAATTGTGCATTCCATTCAAACCACCTCTCGCGCTCAATTATTACGGCAAACAGCCGAGGTCATTGCGAATGCGATCCAATCTCAGGAAGTGCAAGCAGAAGAAATAGCGATTATTGCACCAGGTTTAGATGCGATCGCTCGTTATACTCTAGTAGAAATCCTAGTTAAGCAAAACATTCAAGTAGAATCGCTCAATGACCAACGTCCCTTAATTAGTTCACCCGTCATTCGCGCATTACTCACCATACTGGCGCTAGTTTATCCCGGCTTGGGTCGCCTCGTAGACCGGGATGCTGTGGCAGAAATGCTGGTTGTATTGAGTAGAAAGCAACAACCACCAGAAAACTCTACAGACGCGATGAATCGCGTCTCTACAAATATTGATCCGGTACGTGCTGGTTTGATTGCAGATTACTGCTTTGTACCTCATCCCGATCGCCCCAATTTGCTACCAGTATCAACCTTCGAGCGCTGGGATCGAATCGGCTATGCAGCTACTACAGCCTATAATGAGATATTGGCGTGGTTAGAACAACAGCGATCGCAACAAGAACTACGGTTAATTCCCAGTCCTATTTCTCTGTTAGATAGAGCAATTCAACGTTTTTTGTGGAATGGGAGCAATCTCCCCTACGAACAACTAGCAGCATTGCGCGAATTATTAGAAACCGCCCAACACTACTGGGAAATTGACACCAGATTACGACAAATTGCCCCAGTTGAGACAACGCCTTACACAACTATTATCGAATTCATTCAATTACTGCGACGCGGTACAATCACCGCCAACCCTTACCCCGTGCGTCCCATCGGTGGCGCGAGAAAAGCTGTCACCTTAGCAACTATATTTCAATATCGGTCTAGTAGGCGATCGCACCGTTGGCATTTTTGGCTTGATGCTGGTTCACCACTTTGGGCAAAAGGTGGTGCGGCGACGTTATTCGGTGCGCCGTTTTTCTTGCGAGACAGGTTAGGCGAACCTTGGACGGCAGAAGATGAAAAATTAGCAGAAGAACAACGACTGCGAAGGATTTTGACAGATTTACTATCTCGTGTATCCGAGAGAGTTTATTTGTGTCATAGCGATTTAGCGGTGAATGGACAAGAGCAATTAGGGCCACTGTT
This sequence comes from Nostoc sp. KVJ3, assembly GCF_026127265.1. Taxonomy (GTDB): domain Bacteria; phylum Cyanobacteriota; class Cyanobacteriia; order Cyanobacteriales; family Nostocaceae; genus Nostoc. The sequence continues at coordinate 2,965,431 of NZ_WWFG01000002.1, forward strand.
ACCTTTAGTAAATGCTTGTGTAACAGTTATTTCTGAATCGACTGAGAACCTCAGATCCCCGACTTCTTCAAGAAGTCGGGGATCTAGTTATTTACGAATGATTCAAAAATCTGATGACTTATTAATCACTTAAAACTATCAATTTAACAAACAAAAACATTTGTTTCTATTAACGTAACTTCCTAGAATATTTAGGGGTGAAATCAACCAAGCAGCAATCAGGTTGAGTTTCGCTTTCTAGTCTCAAGCAAAAAAGTTTGTGGCGGGGGAAGCAATTTGAACATCCTAGAATTTTCTCTATTGGTATGGTTCGGCTCATTTGTTGCCGGATTTTTGGGGGCACTAACCGGGTTAGGTGGTGGAGTTGTAATTGTCCCCTTTTTAACATTAGTATTTGGAATTGATATTCGTTATGCGATCGGTGCTTCATTAGTATCTGTAATTGCTACATCTAGCGGAGCAGCATCAGCTTACGTTAAAGAAGGCTATACAAATGTGCGGCTAGGGATGTTTCTAGAAGTAGCAACAACCTTTGGCGCAATAGTTGGAGCAATTGTAGCAGCAAAAATTTCCACGCGATCGCTTGCTGTTGTCTTTGGAATCGTTTTACTCTATTCCGCCTACTTATCCCGTCAAAACCCACCCGAACACCTCAACAATTTGCCGCCAAATTCTCTGGCAATCCGTCTTAAGCTGAATGGTACTTATCCAACTCCCACAGGAGAACAGTCTTATAACGTGCGCGGTGTACCCTTCGGATTTGGATTGATGTTTGTCGCTGGCATACTTTCAGGATTGCTTGGTATTGGTTCGGGAGCGCTCAAGGTGCTAGCAATGGATAAAATCATGCATATTCCCTTTAAAGTGTCAACCACCACCAGCAATTTCATGATTGGAGTTACGGCGGCGGCTAGCGCTGGCATATATCTAAACCGAGGTTATATTGACCCCGGATTAGCAATGCCTGTGATGTTAGGAGTACTGTTTGGTGCTTTATTAGGAGCGCGGGTATTAGTCAGAGCCAACGTGAATATTTTGCGAAATATTTTCAGCATTGTGATTTTGGTGCTAGCCGTGGAAATGATTTACAAAGGGCTAACGGGGAGGCTTTAGAATGGCGAAAAGTAGGCATAGCAATTTCGAGCGACGCTTTGAACAATTTCTAGGCAACCTGTTAAGAGTTGGGGTCATTCTTGCCACCACTTTAGTTTTAGTGGGGGGAATTTTGTATTTAATTCGCCACGGAAATGAAGCTCCCAATTATCAGTTTTTTCGGGGAGAATTACCAGAGTTTCGTAGTCCATCGGGGGTGGTGACATCTGTTGAATCTGGTCGTCGTCGTGGAATTATTCAATTTGGATTGTTAGTATTGATTGCCACCCCAGTTGTGAGAGTAGCTTGTTCATTATTAGCCTATGTGCGACAACGAGATTTTACTTATATTATTGTGACTCTAATTGTACTTCTTGGATTGCTATACAGTCTGATTGGAGGATATTTATAAATAAGTTTATCTCGCCTCCAGAATCACAATTTTTAAACGAACCGCAGAGACGCAGAGAAGCCAGTGCGTTGGGCGGGTTCCCCGACTTGAAGCAACTGGCGCGACACAGAGAGGAGAATAAAGAGAGGTTTTACAGCTGATTTAGGACTGCTATAGTAGAATTAATGCAAATTTCGGGACTGTGGTTGAGTTGGAACAGGAGAACGAGAAGGTAATTTATCACGCCTTAAGAGCAAAGGAAGGCTGAGAATTCCCAAAATCATTACTACTCCGGTGATTATCCAAACCATTAACCTATTTGGTCTATAGTCGCCTCGTTCAATTTGCCAGAAAACTTGATTGTATCGCCACGCAGCTAACGCAATAGTCGAAATTCCAAAAATTACCAAAGCAACACCCAAATTTTCCGAGTTGGATAATTCATGTACGGGAGGTTCTTGTTGAGTAATCGCAAGATTCAACTGGCGGAGAAATATACCAAATCGCGCGATCGCAAAACCAAAGCCAATCAATGCAATAGAAGTGCGTAGCCAAGCCAGAAAGGTACGTTCATTCGCTTGATGCTCCCTTTGACGGTCAATTTTCGGTATTTTATCCATGAGTAGCTGCTGATGCGAATTTCCTCTTTGATGAATAGCATTAACCAGTTAAAGAGCAAACACTGAGATACATCTGTAACTATCAACACAGTCCAATGATGATTCTGAGAAGACCCCAAGCGATCGCCAGAATCTTTACAATAGTAAATAAGGTAAAGATATATATCAGAGTCAAAATCAATGGCACTATTCGGATTTGGCAAAAAGGAAGTTATACCCACACCTGAAGAAGCTTTGTCAGGAAGGGCACAATCTATGTCAGTACCAGCCGCTCATTATGTCAACAAGAACCCTTTAAAAGCTCCTTTTCCCGATGGATTAGAGAAGGCAATTTTTGGCTTGGGCTGTTTTTGGGGTGCAGAACGCAAATTCTGGCAACTGAAAGGAGTTTACACCACCGCAGTCGGTTACGCTGCTGGGTTCACACCCAACCCCACCTATGAAGAGGTATGTAGTGGGCGAACCGGTCACAATGAAGTGGTATTGGTTGTGTTTGATCCCAAAGTAATTAGTTATTCCGAACTACTCAAAGTCTTTTGGGAAAGTCACAATCCTACCCAAGGGATGCGTCAAGGTAATGATGCTGGCACTCAATACCGTTCGGGAATTTATGTCTATTCTGAAAGCCAAAAGCAGCTAGCAGAAGCATCGCGGTCAGCTTATCAGCAAGCTCTCAACGATGCAGGTTATGGCAAGATTACTACAGAAATCTTGGATGCACCTGAATTCTACTACGCTGAAGCTTATCATCAGCAATACCTGGCTAAAAATCCTAATGGGTATTGTGGTTTAGGCGGGACAAACGTATCTTGTCCCGTGGGTGTAGTTGAATCGCAAGTTAGTAGTTAGACATGGAACTGGTGGGGTAGTCAACTTAACGTGAGTTCGACAACTTGAACTAAAGTTCAAGTCTGTCCCTCTCCGACTCGGAGAGGGACAGGTTTTGTGTAGTTAAGAATATTTGTAGCTTGGTTGAGGCAATGCGAAACCCAAGAAATCGCGTCAAAAGTTGGGTTTTGTTCCTCAACCCAACCTACATATTTTTCTTTTTTGGGCTTAACCGAACCGTATTGCATTAGATCTCTTAAAATCCTTGAATCACCCCTCCCCAACCTTCCCCTTGTGAAGGCTACGGTGTACACACAAGTCGAATTACCCCCCTTAATCCCCCCGATATATTGGGGGGAAACCGGAAATCTAGTTCCCTCCCCTTTATAAGGGGAGGGTTAGGGTGGGGTAAAACCTTGGTTAATCAGCTATTTCAGATTTGTGTGTAGACCGTAGCCTTGTGAAGGGGAGGGGGCAAGATTTCAAGTTTCCCCCCTTTATAAGGGGGGATTAAGGGGGGTCTATTCGACTTATGCAAGAGGTCTGTTATATAGCAATCCTAAATCATTCGTGAACAACGAGATCCCCAACTTCTCTAAGAAGTCGGGGATCATCTGAGGGCATAATGCACCCTACAAGATTACGAATTACGAATTAAATGAGCTATGCGTTTTAAAATTTTGACTACAGTATGTAAGTCATCTCCACGATTCAATGACAGTGTGTAAGATAATGCATATCTTGGTGTACCCTGCTTCGTCAACTTAATAAATTGAAATTCCCGACCATTGATGACAAAACCATACGTAGGTTTATCATTACTAGCATTAGCCAACATATAAGCCAATGCTTGAGGAATTGCTACCTCCAAAGAATATTCTGCTCGTTTTGCCTCAATAACCAAAACCCAAAATGCAGGATGGAACACCAAGATGTCAATACGTCCTCTGATAATCGTGCCTTCGTCTTCAGAAGAGATTTTTACCTCTTGTTCTGAGGCAATATAGAAAGGCGGTTGATAAAAACCTGCTAGACGCAATAGTGGAGATAGCACCACCATTTTGACTAGAGATTCCAAAACAGGATATTTCGATAGATACAAATATTCTGCCTTGACTTCGTTGAGAGATTGCTTTTCTAAGTCACTCAACTCAGGTAAATCATGCCGCCATTCTGAAAAAAAATCTTCGTCGTCTGCAAGTTTTAGATCAAATTCATCAATCAGTTGGGCTAGGGTGATATCTTTTCCTTGAAGAATTTGAACCATTTGTTGAACTCTTATACTTATCTGCCTAAAAAACCCTCGCTTGATATTGAATGAACCAAAAGGCTGTCTTATAGTGCCGCTTTGAGTAAAGCGATCGCAGTAACCCACAACATAATACTAATAGGCCCTCCAATTAGAACACCAGCGATCGCCCAGCCTCTTTGATGGGCTTTGAATTGCTCAATACTGCGCCACCGTCTACTTTTCCAAGCCCATTCATTGCCTTTAGCACCAAGTGCGATCGACATTAACCCCGAAATTTGGGGTACAAAACAGAATATTCCACACCACACTTGATTCGGCCACATCCACAACCAAGGCATCAGAAATGCGCCCCAGTTCCAACCGAGAATTTCTTCTGGGACTGTTTCATTCTGATTATTTATCCCGCATCCAGAATTATTGATTATTTCTCTTTGCGGTAAAAGCTGATTTCTGTTTGCAGATTTGATAGCCAGACCAGATTTGAGAGCATTTAGTGCTTGGCGGGCATCAGTAAATCGTTGTTCGGGAGCAGGTTCTACCAACTTTTGTAGCCAACTGACAAAACTAGGACTGAGATTAACTCGGTCTGTAAATTGCAGTCGCAAATCCTGCTGGGGTAAATCACAGGGGGAAATCCCAGTGAGCAAATGAATCAGAGTTGCACCCAATGCATAGAGGTCTGAAGCTGGAACTGCTCGACCGCCAAATTGTTCCATTGGGGCATAACCATAAGTACCTACAACGGTGAAAGTAACGCCCTCTCTCGCCGCTTTATCCTGAACTGCGCCAAAATCAACCAAATAAATCCGATTATCTTCGCCCCAGATTAAATTACTCGGTTTAATATCTCTATGTAATACTCCTGGATTTAACTCATGTAGATACATGAGAATATTTAAAATCTCACCAGCGATTTTTCTCGCTCGCTTTTCACTAAACCTTTTGCCAACAGCAAGTTTATCCTTGAGCGACTCACCAGGGATATATTCTTGGATTAAGCCAAACCACAGTGTGCGATCGTCGATACAAAAATAATCTATATATCGAGGAATGCGGGGATGAGTGATTGTTTTAAGAATTTGTGCTTCTCTCTCAAAAAGTTTCAAGTCATCCCACTGCACAGTACCGCCAAAGGCTAAAAGTTTGACCACAACGGTCGAATTTTCGCCATCAGAAGCTTGTAAATCCTTCGCTAACCAAGTTTGGCGAATTCCATTGTTACCGAGTTGGCGTTGAATTTGATAACGGTCTTGTAATATTTGTTCTGCTTGCAGCATCTTACACCTGCTGGCAATTTACGTTGATGTGATTCCCTTATATTCAAGGATAGTCATTATCTAGATAAACTGTGGGAGCCTGATAAGTCTATTGAAAAAAGAGTACCTAATCGGTGAGAAAATTTAAAACACTTGATGAAGTTGAAAAAGATTACTTCCGCAAACACCCAGAAGAAATCGACGATTATTTGACCGAGATATTTCAGGAATATGCAGAAGACAACGATTCCGGCGCTTTGTTGGCATCCTTGCGCGTTGTCGCCCGTATACAGAGAATTAGTGAGATAGCCGAGCGCCGAGCAAACAGGCAATTTGAGACCGTTACTCATTAAAGTTAGCCCAATTCTAGATCGTTCTACAGATAATTTTTGCGATAGTAAGCTTGATATTCCTCAGACAGCAGAGGTTCCCACCAATCACGATGATTGAGATACCATTCAACTGTTAAACGTGAACCCTCAGCAATTGTTACTGAAGGTGTCCAACCAAGCTGAGTTTTTATCTTGTTCGCATTAATTGCATATCTCCTATCGTGTCCCTGTCTATCCTTTACAAAAGTAATTAATTCCTTTGCTGGACGGATTGGTAAATCAGGTGCTAATTCATCCATCATCTGACACAAAAGTTGCACCAGGTTGAGATTTTCTACCTCATTGTTACCACCAATATTGTACATTTCCCCTGGTTGACCATGATTGATTACCACATCCAAAGCACGACAATGATCGCCCACATAAAGCCAATCGCGCACATTTTTACCATCACCATAAACAGGTAATGGTTTTCCGGTCAAAGTGTTGATACATATTAGGGGAATTAGCTTTTCAGGAAACTGATAAGGGCCGTAATTATTAGAGCAATTTGTAATAATAGTTGGAAGTTTATAAGTATGATAATAAGCACGCACTAAATGGTCACTACCAGCTTTTGAGGCTGAATAGGGACTATTAGGAGCATAGGGTGTAGTTTCAGAAAAAGCTGCATCATCTGCGCCCAAACTACCGTAGACTTCATCAGTAGAGACGTGCAGGAAACGATAATCAGATGGCTGTGCTTTTGCCTGCCAATATTGCCGAAAAGCTTCTAGTAGGGTGAAAGTTCCCACCACATTAGTTTGCACAAAAGCGCCCGGCCCAAGAATCGAACGATCAACATGAGATTCAGCAGCAAAATGGGCGATGGTATCTATATTTTCTGTTGATAATAGCTCGTCTACGATGGTGCGATCGCAAATATCCCCCTGCACAAACCGAAAATTCTCTCTTCCCTCAACCATCGCCAAATTCAGACGATTCCCCGCGTAGGTAAGCGCATCCAACACCACCACCCGATCATCTGGATAAACCTGACACCAGTGATGGACAAAATTCGCCCCAATAAACCCCGCCCCCCCAGTAATCAATAACCGCCGACTCATTCAATTTCCTCTCTTCTCTCTGTGTCGCGCCAGTTGCTTCAAGTCGAGGAACCCGCCCAATGCACTGGCAACTCTATTGCCTCTGCGGTTCGTTTCTATTACTTAAAATATTTCTTCCTCAGCTTTCCATATATCCTCTGAGCAATTAATTTCGCCACACGTACTCTTGTCAAACTCTTAATATTAGATGGTTGCTCGATCTTGTGATCAAAAAACTCATTTAACTCATCCAAAATTACTTGGAAACGATTAATAATATTTTCAGTCCGATATTCAGCAAAAAACTCTTCAGATAAACTAAAAGCTACTGAAGAATCAATCACCTTCAGAATCCGTTGGACATCATACTCTTGAGAATATCCAGCAATTTTATAGCAATTAAATCCGGGATCTAAATAATCCGCAAGTCCACCGTTAACACTAGAAAATACTTGACAACCAGATGCAAGAGCTTCCATTGGTTGCAGACCAAATCCTTCACTAACACGCTGTTGTACCCAGTACTCAGCCGAATCATAGAGGTAAACCTTAGCTCGGTTAAAGAGTCCAGGTAAGTCTTCTATATAAGAGTCAACAACCAATACTTTACAACGTTTTTGCAACCCTGGAATCAATTCTTTAATTAAATACTCAGAAGATTTTCGAGCCTGAACTAAAACATCAATATCCCGTTCTAGACCTAAATTTTGAAACTCATCAGAAATTTGATTGGGCAAATAATAAATCAGAGAATTGGGTGATTTTTCTCCCCAATATCCCATTGTATAGCGGCTAACAGTAACAATCGGAATACTCGGAGGTAGTCTAAATGGATAACCTGCACTATGTGCATGGTAAACAACATTGTATTGTTTAAGTTTAGCCACAAGTTGAGCTATATCAAATCCCCAACTAATGACAAAAATTACATCATTTAAATTTTTCTCTTTGAGCAAATCATCAAGAAAAAGCTTATCTTTTTCTCGTTGACGGTAAGTTACAACGTCAGCACTACAGAAATTCTGAGCCAGTTTAAGTGCTTTTAATTCAGCCCAAAGACCACCACAGGCAAATCTTCCATCTGTACCGGGAAGTAAGAAGTAAAGTTTTCTCATAATTTTATTATTAGGGAATTGGGCATTAGTTATTCTTTCTCCCCCTGCTTCCCCTGCCTCAGCATTGCCAACTCTCTTTGGATTTGAGAAAGCATTAGTTATTCTTTCTCCCCCTGCTTCCCCTGCCTCCCCTGCTCCCTGCTCCCTGCTCCCTGCTCCCTCATTCTTCCCAGCCCACTTTAACAAAATGTGCGTCACGCCCCCAAACGTCGCGTGTACGGGTAATATTTTCAATTGCTAGGTTAAAAGGAATGGCTGTTGTTAGGTAACGCTGTGCTATAGAACCCAAGTCAGGTGCGAGTTCAGCTGCTGTCGTCGCTGCTAACCCCAAACCGATAAGTTGCTCGATTGGTCGAAATGGTAGTAACAAATGCACACCTACAGCTAGTCCAGCTGTTAAGATCATTGCTACTGATAAATTTGTGCCACAACGGGGATGTACAGCTAAATCCCATTCTCCATTGGTGAGGCGATGTCGAGCAAGTGTTACCGCACGCCGCAAATCACTAATATTTACCTCACCATAAAGGTAAAATCCATGCTCGGTAGACAAACCGCCTAATAGTTCGTTATCTAGTTGAACGTTATTAGTTTCTCCTTTCGCAGGATAGCCACTTTTTGATTCGCTAAGAACCCAAACAGTAGCGTGTTCTAAGGCGTGAACCTGCCGGATCATCAAAATTTCTTTCAACCCTGGAATAAATGATAGCTGTCTGAGTAGGTCAGCATCTTGTGTGGGTTGTGGAAAGTCCAAGGAATGGTATTCTGGAGCCGGAACTTTCTCAGATAGAGGTATCGTAAAATCAAAGTTAAAAAATTCAAAGGGAGACGAGCCACTCTGAAAAGAAGCAGAAGTATTCATTGAAACACTGCTCTCCAAGCTGATAGAGCAAGATAGATTTCTCTCAAATGTAACGCTTGCACCACTGAATTGTTGCTAATTTTTGTGGATGATTGTTCAGTTTGGGCATTGGGCATTTTATAGATGGTTGTCCCCAGTCCTAAGTTTACAGTCCTGCATCTGTTCTGCTGAATTTGGAAAGGGATTCTGATATGAGTTATGGTTTCCGAGTCCGAGGGTCAGCTGGCTCCATTAACATAAACTCCGGCTGAGTGAAGGACTCGGAACTTTTGGTAGAGTGTTCACACTGAAAACTTAGGCGTGAAGAGAGGAACAATTAGTAAACCTCAAAATTGGCTTTCCGCAATACCAGATCAGAGCAATTATATTGCTACTAATAAATTGTTTATTCGATCTGGTTAGGCAGAAGACAGCAATTGACATCATTCAAACAGACTTTTCCCCACTGTAAAGCCCAGCGGACAAGAGCTACTCGATTTTCTGTCTCGGTCTTGGTCAGAATATTACTGATATGGTTATCAACTGTACGTTTGCTAATCTCCAGTTTTCCTGCAATTTCTTGGTTAGTTAAGCCAGCGGCCACTAGGTCGATAATTTGCAGTTCTCTGTCTGACAGACTAACAGGGGTCTCAGACTTGCCACCAGCCATAACTATTTCTATGCTCCTTTGGTATATGTACTTAATCGCTCTTTCTAATTCTAGAAGATTCTTTTGTTGGTAGGGGTTTCAAGTGTTAGCAGTAATACTATTGTCAATATTTTCTTTGGATTTCAGGTTGGCAATAATATAAATTACGACAATATACAAGTATTATACAACACTTATTTTAGGATAAAACCTAGTATAAATGTTTAGATATTTTAGGCAATTATTAGAAGCAGATAGATGTTATGGAGTAGTAAAAATTGCTATTTAATTCTATGAAGGACTGGCGACAGATTAGCAAAAATTGTAGTAGATTTTATACTGTAAATTCTTAATTCAAAATCGAAATCTAAAATCTAAAATGAAATGAGCAATTCCCGTGTTTTGTGCATCGGCGAAATTTTGTTTGATTGTTTAGCCGATCAATTAGGGTTAAAGCTGGAAGAAGTTAAATCTTGGACTACCTACCCAGGAGGGGCACCAGCTAACGTAGCCTGTGCTTTAGTCAAGCTGGGGATGCCAGCAGGATTTATTGGAGCTGTTGGTGAAGATGAACCAGGAAATGAACTGGTCAAGCTATTACAAAATGTAGGTGTAGATACAACAGGCGTACAACGCCACCCCACAGCACCAACGCGGCAAGTTTATGTTACACGCGATCTGGCTGGCGATCGCACTTTTGCCGGATTTGGTCAGTATGACACCGCAGAATTTGCCGATACTCGCTTGCAAGCCAAACAATTGCCAGATGCGCTGTTTCAAGAGGCAGATTTTCTGATTTTGGGTACTTTGGAATTAGCGTATCCTGAAAGCGAACAGGCAATTTACCGCGCCCTAGAGTTAGCAGAACATTATGACCTGAAGATTATGCTAGATGTCAACTGGCGACCTGTATTTTGGGACGAGCCAAACATCGCGCATCAAAAAATTCCAGAATTATTTAAGCACGTCGATTTCCTCAAACTCTCCAAAGAAGAAGCTGAATGGTTATTTGAAACCGCAGATCCCGGAGCCATCACTTATCGCTTGGCTTCGATTGAAGGGGTGCTGGTGACAGATGGGGAAAATGGTTGCACCTATTGTCTGGGTGAGAACGAAGGCAAATTACCTTCCTTTTCCATCCCTGTCGTTGATACAACTGGTGCAGGGGATAGCTTTTTAGCAGGATTTATCCACCAACTGAGTCATTACGGTATCCACAGCTTGCGGGATGCCGAAACCGCAAAACGCATCGTCACTTATGCTAGTGCTGTTGGGGCACTGACTACCATTAAACCAGGTGCGATCGCTTCTCAACCAACAGTTGCCGAAGTTGAAGCTTTTCTAGCCTCACATCAACTCTAGAAACTCGCACAGCTAACGGGGATATCAGCCTTGAATAGCCGATATCCCTGGTTAGAAAATGAACGAATTCAGATAAATTTGCCTTTCTTGCTAAAATGAATGAAAGATGTTGTTAATTTGAAGCCAACTATGCAGTCTATTCAGCCTTTAACTGATATTGAGAATTGGAAGGTTTCCGGTACAGAGCAGAAGATGCAATTTTCTGGTGTCCAGTTTCTGATGAATTTTTTGGGACAAAAGACTGCTGTGTTGATTGACTTAAAACAATATGGCGAACTCTGGGCTGCTATGGAAGAAGAAAATGATATACCTCTAACTGTACAGTTTTTGGTAGATGAGCAAGGGGATAAAACTTCTGTGCTGCTTGATTTTGAGGAACATAGTGAAATTTGGGAAGATATTTATTACAACTTAATTTCTAGTTTTAGAGTTGATGAAGCGAAAATACCACTTGCTGAAGTAAAAAAGTCACTCATTGAGCAAGGTAAGTTGAGTGCATGATTATCAAGTTGTCTTTTCCCGTTCTGCTCAAAAAGAACTTGAAGCCCTAACAATTGAGGCGATTAGTCGAATTACTTCCAAGATTGAGGATCTGACGCTTGAGCCGCGCCCAGACGGTTGTAAAAAGTTGAAGGGACAGTCGAATCGCTGGCAATCAGAGTCGGAGATTATCGCGTGATTTACAGTATTGAAGATGATAGCCGTGTGGTTGAAATAATTATGGTTTGTCATCGTAGTCAAGCATATAGGTAAACTAACTTGATGCGATCGCCTTTGATGTTGGCGCGTAACCCTACAAGGATGTTGCAGAGAAGCCGTCGCTATCCAATAATCAAAATAGGCGATCACACCATCACTACATTTTTTAACTTGACAGGCTAGTACTTGAGTTGGTCTTTACTTGGCTACCACAGAGTATTAACAGTTACAAACTCATAACCTTGTTGTAGCAATTGCGGAATCAGAATTTTAATTGTGGCAGCAACATCTTGTCCACCGCAAGCACCATCATGTAAAACAATTAGCGAACCATTTTTGACTTGTTGCATAATTCGTTGTACCACGGTGGTTACACCTGGACACACCCAGTCTTCTGGTACAACACTCCACATAACTGGGCGGTAATTCCATTGAGAAAATAATTTTAAAGTAGCAGGTGTAAAGAAACCATTGGGGGGGCGGACATCTCGCACTTGTTCTGGTTGCAGGTTGCAAGCATTATAAATGACAGTTTGAGTTTTTTCTAAACTATCTTTCAATTCATTTGGGGAAAGTAGAGGAAAAGAGCGGTGATCGTAGCCATGCAATCCGATCCAGTGGCCGCGATCGCAAACAGCTTTTGCAATGGCTGGTGAACGGTTGACGCAAACACCCAACCAAAAAAAACTCGCTGTAATATTGTAGCGATCTAATACTGCTAAAACTTCGGGTGTGTATTGAGGATGGGGCCCATCATCAAATGTAAGTGCGATCGCTTTAGTGTGGGGATTTCCACCCCAAAGGCAATTGGGAAAACTCGGCTGGAGAATGCGGTAGAAAATTGGGAACAGGGGAGCTAGCTGCATTTTGCGTTCTTCTGCGCTGACAAATTTTTGTCGGTGTTATTTGTGAAACTGCGATGTCTGCGACGGGCTATTTGATATCGCTTCTGACAATGAACCATAAGTCCTTAAATGGTAATCTACATCTGGTAAGTCAGTCTTTGTAACAAAATCTGTAACAGCATTACTATTTGAGCTAGCACTCGTCTAGATTGATGAGAAATCTACGGATAATCCCGGAATTTAAGGATTAATGTTACTCAAAGATATACGAGATTATCAAATTCTCTTTCTTGGCTTGTTCCTAGTCTTAGGAATCGGTACAAGAGATTGGACGCTGCGACCAGAGTTAATTGGGGTAGCGATCGCCACAAGTCTTGTTACCCAATGGATATTGTCATGGGTAACAGGCAAAGAACAAATGGCAAATCTTCGCAGTGCTTTAATTACCTCTTTGGGACTAAGCCTATTGTTGCGGGCTGATTGCTGGACAACTATGGCAATAGCCGCAGTAATTGCGATCGCTAGCAAGTTTCTCTTCCAAATCGGTGATAAGCATTTCTTTAATCCCACCAATTTTGGTATCATATCTGCCTTGATTTTGACCCCTGATGCTTGGGTTTCACCGGGACAATGGGGTGAAGAGTGGTGGTATGGGTTATTATTTGCCGGCACTGGCGGCATGATTTTGCAGCGCGTTGGTCGGTGGGACACCACAGCAGCCTTTTTGGGTTCCTACTCCTTGCTAGAGGCGATTCGCAATCTCTGGCTGGGTTGGACTTGGGATGTTTACTGGCATCGATTGATGAGTGGGTCTTTGCTGCTGTTTGCCCTATTTATGATTACAGATCCGCGATCGATTCCCAATTCCCGAATTGGGCGTGTAGTTTGGGCAATCTGCATCGCCGGATTAACTTTTATCCTGCGAAATTATTTCTTTATTTCCACAGCAGTTTTCTGGGCACTGTTTGCCCTTGCACCATTGACCATCTTGTTGGATGTTCTGTGGTTAGCTCCGAGGTTTTCTTGGCAAGAAGCAGAAACACGTGTAGAGACGTTGCAATGCAACATCTCTCAACATTAAAAAAGTAGAGGTATAAAATGAAGTTTTTTCGACTTTTAATGCCATTATTGTTGTCAATTGTAGCTTTTTTGTGCTTTGCACCAGCAGCTTGGGCATTTTGTGGATTTTATGTAGCCAAAGCTGATACAAAACTATATAACAAAGCTTCTCAGGTAGTGATGGCGCGGGATGGCGATCGCACCGTCCTCACAATGGCAAACGACTTTCAAGGCCAAGTCAAGGATTTTGCAATGGTAGTACCAGTGCCAACGGTGCTGCAAAAAGAGCAAGTTCGCATCACCGAAACTAAGATTATCGAACGCTTAGATGCCTTTAGTGCGCCGCGATTGGTAGAATATTTCGATCCAGATCCTTGTGCCCCAATAGGTAATACCGATTGGATGGATGCAGCACCAGCGCCAGCCACAGCGAGAAGTGAGGCGGGGAGTGCAAGGCGCGATCGCAGTTTGGGTGTAACAGTCGAAGCACGTTTCAACGTCGGTGAATACGACATCCTCATCCTCAGCGCTAAAGAATCTGGCGGACTAGAAACTTGGCTCAAACGCAATGGCTACAAAATCCCTAGAGGTGCGAAAGAGTTACTAAAGCCCTATATTCGCTCCTCAATGAAATTCTTTGTTGCCAAAGTTAACTTAGATAAATTCGAGAAATCTGGCTATCAGTTTCTTCGTCCGCTCCAAATTTCCTACGAGTCACCCAAGTTCATGCTGCCAATTCGTTTGGGTATGATCAATGCCACGACAGAACAGGATTTGATTGTCTACATTCTTTCACCCCAAGGACAAGCAGAAATCACTAATTACCGGACAGTAAAAATCCCCTCAGATGCCAACGTTCCCTTGTTTGTCAAAGATAAATTTGGTGAATTTTACAAATCGATGTTTCAAACTGTCTACACCAAAGAAGACAGAAAAGTTGGTTTTTTGGAATACGCTTGGGATATGAGTAGCTGCGATCCTTGTTCTGCCGAGCCTCTAACCCAAGAAGAACTCAAACAAGCAGGTGTATTTTGGCTAGATGATAATTCTGGAAGTAATGCGCCAGTATCCCCAAGCTTTCGTCGTTCTTTTCCTAGAAGTAGTGTCTTTATCTCTCGGTTGCATGTCCGCTACACCCGCGACAAATTCCCTGAAGACCTGATATTTCAACAAACTGCTAACAGTGAATCTTTCCAAGGGCGTTATGTTTTGCAACATCCGTTCCAAGGAGAATTTAAATGTCAGGCGGGTAGAGAATATAAACGCTCTTTGCCCAAGCGTTTTGAACAAGAGGCGCAAACTCTTGCTAAATTAACCAACTGGAATATCCAAGACATTCGTAACAAAATGAAACTGAGTGTTAGTAATCTGACATATTCCTGGTGGGAAAATTTATTTTCTTGGCTGGGATATTGAGACGAGGGAGGGGGGAGATGAGGGACAAGGGGGAATTATTAAACAAAATCTCTCCGTCTCCCCCCTCTTCCTTGTCTCCCTTGTCTCTTCTTAATACCCAATGCCCAACATCTTGACAAAAGGTATTTTTTAGGGCGTTGTTATACGCAATACTAAGATATTCTTGCTTTCTGCCCTAAGATTGTCATGGTTCAATTCGATGAACAGCTACGCCGCTTAGTTACCGAAGCCTGTGGACACCCACCTGGAAGCCCTCAGCGTCAGAAGCTGCTCACGCAAATTATTCGCTTGACAGCAAATAGACTGTGGAGGGAAAGTACTCCCTACTATCAAGATGCACTACAACAAACTTGGTTGTATTTCTGCCGCAATGTTTGTGAAGGTTTAACAGGTCAAATCTATGACCCCACCTATGGCAGTGTGATCACCTGGCTGAATGCTTACCTAAAACGGAGACTACAAGACTTTTACATTAACCAAAGCCGGGAACAAGCCACAACAGTTTCCCTTCGGGTTCGTCAGTCTACATCAGGTGGAACCAGTGAAACAATTGACCCTGTAGATAACCTCCCTGCTGCTCCGCAACCACCTTCCATTCTGGAAGATTTGGAGATATGGGCTAAGACCGATTCTGAAGGAGAACTACGTCGTACTTACATTAAAGGGCGGCCAGATGTGAATTGTCAGGTGTTAATTCTCAAACGCCTACCCCCGGAAGTTAGCTGGAGAGAATTATCTGAGGAATTTGAGTTATCAATTCCGACATTAAGCAGTTTTTATCAGCGCCAGTGTCTAACACGTTTGCGTAAATTCGCTGAATCGGAGGGATTGTTTTAAACTGGGAATTTGAGATATGCAAAATTTTATGTCTCTATCCCCAAAGTCAATGCGATCGCACATATCTAGAGTCAGTCTGGAGAAATCCTACTTAAAATAATAACTACAGACAATACTCCACTGATTTGCGATCGCAATTAGCTAATCAAGTGTCCTTCTACTTCGTTACCTCTGCTGGTGCTTTGTTTGCCTCATTAGATGAAGCTGATTCTGTCTTCTCTGATTGCGTCTCACTCGTTTGTTGCAATTGGTTGAGATGAATATTATTCACTTGAACAATAAAGTATTCTAATGCTTGACTTGCTTTTTGTTGCTGTTGAGTTTCGTCAGACACATCATAGCAACGATAAGGTTGAGTCACTCCCAAGATAAATTTCTCTTGTTCAGCTTCTAACAATTCAACGGCTGTGTTAGCAGCAAGGGAATTCTTCTGGAAAGGAAAAGAGGTAACTATACTAGCAACTATAGAAGCAATAGCTGGGCAGAGTACAGGGAGCCACTTCAGCCAAGCTTGTCCTGCTTCTAACTTGTCTACCAAAACTAAAATTGGTGTGACTCCTGATAAAATAACCGTCGCAATTTGCAAGCTATAGTAAAGGTTCCTTGATACAGCCCTGATTTTTTTATAATCATCAATTAAGTCTTGGCTATACTGTAAAGCTTTACCTCTTGTTAGAGTCAGCGTCTCTTTATCCCAAGAATTTGGATTGGTCAATAGATAACTATAGAGTTCAGCTTTTTTGGTGAGTTCTGACTGATAAGCGGCCTTCTTATAGTTCTGGAAAACTTGTCTATTGATGAGCAACAAAAAAAACAAAAAAGTTAAAGATACTGCCCCAGAAACTACAACTGTTTTATCATCTGAAAGAAAAATAATAAAAAGTCCAGAAGAAACAAAGGCTGCAAGCAATAAATACTCAATTACCTTCAAGTTAAAGAACTTTTTTTCATCTAATGTCGAGGACAAATTTTCAATCCCGCCGGAAATCTTACTTTGGTTTCTTTGATTACTTTGGTTTCTTTGATCGAGATTAATTAATTCAGAAGTAGTCATTGCCTCTTACTCAATTAGTGAACGGGTGAAGTGTAGCAATAAAAATTCAATCGTAACCATACATACATTTGATTGACAATACAAATTCCGATCTCTAGTAATTTTACGCAGTTGCAAGAATATTTATACACAATTATTATACTTACTCCAAAAAGTATATGATTTGGACTTTGCAATAGTTAAATTATTTTTTGGTTGAATTTTAACCCTATCTGGGATTGTTAAGTTGTCGCGTAGAGATTGACGACAACTATTTCCACAATAAATTATGCAAGAGTCTGTGATTTATCAAGATATCCTTCAAAAAGGAAAACAGCAGAAAGCACTAGCACTGATAAAATGCGAACAATTGCAGAAATTAACGAGAAAATCAGCCGCCAACGTGCGGTAGTGTTGACAACTGAAGAGTTAAAAGCACGAGTTATAGAAATCGGTGTTACTAAAGCTGCTAAAGAAGTTGATGTAATTACCACTGGTACTTTTGAGCCGATGGAATCAAGTGGTGCAATTATCAATCTGGGACACACCGATCCACCGATAAAAATTCGCCGTTGCTGGTTAGATGGCGTGCCAGCATATTCTGGTTTTGGGGCAGTAGATTTATATTTGGGTGCAAGTTGTGCTGTAGAGACGACAGACGGAGAAGAAATCCGAGAACGTGGCGGGGGTCATGTCATAGAAGATTTGATCGCTGGTAAATCTATACATGTAAAAGCGCAAGGACAAGTAACAGATTGTTACCCCAGAGCAAGTTTTGAAACTACAGTTACCAAGGAAACGATTAATCAGTTTTATTTATTCAACCCGCGCAATCTTTATCAAAATTTTATTGTTGGTGTCAATGGTGGCGATCGCCCCCTCTTCACCTATTTGGGCCCTTTACAACCGCGTCTGGGGAATGCCGTTTACTCTAATCCCGGTGCTATTTCCCCTTTACTCAACGATCCCGATTTGCAACTCGTTGGTATCGGAACTCGAATTTTTTTAGGTGGTGGTATTGGTTATGTCGCCTGGGAAGGCACTCAGCACTTCCCTTTACAAAAACGTTTAGCTAATCGGACACCAATTGGGCCTTCTGCCACTTTAGCTTTAATTGGTGATGCCAAGCAAATGGATGCTCATTGGGTGCGGGGTTGTTACTTCAAAAGTTATGGCCCTTCATTGATGTTAGGCGTTGGTGTCCCACTCCCTGTTTTAAATGAACAAGTAATTGAACACTGTGCCGTTCAGGATAAAGACTTAGTAGCCCCAATAGTGGATTTTTCTATTCCCCGGCGCGTTCGTCCTACCTTTGGTTTGGTGAGTTACGCGCAACTAAAATCTGGGAGGATCACTATTGAGGGCAAAGCGGTACGCTCTGCCCCCTTAGCGAGTTTGTTTTTTTCTAGGCAAGTTGCCCTAGAGTTGAAAAAGTGGATCGAAGCAGGGACATTTACCCTTACAGAACCAGTTTCTCCAATTCCGATGGAGCGATCTTTCCTGCCCCAAGACCGTCGGACGGATTTTTAAGAAGATGAGGGGGATGAGGGAGAATTTACTCCCATATCTCCCCCTTCTCCCTCATCTCCCCCTCCTTTATTCTTGAGTCGGTTTTGGTCGCTTGATAATAGGCTTAGGAGTGGGCGTTTTTGGTATAGGTTTTGACACCACAGAGGTATCGCCACCTGCCCCTGTTTTCTTGATGGGGCGTGGAGTTTCGCCACTGCGTCTGGGGGGGAATGGTTTTCTACCACCAGCACCAATACCACCGCCACCACCAGCACGAGGGCCACCTCTGAATGGTGGTTTGCGTTTTTTGGGCAAGTCAGCGATCGCTTCAGCTTTTTCTACTATCAAAACATCAGCTTCTCGCTTGGCTTGGAAGTCCCAGAACTTTCCTACCGCTTTGGTGGTCAAGACACCCCGCAATTTCAACTTGAAATATTTGGGTTTGTCAGTTGGTTTGCGTGCAGCCTGTCTAATTTTGACTACTAAGCTCTTAGCGTCAAAAGACTGGTATACTACCTCACCACGAACAGAAAAACCACCATCGGTAACTTCTGATGAGGGAATCGCGGGAATTGTACTTAATTCAGAATTTTCGGATAAGCCATCATCGGGTGTCTGTGACTCTTGCAACTCTAAATCTGACTCATCCTCATCTGTTGAGTTTTTAGCCAGATTTTCTGGCTCCCAAACTCCGACGATTTGGATGTGCAAGGTGTCATTTTCTTGTCTTGTCCGTGGATATACTACCCACAAGTGTTCTTTTTCTAAGTCTAGATGATTCTTGACTAAGCTCATAATCCGGCCTAGGAGGACGGCATTGAGTTCTACACCATCTGTAGTTAGCAGCGTACCTTGAGTAAATTGTTCGCTGCTCGCATGATAGCGACCCCGGACTAATCCGATCGCTCGGTACTGCATCGGTTCGCTGGGAGGCGGAATCGGTTGCTGTCGATTGGCTAAGTTACCATTTGAGTCAGTCTCGCTGGGGTTGACAGGCAAATTTTCAACTTTAGAGGACTTAGCTGCTATGTGAACATTAGCGGCTGCCCCTATGTTAGTTGGGCTTTGGTTAGAGGCAGAAGAATTGGAAGATTCAGGCAACGGCATCAGGTCGGAATTCATAAAAACTCCTTGCGGCGGAGACACATCCCATTGTGGGATTTTATAAAGGTAGCTGAAAAGAGCATTTGTGCGACTGATGAAAGTATATTTGCTTTTCACAAAGTCACACCAGGGTACTCCATACAATCTTAAAGGCGCTAAATTTAGTGTTTGTAAATTAAACGTGTAATTTAGCGCCTTGACACTAGTTTTGGAAGCATATCATAGCTACAATTTTGACGGCTCCTCCTAAAGTCATCACTTACTTTAGCAGTGTAAATAGTTAATTGTTATAAAATTCACAGGCAATTGGCGGTATTCCGCAAAGTTTTGGAAATTTTTAACTTTACGATTTGTGTAAATGATAATGTCATTAGAGTTCAGGAGAAAGACAAAACTGTGTCTCAACCGCGCAATCGTTGGATAGTTCAAGTCGTCTTGGCGCTGGCAGTTCTTGCTTTTGTGGGTGTTTCGGTGATTCCCATAATTGGAGCATTTAATAATACGCCACCCTCAAACCAGAATACTGCTAGCACCAGAGGCACTTTGCCCTCTGCTGACCAAAAATCAAAATTGGAAGACGAAGTACGAGGTTATGAACTGGTTTTGCAAAGGGAACCAGAAAATCAGACTGCGCTTAAGGGCTTATTGCAAGCGCGGCTACAACTATTGAGTCAAAAAGAAAAAAGTGAAATTAAACCAGCTGATATCCAAGTCGTTATTGAACCCCTAGAAAAGCTAGCCAAGCTGAATCCCGAACAGTCAGAATATTCAGTGCTGTTGGCTCAAGCCAAACAGCAAATAGGCGATCGCGAAGGAGCCGCTCAAGCTTATCGCACGATTTTATCTACAAAACCGGGTGATTTGAAGGCTTTGCAAGGAATGGTGGCTTTGTTAATTAGTCAGCAACGCCCAGAAGCAGCCATTGGTTTGCTGCAAGACAGCCTCTCGAAAGCAGCCCAAGCAAATACAATTCAGCCTGGAAGTGTAGATACGGTGGGTGTACAAGTGCTATTAGGTTCTGTTCACGCTTCCCAGAAACGCTATGCTCAAGCTAGCTCTGCTTACGATCAGGCAATTAAGAGAGATCCTAAAGATTTTCGCCCCGTTGTGGCAAAAGCGATGCTCTTGAAACAACAGGGCAAAGACGCAGATGCAAAACCTTTATTTGATAGTGCCGCAGCTTTAGCACCTGCTCAGTACAAAGACGAAATTAGGAAGGCAGCAACGGCTTCCCCCATTCCTAATCGGGCTGCATCTCCCGCGCCTTCATTGAAAAGTACACCGAAGTAGGGAATTGGGAATTGAGAATTGGGCATTAATTAATAGTTCTTCTCCCCCTGCCTCCCCTGCCTCCTTCAACCCCTCACGCTCCCTCAATAGCAGCAACGACACCAAAGACTAAAAATAGGCATCCGCCAACAAAGGTGAGTTGACGCTCAGAAATGCGCCCGGCAATCATTTTGCCACCGATAACTGCGATCGCAGCACAAATGGCGTGTCCTAAAATTGCACCTATTGTCACTCCAATTGGATTATTTCCTGCGGCTAGGGCAATGGTGGCAATTTGGGTGCGATCGCCCAACTCTCCCATAAATGTCAACACAAAGGCTTCTATGACAATTGCAAAGGAAGTCTTTCGCTTGGGTAACTGCGAATCTGCTTGTTTCACGGCAGCTTCAGCTTCTTCTACAACTTCTGTATCACAAGCAGCAGAAGACATCTTACTAGCGTCATACAGCAGCTTGATACCAAAGGCAATAAATAAAGCTATTTCGGCGTAATGAATATAAACTTTTGGCAACAAAGATACCGCTTGTCCAAATAGCACCGAAAGTATTGTCATCGCCGCCAAAGCAGCTGTCACACCGATATATACCAGCCGCCGTGGGTGGTGCATTGCCAAAATTACAGCAATAAAAAATGTTTTATCGCCTAGTTCTGAAACTGTAATTAATAATAAAGCTGCGGTAAAAGCTGTTAACACTCTCTCAAGCTCCTGAAGAATCGTTTACCGATGTGAAGCTTGATGAGAACCAAAAGACCTCACCAAGTTTACACTTTTCGGTGTGAACTTAGTGAAGGTCTCGCTTTCAAATATTGATTATTTGCCATCTGAACCAGGGCTTTATCGCCCAGTATGTTGACTCAGATGTACTGGCTTTTGATTTTTTTAGCCAGCAGCTACTCCCCTTCTATGCGGCTACTATTATACATATTTTCCATGTATAAGTCAACAGAGTAGGGAATTGAGAGACTGACTCAGTGCTTACTGAGGTAAAAATTCATCATCTATGACTTCTGCTAGCTGGTATGGACAGTTCAGAGGAAAGGATTCCATTGACAAGCCAGTTTCAGCTTTTGCTTGCTTAACCGCTTGTGTATAACACTCGGCAAAAACTATCTCAAGATACGATTTTAGACTAGGTGAATCATTTAGAGCTTCTTTGACACGTCTACGATGTTCAATGATGCTTCCTTCCCAGCTACCGCTTCTTTTGTCGGGCTGAAATTGCCATTTGAGCAAATGCATCAGAATTACAATCAGATTAGTCTTGAGACTCCGGCGCTCACTTCTTCCCATATCGGCAATTTCGTCGATGAGGTTCTCCCACTCCACGTTTGCGTAATCCTGACTTTGCAATTTTTCTACAGTGGTTTCTAGCCATTGCAAGTAATCAGTTTCGTATAGGGTTTGGGAATGCGCCTTTAGGGAAGACATAGCAGTTTCTATCAGAAATGTTTAGATAATTTTTCGCATCTCTTTAGAATTAACATCGGTGCGTTAACACAGTGTAACGCACCCTACTGACTCTGGAAGAATGCGATATTACCTAGTTTCTAGGAAAACCAACATATTTGAGATTTTCTGGCGACCAATTTTGATAATAACGGGTTTTAAGCAATAGTTCTGAAGCTATTTTAATACTTTTGTCAGTTTGGATAGTCAGGTGTATGTAAGGCGCTTGTCTTGTATAAACTCCCTGAATGTTAAAGCTATCATCAGAATTTCCAGCAAAAGCAATCAAACCTGTAGGACAAATAATTTTATTTAAACTTTCTGTAAACTGCTTACTCTCATCCAATGTCATTGCTTGTTTATCTGGGTGAATGATCAACATAACTTGGTAGCTTAACGACGATCTGAAATCATCGATTAACTTGAAGAGATGTGAATTTAAATTAAGGTCATAATGAGATGAAAAGCGATAAACTTGGTAAAGGATATTATTTTGGAGACGTGCTTTTTCGACGAAGGGGCAAACGGGCATATTGCCAAAAACATGATGCGGCTTTTCTAGAAAGTTCTGGATGTATTCGTCCATGCTATTGATGATTTCTAAATCAGAATTTATCATGCAATTTTTTCTGCTTTTGCTTATCGATAAATTAAGTTTTTGCTGTATGGAATTATGAAAAAGTAAAAGTTGTTTTTTTATCACAAGTAAAGCTATCAATAAATTCAGAGGTGACTTATAGCGGTTCTCGTTCACGTGAGGTACACCCGTAGGGGCAATTCATGAATTGCTCCTACACCTGGCGATGTAATTTTGTACCGCATCTGAGTGGGAACCGTTATAATAATCACCTCAATATCAAATCTTCTTGCTTCAAGCAAGTCCAACTAACTTGGCGCTGAGTTGCCATAAGCGATCGCCTTTGTCATCATCACGGGCTTGAGGAGAAACCTTTTGCACAAAGGATTTACCATCTTCCTTCTGACGATTTCCCCAACTCCAATACACGCCAGATTGATTGTACTCAGGATCGGCAACCACTGCTGCAACCCGTTCTCCCGCCAACTCCTGAGATACATATCCCTTAGTGATGTATTTCTGGAATAATGGGAAGATTTTCTGAAATAGGGGATAGTGGTTTCTAAATAGTGGTGTTTCTGCAACACATCCCGGATAGAGAGAGTTGAAGACGATACCGGTTGATTCGTGATAGCGCTGATGCAGTTCTCGCATGGTTAGGACGTTACAAACTTTGCTATCCTTGTAAGCTTTGACGGGTTCAAATTTCTTACCGTCAATCATTGAGATTGGCTCTTTAAATCCTTCGGCAAAGCCCTGTAAATCGCCCAAGTCTGGACGCGGTGGAATCTTCCCGCCCAGTTCGTCTGGATTGTGGGTGACAGTTCCTAAAATTACTAGCCTTGGCTCTGAAGATGACTTCTTCAGATCCTCTAGCATCAAGTTGCACAAAAGGAAATGTCCGAGGTGATTTGTTGCAACACTTAACTCAAATCCTTCTGGGCTTCGCAGTGGTTCCTTTATTAAGGGCATATAAATTGCAGCGTTACATACCAAAGCGTCTAGGGAGTTTCCGCTTGCTCGGAAGTTCTTCACAAATTGCCGAACGCTTTCTAAAGAGCCAAGATCGATATGCATGATAGTGTAGCTGCCCTGGTGCGGGATTCCCACAGATTGGGCTGCAAGTTGAGCCTTCGCTATATCCCTACAGGCCATCACTACGTACCATCCCCTTTCAGCAAGAGCCTTGGCAGCGTACAAACCAACCCCTGAAGAGGCACCTGTGATTATAACCGTTGACTTCCTATCCTGTACCATTCTATTCAGACTCTGTTAATCACCTTTTTCTCCCTTCAGGATTTTACATCACTAGGTTACTACATCTGCCCGCAACTTCTAATCGTCTAACGCCAAATTTCGTAGTCGTTAACAACATCAAATTAAAGAGTCGAAGCTGTTCGCGTTCGCCAGCTAGCTTTAATTTCGCCGACCAACTTAATTAAAGTCTCTTACTATAACGAAGACGTTTTATAACGCTTCCGGTCTGCTACCCAGTTTTCTCTTAAGTATCTCTTCCATTTCTCTGAAATCCTCTTCAGTCTGAGGAAATGGATATTTTGGAGTATGAGGATTTCCGCGTTTAATCAAAGCTTCAATGGCATCATCATCCTCTCTATGAGCCAAAACGTAGCCTCTTAGCTCTTGACGGCTCATTTTCCTAAAGTCAGGCTTCATCATTATTAAACTTCCATTGACCATCTGAGAAAATCAGAATTTCCAGGCTCTCAGTTACACCAGCAAGGATAAACACTGTCTTTGTATTCTGATTGTACCGAAATATATGGATAGGCTGATATGCATTTGAGAGCATCTGGCATACTCTGACGCAGGCAAGAGCCTGTTCTAGATTAGGCATCGACTGTAAGCTAGATCTAATGCTGATACTGATTTAAAATTCGATGCTTTATATATACAAAAACTTATATATATAAGATGGGTAGATATAAAAATTTTTATATCACCCTACCCCCGAAGCACTAACTAATACTTCCGCTCTTTTGGCTCAAACATAGTAATCGCCACCGGTCGATATTGAATGTCAATTCCTGCTGGTGAATAGTAAGCCATTGTGTGTTTGAGGAAGTTAGCATCATCTCGCTCGGAATAATCTTCGCGGAAGTGTGCGCCACGACTTTCTTGACGATTCAGGGCTGATGCTAAAATCGTCTGTCCCACAATCATCAAGCTTCGCAATTCCAAAGCTTCCACAAGTTCTGTATTCCAGCAAGTTCCCTTATCATCTAAATAAATTTGCGGATATTGCTGTTGTATTGCTGCTAATTTGTGTAACCCTTCACTCATTAATGCCTCAGTGCGGAAAACGCCGCAGTAATCAGTCATACAATCCTGGAAGGCTTGACGGACTTGGTTAATCCGGTACTGTCCTGGTTGTTCCAGCAAAGATTGAATTTCTTGCTGGGCTTGGGTTATATAGCGTTGCTCATCTATAGAAGGCAACTTCCGTTTTTGGACAAATTTTGCGATCGCAGCCCCAGTCCGCTTACCATAAACTACACACTCCAGTAGAGAATTACTCCCCAACCGATTAGCACCATGTACGGAAACACAAGATGTTTCGCCAGCCGCAAAGAAAGCATCAACTAAACCATCACCACTGCTGCGGACTTGCCCATCAGTATTAACTGGTATACCACCCATACAATAGTGAATTGTGGGGCGCACTGGCATCGGTTGAGTTACCGCGTCAACACCTACCAAACGATGTGCTTCTTCCCAACAGAAGGGGACGCGACTCATAATTTTTTCTTTCCCCAAATGGCGGAGATCCAGATAGACAAAGGGGCCACCAGCACTACCATCGAGATGAATACCACGATTGGCGCGAATTTCATAAGCGATCGCTCGTGAGGTAATATCACGAGGAGCTAGTTCCATGCGACTGGGTGCATAATTCGCCATAAAGCGATCGCCTTCACTGTTAATCAGATATGCCCCTTCACCCCTTACTGCTTCGGAAATCAGCACCCCAACCGGATATAAACCAGTAGGATGAAATTGCACAAATTCCATATCTTCTAGGGGCAAACCTGCGATCGCAGTCATTGCCAAACCATCACCCGAAGAAGCGTAATCGTTAGAGGTGGTATTATAAACGCGACCATAGCCCCCTGTAGCAAACATCACCGCTTTGGCCCGCACTACCTCTATATGTCCATCTAAAAGATGAAACATTACCACACCCTTCGCCTCATTTTCTTCCAAAATGAGACGCATCACATACCATTCTTCATAAACCTGCACCCCATAACGCCGCAAATTGTTAACCAATTCGTGCAAAATTGCGTGACCAGTTTTATCAGCTGCGTAGCAAGTACGGTTGTGGGAATGTCCGCCAAAAGCTCGTTGAGCAATGCGCCCATCGGGTAAACGAGAGAACAAAACGCCTAGATGTTCCAAATCAATAACCACATCTGGCGCTTCTTGGGTGAGAATTGCCACAGCATCTTGGTCTGCCAAATAATCAGACCCCTTGACAGTATCAAAAGCATGTGCTTCCCAACTATCTTGTGAATCAACATTTTTTAGCGACGCAGCCATACCACCTTGAGCCGCTACCGAGTGCGATCGAATTGGATGGGTTTTGGCAACTACAGCAATATTTAAACTAGGGTCAGTGCGGGCAATTTCCACAGCCGCCCGACATCCCGCCAATCCACCCCCAACAATAATCACATCATGTTCCAGCATAATTAGCCCCTAATTGCAAACCCTTGCTGTTCTATTGTAGAGAGGGGATTAATCAGACAGTGCGTTGCTGCGGTTGCCGTGGCATCTTTACAAAAAAATTCCCTGCCTATAGACAGGGATGTTATTACAAATTTTGAAATTAGGAGTGAAATTTTAAAAATGAAAAGTTAGGTCTTCACTCCTAACTCCTGTAGACGCGATTAATCGCGTCTCTACTCCTAACTTTTTAGCTAGTTGCTTGTACAGGTTGTTGTTGAGACACATTACCTGGTATGGGTTCCATTTTGGTTCCCGGCCCTACAGGACTGACTTCAATATGATTTAACAAGGTAGTGACAAAGGCAAACAACAAGAAAGGTAGCGATAGCAAAACAACCAGACCCGCTGTTGCTAAAGCGTATACGGGTCGCTTGGCACCCATCAGCGCCAAGGCTGATGCCAAACTTAGGGTAATTGTAATCAACCAAACAATTATTTGACCGTAGATATCACCGAAAGTCAGGGTACAGACAAACCGATACTTTTGAATATTATTTCCGCTCATCACATTTGCCTCAAGTCTCTCCTAATAGGTTCTACCTTAGAACTATGTTTGCCTTCTAGACAATTTCTAAATATTTTTGCAAGCTTCGTAATATCACTTCACAATCAACTGTTTTCGTTACAAAGTGCAAATCTTACCCACCATACCCCACCCAGGAAGCTCTTATCGTCTAGTTGTCGCTGCCTAGAATTCTCCCCTTCCTTTGTATTATAGTGTTTACACAATTCCTAAAGACCTAATTTTGTAGCGTGTGTTACGTCGTAGATTAACACACGCTACAAAATTTTAAGCGCGTTAGGACTATAGATAAATCCACCAAAGTTAGGAAGCAAAAACCGATTTTTTGGTGTTAAATTTTGAGTATTGCCCGAATTTGTTGACTTAAATCGACAAAACCCTTTATTTTTCGTGCAATGTTGTTTTAGGAGTGAATGTGAATACTATTTTTCTTCGTAAAGGTGTTTTGTGGTTGCCAAGTATAGCTGCTCTTGCAGTCCTGAGTAGCGGCTTATCAGCAAGTGCCCAGACAGTGGACAAGTTAAGCAGTCAGGCATTAACCGATCCTTCCGCAACAGTAGCGTCTCCCAAAGAGTCTAGTACAGAACTAGACGCTGTAAGCCAAAAGCTCTCTACAGAAACAACTGAAACATTTACAGCAACAAATTTAGCTAAGGTACAGCAGCCCCAAAACCCTGTAATACAGGAAAATGCCGGTGCAACATCTACACCCATTCCAGGCACAGTGGCAACCTCATCTGCGACCCTTACTTCTGAGTTTGTACAACCAACTTCTCAAACTACTTCTGAACCATCGGCTACCAAAGTGGCGCAATCGGATATTGATTTAGGTAGAACTACTCGTGGTGGCAGTAGCTACATTGGTATTGCTGGTAATGTTGGTTTGAGTGGTGATGGTAACTCGTCTTTAGGCGATGGTAACTTAGCGGTAGTTAGTAAAGTCGGATTGACAAATTCTATATCGGTGCGGCCTTCTGCTGTGTTTGGTGACAACACCACAATTTTACTTCCCATCACATACGATTTTACCTTCAAGTCAGCAGATGCTTTTCGCGAACCTTTAGCGATCGCACCTTACATCGGAGTTGGTGCAGCTTACAAAACTGGTGATAATTCGCAATTTGCTTTTTTGGCATCTGCTGGCATTGATGTGCCTCTAAATGCTCAATTCACAGCAACCGCCTCTGTGAATGCGGGATTTTTTGATCAAACTGATGTGGGCTTGTTGTTAGGAGTTGGTTACAACTTCACTGGGTTATAAGAGACGCGATTAATCGCGTCTGTACAGGAGTTATGAGTAGAGACGCGATTAATCGCGTCTGTATTTTATTCATAACTCCTAACTTTCTACTTGGGGGTAACTTTGTCAATTACCTTGATTTTGCCATCGTCCCCTACTGTCCAAACGTCATATACACCGATGACATCGCCGTTAGCATCAACATCTACGTTGCCGCTAGCTCCCTGGTAGTTAATCTTTTTACCATCTTTAAGCAACTTCAGTCCCTCGCAGACATCGGTAACTTCTGTGCCAGGGCCATCGGCGACTTCACGGATTTTGCTGGCTATACCAACACCTGTATTTTCTTTAGCAGCTTGTGCTGCCAATGTCAACAACGCAGCTGCATCCCAAGCTTGAGGAGCATATTCTCCTGGTTCACTACCCTTTTTATCCTTCCACAGTTTGTTGAAAGCTTCTAGTGCTTTGCCATCGGAACCGGGTACTGTACCGATCGCTCCAGTTAAAATATATTTACCATCACTGCCTTTGCCAACTTGTTCTGGAAAAGTCGGTGATTTCACGCCATCTGTAAGTAGAATTTGCACTCCCTTAGATACACCTTGCTGATAGGCAGCTTTCAAGAACAGACTGCCAGTTTCAGCGTAAAGTACAGCCAGGACTGCATCTGGTTTACCAGCAAAAGCAGCCGCCGCTTCTGTATCAAATGTCTGCGCTTTTGGGTCGTAGCGGACAGGCTTATCTTTATTAACGATGGTTCCACCCAATTTTTCAAAAGTTTGCACAAATGCTTTTTCAAAGCCAACGCCATAGTCGTTATTAATCACGACTGTAGAAACTCGCTTGAAACCTTTTTTTCTGGCAAGTTGAGCCAATGCTAGTGCTTGGTAAGTATCAGGGGGAGCAGTACGCGCCCAAAAGCCTTTAAAGTCGCCTTTTTGTGCCTTCTCAGTAAACACGGGACTGGTACTACCGGGGGAAACCAGCATGACTTTATTCGGCGTAGCAATGGAGACTGCTGCACTAGAAACGCTACTAGCAAAGGAACCAACTACACCTGCTACTTTATCTAAAGTTGCTAGTTTGGTCATACCGGCAGCACCAGCTTTCGGATCGGTTTGGTCGTCTACTTGCACCAAGGTAACTGGTTCGCCATTCACCCCACCACAACCGTTGACTGTATCGACGAGTAAAGGGACAGAACCTAACATCTGCTGTCCGACAGAGGCCAAATCCCCTGTCGTCGGTAGCAGGGAACCAATTTTTAGCCCTTTAGCACTGCTTGTTGTAGTTGAGTTTGCTGCTGGGGTAGCGGAACTTCCGTTGGTAGCTGTAACATTGGGGGTACTGGTATCACCACAAGCCCCAACTAAAAACCCAGTTGCGATGGTAGCTAAACTGAAGGTTAAGGCGGCGCTAATTTTTTTCATAAATCACTTTCACTCCTCAAACATTTAGGAGCCTAAAATTAAGATTCAAACTAAGTTTGTAAGTTAGTTGGATCTTACCAAGACTCCAAAGGATAAATCATATCATCCATCTTTGGGGGTAGAAGTGTTTAAGCTTATATTATTTTTTACTTTAGTACACAGAATATAATTCCGTGTACTAAAAGCTGGAAAACGGAGAGGGAGGGATTCGAACCCTCGGTACGGAGTTGCCTGCCGTACAACAGATTAGCAATCTGCCGCTTTCGACCACTCAGCCACCTCTCCATGACTCACGAATATCAATGTTACCAGACTCGTTGGGAAGAGTCAATAGTTATTTTTAATTGGGCATTGGGTATTAATCATTGGTCGTTAGTTATTTGCTAATGACTAACGACTAATGACAAATTCAAAGAACTTGCGATCGCATCCAAGCTAAGGGTAAGGTGCGTAACTTTTTCCACTGGGGAACGAAAGCCCGTTTACTGAACACATCATAATCGTTCCGTTCAATGACCTCCAAAATTTGGCCGTACAGCATTGATGCTGCCCACACTGGCCAACGGGCATCGGATGCTAAATAAGTAATTCCCTGGTCTGAGATGGTATAAAATTGGCGAGCCCGTTCAATTTGAAAGCGCATCAATGCCCGCCAACGATCATCTACCACCCCTTTGAAGAAATCTTGCTCGGTGTAGTTGAATTTTTCCAAGTCCTCAAGGGGAATGTAGATTCGCCCCCTTTTGGCATCTTCTCCCACATCCCGCAGGATGTTGGTGAGTTGATTGGCAATTCCTAGAGCGATCGCTTCTTTTGTGGGAAGATATGGTTGTTTGTTCTGATGCCACGGAGCCGTAAATATGGTGCTATCCATACCCATAACTGCTGTTGACATTAAGCCAACAGTGCCAGCAACGCGGTAACAGTAGAGGTATAAGTCCTCAAAGGTTTCATAACGACTGCGATATAAGTCCATACGCTGACCGGCAATCATATCCCGAAAGGGCTGAATGTCCATCGGAAAGCGCTGGAGGGTATCAGCTAAAGCGACATCGTAATTTTCTAATGGTTGTCCCGCAAAAATCGATTCCAGCTGCTGTTCCCATAGGTCTAGGGTTTCTGGCGTGGTAATAGCAGATGCGGGCCCATCCACCAATTCATCTGTACGGCGACACCAAGCGTAAATTGACCAAATAGATTGACGTTTTACCGGACTCATGAGCAAAGTACCCAGGTAAAAAGTCTTGGCATACTTTGCTGTGAGATGTCGGCAAAGTTTGTATGACTCGTCTACAGAGACCAGCGTTTTCATGCGCGTGGGGGAATCAGGCAGTTGCAGCATTCGTTGCGGGCGGTCGGGTGAGCGTTTGCAGGTTTGAGGAATTTGCTACCGGGAGAGCCTCAGAAATTGCCTGCGCTGTCAGCTTACCAGAAAGTACGGCACCTTCCATACTGCCTAAGTAGCGTTGCATAGTATAACTTCCGGCGAGATAGAAGTTGGCAATGGGCGTAACTTGTGCGGGACGGTACTGTTGACGACCAGGGGTCGCTTTGTAAACTGAACGCGGCGTTTTCACCACATGAGATTTCAGCAATGTTGCTGGATTGTCTCCCCCAAAGTGGTCTGGGAAAAGTTTTTCCAACTCAGCAAGCGTTGCAGTGACAATCTCCTCATCGGATTTGGCAATCCAATCTTTTGCCGGAGCTAGAACTAATTCCAGCATTGAGCGATTGGGGTTGGCGTATTCACGGCAGGTATTGCTCATATCAGCATAAACGCTTAGGAGGGGCGATCGCGAAAAAAGTAGGTGATCAATTTCTGTAAGTTTCCGATCAAACCACAGATGCAGGTTAATCACTGGTACTCCTTCCAAACCTTCTAGCTTTTGAAAAAACTCCATCAGCTTCCAAGGTTTAGGTAACATGACTTTCAAAGGGTCAACTGAAATGGCAGATACATAGGCATCAGCCGTCACAACTTCATCTTCTGCGCCATTTAACCCTCTAATCAAGTATCCCTTCACCGTGCCATCGGCGTTGAGTAAAATTTCTTTCAAAGGGGCATTTAACCGCACCTCTCCACCGCGTTCTGTGATGTAATCTACGATGGGGCTGCATAGACGTTCTGTGGGAGAACCATCCAAAAATGCAATCTTTGAGCCATATCGTTCTTGCAGAAAGCGATTCAGTGCAGTTAAGAGAATCGTTGCTGAAACTTCATCAGGATTGATAAAGGTGAGGGCTTTACATGCGGCGATAAAAACGTCACTTGTTACCCGCTCGTCTACACCTTGCCTTTTTAACCAATCTAAGAAGCTGTATTTATCCATCTCTTCAACATACTTTTGACCCCGAACCACTGCGGGAAGTAGTCCAACTGCAAATCGAATCTTTTGCTCCCAAGTCAACATGTCTTTGTTGCGGAGAATCGATGCAATGACGTTGAAAGGCGATGGAATATCTGGAACATCAAAACGTGAGAGTGTCCCAGGTTTGTCTGGTTGATTGAAAATGAGTGTATGCTCTTTCCACTGGAGTCTATCTTCAATGCCCAACTCCTTGAGCAATTGGAGCATATTCGGATATGCCCCAAAGAAGGCGTGTAAACCGGTTTCGTACCAGTCGCCGTCAGAGTCTTTCCACGCCGCAACCAGACCACCCAGTACGTCCCGGCTTTCCAAGACAATGGGAGTATGACCTGCGTCCGTGAGATATTTCGCGCAGGAAAGTCCTGCTAGACCAGCACCCGCGATCGCTACTCGCATTTAACCTTAATGCCCTTCAATATTTCTTAATGGTTTTATCGTTCTCATTATACGTTGCAATCCGTTACATTTGGCAGTTGTTGTGCGATCGCTTCCCCAAAAAACTTTTGCCCAAGGGAATTTTACCTTAGCACACCTACCTAACAAAATTACCAATACCCTTGTTAACAATAGGTTTTGGCGAATATTTTATCTAAATTTACGTGTAGTAAATTTCAGGAAATCAAAGTAATTCCTTTGACTTAAAATATCTAATATCAAAAGTAGTTGATTTCTTTTCAAATCTGTGTATCTAATCTGAGAAAATATCTATTGTAATGGTTATAGACTGCTATTAAAAAACTCAGTTAGGTAAAAAATTATGAGTGGATCGCAGGAGCTAAAACGCTTTGGACATCACCTGATTCTAGGGATTTCTGGTACGACATTAAGCGATGATGATAAACGCGCCCTCAGTGAATTAAAGCCGATTGGGGTGATATTTTTTGCTAAAAACTTTTTGGATGGCACTTCATATCAAGTTTGGCTAGAAAGCTTCAAGGATTTAAACAGCCAGATACGAGAATACGCTGAACGTGATTCGATGTTTATAACTCTGGATCATGAAGGAGGCCGTGTCATTCGCACACCATTACCGATTACGCGATTTCCTCATGCATTGTTGCTGCGATCGCACGCCCGTGAAGTAGCAAAAGCCACAGCATTAGAACTAAAATCATTGGGCATCAACTTATCTTGGGCACCTGTAGCAGATGTTTTTTCCCATCCCAACAATCCTGTGATTGGCCCTCGCGCCTTTGGTAACACTCCCGAAATCGCCACAAAATATGCCCGTGACTACTACCTTGGACTTCAAGAATCAGGAATTTTGGGATGCGCCAAACATTTCCCCGGTCATGGAGACACCAGCAAAGACTCTCACATTGAGCTACCAATACTAAATTTAACTTTAGAAGACCTGCGACTTCGAGAACTCATACCTTTCAGAGCTTTAATTGAAGTACAGATCCCTTTAATTATGACTGCCCATATCTTATTTCCCAGAATAGATCCTGATGTGCCAGCAACCCTTTCCCAGGCTATCCTCAAAACCATACTCAGAGAGGAACTTGGCTTTAAAGGAGTAGTTGTATCTGACGACTTGGATATGAAAGCGATTTCAGATATGTTTATGAAAGCTGGTACTGTAGCGCGATCGCTTCATGCAGGTTGCGACCTGTTTATTGTCTCACGCAATATCAATTCATCATCTCTTGAAAGAACTTATCAGATTGCTGAAGATTTCGTCCAATCCCTCAGCAAGGGTAGTTTAGACGAATCAGTAGTGGAAGCAGCCAGAGAAAGAATTGATAAACTACTGGCAATAACACCGCAATATCCCGTAAATGCTCTGGATAAAGACATATTATTGCAACATGCTCAACTAGCGATCGCTAGTTCCTATCCATAACCCAACGTGCATTCAAATTGCATATTAGCAATTGCCAAAAGTCTAGCTAAAATTGCATTTCTTAATTTTTAATTCTTAATTTTAAATTTTTAATTCTTTAGTGGGTGGTATAGGGGTCGAACCTATTTCTGCGAGTTAAAAGCTCGCTGCACAGCCGGTATGCCAACCACCCTAGTTAATTTAAAGAATGAGTTGGTGCGATCGTATTACATCGCAAGCCTTGTAACACCAACACTAGATATAAATCCACCAGGGAGGTACTGCCCCTCCTATTTCTGTGTTATCAGCACAGCGCCTCGCTTTTCGGCTCCAGGTGGAAAAAGAGGAAGATGGAGGAATCGAACCCCTACAGTTGCCCATACCCTGGTTTTCAAGACCAGTTGCCGTCCATTCAGCGGCATCTTCCATTGAGGGGCGTCTGACGGGACTTGAACCCGCTATGACTGGTTCCACAAACCAGCGCCTCGACCACTTTGGCTTCAGATACCATCAGTGGAATCAATAGGAATTGAACCCATAACCTCCTGCTTGCAAGGCAGGCGCTCTATCCATTTGAGCTATGACCCCATATTTGGTGGATACTGGTCGGAATCGAACCGACAACCTTCTAACAGCCAGTTAGACGCTTTACCAATTAAGCTACAGACCCATTAGGCGGGAGTGGTAGGACTTAAACCCACAACTTTCAAGGTAGAAACTTGAAGCTCTATTCAATTGAGCTACACTCCCAAGATTTGGTAGTCCTGGCAGGAATCGAACCCGCAACATTCTTCTTGTAAGGAAGACACTCTACCAATTGAGCTACAGGACTACGCAAGCGAGTGGCGAGACTTGAACTCACGCACTGAGTATGGCGTACTCAGATGCTACCGATTACATCACACCCGCAAGTTTTTAAAGCGGATAACGAGACTTGAACTCGTGCCTAGAGTTTGGAAGACTCGAATGCTACCTTTACACCATATCCGCACTATTTAAAATCCAATATTATTTTTAGAGGTTGCTATTCGTTAGGAAAAATCTTTATGAATTCGAGGGAAATCGCTTTTGAAATTCTGCGAAAATCCTGCTTTCTTTGCTCGAATCGAGAACCGAAAATAGAACGCTTTTAAATTTACCCCAAAATTGACCATTCGCTAATAAGAAGTCTGCAAACATCTGAGCAACCATTGATGGATCGTTCCTAAAAACACCGCATCCCCAAGCTCCTAAAATTAAGGCATCGCAACCTTTAGAAGCAGCCAGAGATAATAATTTTTCACCGCGTTTATACAAGATTTCTCTGATTTTTTCTACACTTTCAGGCTCTTTTCTCCAAATTTGACCAGCATTAGGAGCGGAAGTCGTAATAAAATCGACCAAATAAGCTTCTTCGAGCAGAGTGCCATCATCTTTTCGGAATACTGGACAACCAGGAGAGTAAATGATGCGATCTGAGTAGAGCAAGGATTTATGAGCGCGATGAAAATCGTAGTATTCGCGACATTTCAACAAGCTTTTGTACAGTGCAGAACTGCGTGTTAAGCTTTCTTCTTGAGCATGAGCGCCTTTGATAAATCCACCACCAGGATTTTTAGCAGAAGCAAAATTGAGAACTCCAATTCTTTCAAATTTCTGCGTAGGCGTAGCCCGTCGTAGACATCGCGCTGTGCGTTCGGCTCCCATAAGTGTTGTCTCATTTCTCACTGTAAATTCAGTCTTTGCAAATTGAGAATTACCTGAGAGAATATTTCGGGCGATCGCTGAAAGAGTTTCCGGCTCGTAGTATTCCGTCCCAGCAATACAGGATACTAATTCTCGGCCAATATTAATTTGCTTACCTTCAGGAGAGAAGTAGTGACCGGCTTCGAGAATTTTGAGGGTGTCTTGAGCGATCGCAATTCGTTTCATACTTTTTCATAGGATTTCCTAGTTACAAATTGTCTCACTAATTTCTAGTCAAGCTGGTGACAGGAATTGAACCTGCAACCTACTGATTACAAGTCAGTTGCTCTGCCAATTGAGCTACACCAGCACTAATCTTGGTGATGGGGGCAGGAGTCGAACCTGCTGATGTTCAGGTTATGAGCCTGACGAGCCACCGTTGCTCTATCCCCGCATATTCACCAAATACCCCTGACTGGATTTGAACCAGTAACCTCTTCGTTCTAAGCGAAGCGCCTCTTCCGTTGGGCTACAAGGGCGAAATCTGAGTGACAGGGATTTGTACCTGCGACCTGGAGTTCACGAAAGTCCTGCGCTACCCCAGATATTTTGGTACTCCCGACAGGATTTGAACCTGCAAAAAACTAGATCCTCGGTAAGCGTGCGTCTTCCGTTCCGCCACGAGAGCATTAGTACCCCTGACAGGATTTGAACCTCCAAAATCTGGACTCTGATTCCAGCACGTATGCCAGTTCCGTCACAGGGGCATATCGGGATGGCAGGACTCGAACCTGCGACTCCATGCTCCCAAAGCATGGCTTCTGGCCACTGAATTACATCCCGTTGGTACTCCTGGTGGGAGTCGAACCCACAACCAAACAGATTTTAAGTCTGCCACCTCTTCCAATTGGGCTACAGGAGCAAGTTTTGGTACTCTTGGTGGGAATTGAACCCACAACATACCGTTTTTGAGACGGCAGCCTCTTCCAGTTGGGCTACAAGAGCAAAGTTTGGCAGCCCCACCAGGGGTCGAACCTGGAATCTTCGCCTTCAAAGGGCGTTATGTTGCCAATTACACCACAGGGCTTTATTGCCAGGGCAGGGTTTGAACCTGCAACCTCATCGTTCAGAGCGATGCGACTTACCAATTCGTCCACCCGGCAATGAATGGCTGCCTCAGTAGGACTCGAACCTACAACCGCGCGGTTAACAGCCGCTTGCTCTACCATTGAGCTATGAGGCAACGAAGCCCCCCAGGTCGGAATCGAACCGACGACCTCCTGTTTTTCAAACAGGCGCTAACTACCAACTGAGCTACCGAGGGATAGAAGAAGAGATCATCTAAAGAGCGAGAGTGGAGGGATTTGAACCCTCACGTCTTCAGTTTCGTAGACTGAGATGTTATCCAGTTACACCACACTCTCAAAACGGAGAGAACAGGATTTGAACCTGCGACGGGTATTAATTACCCGTTTCCTCTTAGCAGGAGGACGCTTTGAGCCACTCAGCCACCTCTCCATAGTGGGTCGAGCAGGATTTGAACCTGCGCGCAAAAAAGAACAGTTTTACAGACTGTCGCCTTCAGCCAGACTCGGCCACCGACCCATAAATCATTCCCTCGACGAGAATTGAACTCGCATCTGTGTTTTGAAAGAACACTGACTTAACCATTCGTCCACGAGGGCATAATTTGCAGAATTTTAGATTAAAAAATTTAAAACCTAAAATCCAAAATTGTCTGACACAGGGACTAGGATTTGAACCTAGAACATCGGATTTGGAGTCACGAGGTGTTGCCGTTACACCATCCCTGCATTTGGTGGCAGTGGCGGGACTTGAACCCGCATATACCAGGTTATGAGCCAGGGGCTTTACCATTAAGCTACACTGCGATCGCACCAGAGGTCAGGGCGGGATTTGAACCCGCGCTAATCGGTTTTGCAGACCAACGCCTTCAACCACTTGGCTACCTGACCATTTGGGAGCCTCGACGGGAATTGCACCCGCTTCTCTGTGTTTGAGAGGCACAGCGACTTCTCTAGTCGTCCACAAGGCTGCACGGGAGTAACGAGAATCGAACTCGCAACCTATCGCTCGACAGGCGATCGCTCTAGCCATTTGAGCTATACCCCCATGTTTGAATCTGTGCCTAAACTTTTAGGTTTTTAGGCACAGAATTTTGGTGAACTTGCCCATTTCTTATTCAATTTTCAAGGTTCAGAAAGTTTACTTTTTACTGTTAGAAACTGTTAGGAAAACAACCGCAAATCTAGGTAGCAAGCCTGTTGTGTATTACGGGTGTATTCTGTGGTTTTGCTGAGTGCAAACTTAAAACTTTTTTGGTTGATTGCCTCTACTTCAGATGTTTTACAAGTAGAAGCGGCTTTCTTGACTGAAGACTCTGGTTGATGCCAGCGCCTCTGTTTGAGTTGTATGTAGAACATTACTTTGACCCTTGAGAAGCTTTGTCTTTCGCCTCACTACAAATATACTACAAAATACTACAAGAGGTGTCAAGGGGTTTGAGAAAGTTTTTTTGAAATTGTCTAAAAAAGCTTCTGCACTTAGATTTGAACTTGCTCACACCTCTTAAAAGTCAAACTACAGCTTATGATTGGGTGAGTTTTTTAAAAGCCTGACGTGACAGACAACTACCTCAAGCGACAAAAGATAATTAGTTTTGTCGCGATCGCCTCTACGATTACAGCTTGTAGTATTGCTCCAGGCACTTCCCCACAATCGGGGTTAAACCAGCCAGTGAGCAAAAGCCATACTGCACAAGTTCAAGATCCTGCAAAAGATCAACTACCGCCATCAGTCAAAGTAGAAAACCCTACATTTACAGTCCCAGCTAAATTTCAAGGAAAAACAGTTTATAAGGTTCCACTCAGCACCAACGAAAAGGTTATTGCTCTGAGCATTGATGATGGGCCTTGGCCAAAGACAACCTTACAAATGCTAGATATCCTCAAGCAAAATGATGTAAAAGTGACATTCTTTTGGGTAGGACAAGCCTTACAAGCAAATCCTGATCTAGCAAAGCAAGAGGTAGCCGAGGGACACGCCATTGGCAACCATACTTGGCATCATTGGTATCGGCGGATGGATGAAGCCACAGCTAAAAGTGAAATCGATCGCACATCTGACTTGATATACAAAACTACAGGGGTGAAAACTGCTCTGTTTCGTCCTCCTGGAGGCTTTTTAAATAACGGATTAGCCGCTTATGCGAAAAGCCAGAAAAATGCTGTTATTATGTGGTCGCTAACTTCAGCTGATACCGATCCTCACGCCAAACCGCAAGCATTTGTAAATAATGTCTTGAAAGGCGCGAAACCAGGTTCTATTGTTTTGATGCACGACGGTGGTGGCGATCGCCACAGAACTGTAGAAGCTTTGCCACAAATCATTAGTGGACTCAAAAAGCAAGGCTACCGATTTGTGACAATTCCCGAATTGCTACAAATGGCGCAATAAAGGGTGAGAATTTCTCACCCTACTATTTCGTTTATTCACTCATGACAGAAGCACAAGCTTGAGCTTCTTGCCAAAGTTTGTGCAAAAAGAACTCAGCGCGATCGCTCATAGTGGTGAAAAACACACCTACAACATCCTTAGAACTATCTGATAGCCAAGAACCTTGTAGAGTGACTTCCAGATATTGAGTATCGCAAGCACAGAGGGCAATGATTTCTCTGTCATCTCTTTTTACCTCAGTTTTAAGCACTTCTACCCCTGGCAAATCAACAGGGAGCAAAAAGGAAGCGGTACTGGGTTCAATGCACAAACTTTGCCCAACTCGCAGGGCCAAAATCACTCGCTGCGCTACCCATTCTTCTAGCGACAGAGTGACACGTTCCAAATCAAAACTGCTTTCAGTGTAAGTTAATTTCAGCATTCCTTATGCTCTCCTGCTATTCCAGGCTTCCTTGCATATCTATCCAAAACTGTTCGGCAAAAGAAATCGCGGGGTGAATTGGCGCTTTTGGTTTGGTACGTAATTGCATACCAGATTCAAACAGGGTGCGATCGCCTTTACGGGAGTTACATCTCTCACAAGCTGCGACTACGTTATCCCAAGTGTGAGAACCGCCTTTAGAACGCGGTATGACATGATCTAGCGTTAGATGTTTGCCAGTACCGCAATATTGGCAACTGTGATGATCTCGCCGCAACACTTCTCGCCGATTCACTGGCGGAACTTTCCACATCCGCTCATTAGAAGCGATCGTTAAGCGAATATGTTTTGGCACATCAATTATCAAGTTGGGTGAGTGAACTCGCCATCCGCCCTCTGTGGTCAAACCTAACGGTTGAGCTTTGTTGGTTACTAACAGTACAATCGCCCGTTTAATATTGATCTGACACAGTGGCAAGTAATTTTGAGAAAACACCACCACAGATTGCTCTAACACTTGCATTGCGTTCGCGCCGCGCATTGGAGATATCGTCACAGCTTCACTCCTTATAAAAAAACCCCCGCTTCCTGTTTGGATGAAGCGGGGGTTAGAATTGACCGGAAAATTTTCTGGTCTCATATCGGTACAGCATTCCTTTGCCTGTACCCCCCGCTTTCTTCATCTAGTTGTGGTTTTGCAATCAACCCACTTATGCTGAGATGTCTGAAATCATAATTACCCTCTGTGATTTGCCCATAATTTTGGCTACCATCGCCCATAAATAAATACTCCACTCCCATAGCGGCTGATTCCCAACTGCCTCGGCAATTGGTGGCGCACAAAATTAAAGTAGAGATGGGGTAAATAGATTTCACAGAAAATTTCACCTATTGAAGATTCCTTTAAACATACTACACTTGTATTACTATCCTGTCTATACTTTTAAGGAGAAATAGTGATGCATACGATCGCTCGCACCCCAACCACCGATATGGAAGTTACCAGCATCCGTCTAGAGCGCGAACTCAAAGATAAGCTCAAAGAAATTGCTGGGAATCAGGGATATCAAGCCCTGATTCGAGATATTCTTTGGAATTATGTCCAGCAAAAATCCGGTGAATGGAAGCCTCGGTTTTCGCGATCGGACATTCGAGCTAGCATAGCTGCCACAGCCCAGCAAGAAGAACGCTGTGTACTCACAGGTCAACTAATTCAACCCCAAGAACCGATGTTGTTAGGACTAACGAGGAATGGCGATATGGTTCCTCTGAGTGTCGAGAGTTTGGCTGGATAGTCTTAATATTCAAGCAGTGCAACCTAGTTATTCTATTTAGTACGCACAAAAGATCCTCCAACCTCCTTAAAAAGGGGGCTTTATTAAGACACCCCTGTATAAGGGAAGCCAATTGCTCCACTTAGGGATACCCAACCTAAGTGGAGCAATTGGCGTTTGTTAGGGGCTAGTGCGTGTTTTCCAACTACTCGTTTAGCCTCATAATTTTTTAGATCCCCCTAAATCCCCCTTAAAAAAGGGGACTTTAAGAGATTCTTAGCCCCCCTTTTTTAAGGGGGGTTGGGGGGATCTAAGACTTTGAAAACACTCCCTAGTGCGTGCGTCTACGCAGAGGAGGTCTGAGGTTTTCAGTACGTAAGTCTTATTACTGAATAATTGGATTGCATTCAAAATTTAGCTTTATTTTCTCCAATGAGTAAAACTTATTGTTAAGATTTATAGCTTATAAAAGGAAGTTCTGAGGAGATACGAATTTTATATTTTAGATTTTTGGTTGATCGTCCGCCTCGATCTCAGACAGTAGTCTCTTTCAATCTCAAATCCTTCGGCTGAACGTAGCGTTCCGCAGAAAAGTTCAAAATCCAAAATTGGTTTGATGCTCTGGCTTAGTTATATTTGATTGAAAGCAACACAGAGCAAAGGATAGCTAGTCAAAGGACTAAAATAAAAACAAAATTTTACAAAAATCTTAAAATAGATTCAGTGTTTTTACGGTTATAACTGGAAGGGTTCCTGAGATTCCAGAGAAATTACGGTTTATGTATACTTACAGACAGGATATTCTGAGTCAAAGTTAGTTAATTATCTGAATATAAAGAAGATAAAGCAGCTAAAAATAATCAGGCTGGGTCATTTTAGAATATCCTAAGTATCTCACTACTTATGTAGCAATTTGCTTTAGATAGCCGCAGTTTGGCCATCTGCTAGAGAAAAGGGCTATAACAGGTGAGAGAAAGTATTCATATAAGATTTGCCAATTATTAAGGTGTCGCAACACAACTAACGGTGAAGAATATGCCAAAGGGTTGGGTGCAAAAACAATGGGTTTATTATCCGAGGGCGTGCCAAGAATGAAAAAGCCTTTATGGTCGCCGCCACAATACGTAGATGACATAGATCGACTACAAACTTACAAAGTCAAGCTGATGCAGCATCAGGAAGAAACTGCCCGCCAGTTGGTACAAAAGATTAACCAAATCATCGCCAATACTTCAGCCACGGCATTGATGTTGCAAGATATTGCCCAATTGCTAGGAACCGCCTTTCAAGTGGATTGTTGCTGTTTGGTTTCTGTCACGGGTGATACATCCGATGAAGCAACTACTATTAATTGGTGTGCTGATGAGTATCTAGGGTTGCCACATCCAGAAGAGATGTTTTCGATGGAACAATTGCTTATGCACTCGCCAGTGCTGCAATGTGCTGCTGAACCATTGACTATTGAAGACATTTCGATTGTTCAGAAGAGCCTGGTAATTGGCTGTCAGTATTTACCGCTACCCATAAAAGCTGTTTTGGCAATTCCCACGAGGTTGGGTGGCAATAATAATGGGGTGATTAGTCTGATTAAATTCCAACCTTATGATTGGAGTAACTCAGAAAAACAACTACTCAAAGAAGTGGAATCTGCTTGTGCGATCGCTTTTTCGCAAGTAGCACAAGCTAAACTAATTACTCATCAACAACAGTATCTGCAAAAAGGCGATCAATATCAAAGCTTGATCAAGCAATTAACATTATTGAATCGCAGCAACTTGGAGCTTAATCAAATGCTCCAGTTAGTTATTGCCTCTACTGCCGAATCTCTACAGGCAGATCGAGGTTTACTTATACTACTAAAATATACCGATCCATTATTTAGGACTCAAGGTAAAAAACAAGTTCCGAAAGCGAAGGCGAGAGTGGTTGGTGAATGGGCTAAGGCAACACAAATTTGCCGCACTACTAAAACAGATACCTTAGTAGATCAGTCTTTCTTGGTTTCGGAATGTAGTTTATGCCAGCGTCCCTTCATGGATTCTGGAAAAGCAGTCATTTTCGATAACTATACAGAGCAAAATGATACCTCGGCAGCTGCTCCATTATTTGCAATAGAGCAATTGCCTGGGGTCTTATTAGTGCCTTTAGAAAGTCAAGGTAAAATCTTAGGATTTTTAGTGCTACAGCAAGCTACTACTCGCACCTGGCAAACAGCAGAATTAGAACTTGTAGAAATGGTCTGCGCTCAAGTCAGTAACGCCATAATTCAGTCACAGACATTGCGCCAAGTGCAAACTTTGGTAGATGAGCGGACGGCGAAGCTCCAGAGTAGTCTGGAACTCCAGAGAAAAATGCAAGAAAAAACACGGCAGTATGTTGAGCAGCTGCAAAAACTCAATGAACTCAAAGATGAATTTTTGAGCAACATGAGCGATCGCTTGCGTTATCCTTTGACAAATATGCTGATGTCCATTCGGAACTTACGTTTGCCAGGAATCGCACCAGAGCGTCAAGTTAGATACATGGATATCCTAGAGCAGGAATGCACAAAGGAAATCAACTTGATTAATGACTTGTTGACACTCCAGAAACTAGAGTCACCTCACGAAGCTCCACAATTAGAATCTATAGATTTAAATAATAGAATTCAGGATATAATAGTGGCTTTTGAGAAGAAACTCGCAGAGAAGGGATTAAAGATTTCTGTAGATTTACCAGAGGAATCGCTCAAACTGCAAACAGAACTGGAGAGCTTTGACCGCATCCTGCAAGAGTTGTTGACTAATGCCTGTAAATACTCGCAGCATGATACCACCGTCCATTTAGAAGCTGTTCACCGAG
The DNA here is from genome assembly GCF_026127265.1 of Nostoc sp. KVJ3. GTDB lineage: Bacteria > Cyanobacteriota > Cyanobacteriia > Cyanobacteriales > Nostocaceae > Nostoc. The sequence goes on from NZ_WWFG01000002.1 coordinate 3,008,882, forward strand.
TCGATCAACAAATCGATCGAGTTATCATAAAGGTGACGAATACAGGACACGCCATCTCCGAAGAAGAAGCAACCTACATCTTTGACAAGTTCCGTCGCGGAAAAGGACGCTGGACTCCAGGGACTGGCTTGGGACTTGCTCTAGTCAAGTCTTTAGTGCAGCATTTGAATGGAGCGATCGCAGTTGAAAGTCTCCCCATCTCGGATTCTGAACAGAGCGAAATTTGCTTTACCCTGAGTCTGCCCCAATTTTCTGACGAAAGCAAACTATAATTCTGAACGTGACTAAAGAACAGAACGCAATAGAGAACCCTGATTTCCAGTCTCCTAGTGATGACACCAACCTCGAAGGGGATTTAACTGCTGATATAGTCGCTTTGACAGCTAAAGTAGAAGTTCAAATTCAGAAAATAGCAGAGCGACAGCGACAAATCAGCGCCAAAGTCCATATTCCCCAACCAGTGGAACAAATTTGGAAGGTTCTGACAGATTATGAAGCCTTACCTGATTTTCTCCCCAACCTCGCTAAGAGTCGTCTAATCGAGCATCCCAATGGTGGAATTAGACTGGAGCAAGTAGGCTCCCAGCGCTTACTAAATTTCAACTTTTCGGCGCGGGTGGTTCTGGATTTGGAAGAATGCTTCCCCAAAGAAATTAATTTTCGGATGGTAGAGGGAGATTTCAAAGGCTTTTCTGGTAGCTGGTGCTTAGAGCCTTATTCCCTTGGTGAGTATGTAGGAACAAATCTTTGCTACACAATTCAAGTTTGGCCTAAACTCACGATGCCAGTAGGAATCATTGAAAATCGCCTGAGTAAAGACCTACGGTTAAATCTTGTGGCTATTCACCAACGTGTAGAAGAGTTAGCCAACAAAGAATCCTATGTATAACTAAACGCTCATCCAGGATTATTCCAGGATGAGCGTTTTTATGAACTTATAGAAAGACGGGTTTCTATTTTTCAGTACCCCCAGGGGAATTCGAATCCCCGTTACCTCCGTGAAAGGGAGGTGTCCTAGGCCTCTAGACGATGGGGGCATCGGACTCAGACCTTTTATAAGTTAACCAATTTTCTGGTTGTTGTCAACAGGTTTTGCGAAAAAAAGTTTGTGACAGGTAAACTGGGTGGAAGCAAAAGCTTGAAAAGGATACAAAGGATGGAGACACAAAAAGAATTTCGTAGAAGTTCCTGTGGTCAGCCGCAGTATGCATCAGCGTCCAGTGCTGGGAACTTCGAGATCGTCTCAAATAGAAAAAGCGGTACATTCTGCAAGGGACAAAAGGGTATGATGTTGTACCCTGTAGAGTTAATATCTACGATTTTTTACCAAAGATTTTGAAATAAATCGCTCAAAATCTCCAACATGGAAGCATCTTTTGAAATTACTTTACAGATGGCGATCGCTGTTTTTGCAGGCATTAGCGCTCAAGTGCTGGCTGCATACTTTCGCATACCCAGCATTGTCTTGTTATTGCTGTTAGGCATATTGTTCGGCTCTGATGGCATAGGGTTGTTGCATCCCCATATACTAGGCACTGGATTAGAAGTTATTGTTTCCCTAGCGACTGCAATAATCTTGTTTGAAGGCGGACTGAATTTGGATCTGCGAGAATTAGGCAGAGTTTCAGTCAGCTTACAATTACTCGTCACTCAAGGAACGCTAATCACACTCCTTGGTGGGAGTATGGCTGCCCATTGGCTGGGTGAATTTCCTTGGAATATAGCTTTTCTCTATGCTTCCATCATTGTGGTGACAGGCCCAACTGTCGTTGGCCCTTTGCTGAAACAAATCAATGTAGATCGGCAAGTAGCAACACTTTTAGAAGGGGAAGGGGTTTTAATTGACCCTGTAGGAGCGATTCTTGCCTTCGTTGTCCTCGATACCATTTTAAACGGCGATGCTGACCCCATTAATGCGATCGCTGGTTTGCTGATGCGCCTGGGTGTTGGTGCGGCAATTGGTGGTGCTGGCGGTTATCTGATGAGCTTGATTTTCAAACGCGCCAGTTTTCTCTCATTTGAGCTAAAAAACTTAGTGGTGTTGGCGATACTTTGGGGTCTGTTTGCCTTATCGCAAATAATCCGCAGTGAATCGGGAGTCATGACGACAGTTGTTGCCGGAGCAGTCTTTGCTAACTCCTCGGTTCCAGAAGAACGGCTGTTAAGGAGCTTTAAGGGTCAACTGACAATTCTCAGCGTCTCGGTGCTATTTATCTTATTAGCTGCCGATTTATCCATTGCCAGTGTGTTTGCTTTGGGTTGGGGTAGTTTATTCACTGTTTTGGTATTAATGTTTGTCGTTCGCCCGATTAATATCCTGTTGTGTACCTGGAACAGCGATTTAAATTGGCGACAGAAGCTATTTTTAAGCTGGGTTGCTCCGAGAGGAATTGTTGCTGCCTCTGTAGCTTCATTTTTTGCAATTTCCCTTACCCAGAGCGGCATTAACGGCGGTGATTCCATTAAAGCTCTAGTCTTCCTGACAATTATTATGACTGTTGTCTGCCAAGGGCTAACAGCTGGCTGGGTTGCTAAATGGCTGCAAATCACTTCTCAGGATGTAACTGGGGTAGTGATTGTGGGTTGTAATCCATTGAGTCTTTTGATTGCCCGGTTCTTTCAAGAACGGGGAGAAAATGTCGTCATGATTGATACTGACCCCGAATGTCTTGTGCAAGCTGAGGCGCAAAATCTGCGAGTGATTGCTAGTAGTGGGTTGGATGCTGCTGTTTTGGAAGAGGCGGGACTTGCTTCGATGGGGACTTTTTTGGCGATGACAAGTAATGGTGAGGTGAATTTTGTTTTGGCTCAACGAGCAGCCGAGGAGTTTAAGCCACCACGTGTCTTAGCTGTTTTCCCCCGCGATCCGCAAGCAAGTATTTCGGTTAGTAATAAAGTTAATCAAGCTTTTATCCCAGACTTAGCGATTAAGACTTGGAATGAATATTTAAATGATGGGCGAGTCAAGCTAGGGACAACTACGTTAAATGAGTTGGAATTTTCGACTCAATGCGATCGCATTCAAGAAAAGATTCGGACTGGGGTGTTGATACCGCTATTGGTAGAACGAGAAGAACGCTTACAGGTAATGCCAGTTAACCAAGATTGGGAAATTGGCGATCGCATTATTTACCTATTGTATGACCCCAGACCTAGCCTTTTAAAACGCTTATCTGGTGTTACTCAATCCACTCCCCTGTCTCTAGAAAAGTTAGCGGAGGTTGAAGATCTATCCCTCGTCCAATTGTCTGCTAGTGAGGCTCCTGGGGGCTGAGGCAGGGGGCAGGAGCAGGGAGCAGGGGGCAGGGAGCAGGGGGCAGGGGGCAGGAGAAAGAAGAAGATATAAAGTTTATATCTGAATTTTGAGTCCTATATTTTGTACCTCACGGGCTAAACCATAGCTATCATAGCTATCCGCTAACAGCACTCAGCTTTGGGAAGGAATAAATTCGCCTTCTGGTAGTTTTTGCAAATTATCAACTTCTGGTCTTGGCGCTTCTTGATACATTTGCCATTCCTGCCACAGTAAAGCAGATAAATGAACTATGGCAAGAATTAGCGTCGCCACCGAAATCAGATAACTGTGTATTGTGTAAAGGTGTTCGACAGTAACTGTGTTAATCGCTCCACCCCCAGTTAGGATTTCGCGCAGCTGTCCACCTATAAAAGGAATGGCTTCGATGGTTCCCAACTCAATGTTAAAACGCCAGTATCCTTCTTGAGTCCAATCTAGGATCATCGCTGTCCAATCCAGACCGATGGCACTTAAGGTCAACAAAATCCCGCTAATCCAAGCAGTCAGCCAACTCTTGCGGAATTGGCGACCTAAAAACATCACGACAATTTGCATCAGAGCGATCGCAATTACCCCGTTACCAGCAATGTTATGCGCTCTCCAAAACAACCAGCCGTATGGCACTTGTGTATTAATCATCTTTAAGGAGTTATAAGCACCGCCTGCTGTCGGTTCATAGTAAAAAGCAAGCAAAACTCCCGTAGATACATAAATTAAGCACAAAGTCAAGATAGCGACCGATAATATCGTTGCTATTCGTCGCGCAATCCTATCGAACTGGGTGCTTTCCATAGCTTACCCCTCCTGTTCTTAACTAAGTATTTATTCTTTTCTAATTTTAACTACGAAATATTAATAGATGTTGCACTTTTTAAAGAAAAATAAATTTTTTTAATATTTCCGATAAGTTAATTAGCTCAATGCCCTTCATCAGTACTGAGTGTTGTTAGCGGTAGCGGGGCCTTTAGCCAGTGAGGAGTGGAAAGGGATAAACCAATTCCCAATTCCCAGCTATAATTGCGATCGCCAAACTGAACTCTTTTTAGGAAAACCCAAATAGCTTTAGCTTCGTTGGGGTTTAGAAAGAGAATGTCAATAAAATTGTACAATCTACAACAGTTTTTGGGGCTGCTGATGTGGTAGTATTCTCTCATAGGAGTACTCTCGGACAAAGCTTGTGTACCATCTCTTACAGAAGCTTTGTTGACTGGAAAAGATTACAAACACAAGGCAACTTCAGCAGACTTTATGATGTAATCAGACTTGTAGCTTCACTTAAACTTTAATAAATATCCCAGATACTAATTTTAATTGTGTGCGTCATTAAGAATAAGAAATCAAAAGTACTAATTTTTCAAAAATCTCTTTAGTTAAGCTCAAATTTGAAGATATGAACCAGCATCATTAAAGAATTATAAACCTGAAAAAATGGCAATTTATGCCTTTTCATTGCCATGAGAGGAAATTATTATTTCCTTAGAGGGACGCATATATTGCGATATTTTGCAATATAGTCGAAAAGAGAAAATAGCTAGTCAACTGTAACTGAGCCGAGTGAACGATAAAAACTATGTCTTACGTCTCCCTGTTTAAAAATATACCAGACCTTTTAAGCCAGCCAATTGGGATAGCGGCTATAGCCTCTCTTGGAATCCACGGTGCGATCGCGATGATTGTGCCATTGATGCCTATGGATTCTAGCAAACCCAAAGATACAGCATCATCAAAAACTGTCGGACTTTTGGAATTGAGCCAAGCCGATCAAAACCGTTTGCCGCAAACCACTCCCCAAACTGGTTTACAACAACTTCCTCCAATAGCACCACTTTCTACCCCTAACTTTAGCGCCCAAAGTGGATTACCCCCATTAACTGCACCGCCATCTACCAGTCAGCTAGTACTGCCTCCGCTACCCCCATCATCAAATAATTATCAAGTCTCCTCCTTGCCTACAAGACAGTCATTGCGGATGATTCCTAGCGATAATTTGCGATTTGATGCCTCTAAATTTGACAATTCTAAATACAACAACAACGCCAAATTCTCTCCAGTTCCTCGTGTAAATGTTAGTGACACCAAATACGAGCCAAGTAAACCACTGGATGTAAATAGATTGCCAGAATTGCAGCCGGAGAAAATAAATGGTGATATGCTGCAAAATGCCCAATCTCAGCCCCTATCTGACACTAACTCCATTAGAACAGCACAGACAAATATCACTCCACAGATGATGCAATCGGGTAATGATGCGTCTAGATTTTCTCCAAACCCGTTGATAAATTCCCTTAAACAAGCTTCAAGAGGCGGAGATACTTTAATCGGAACTAGGGGAACCACACTCCAGACACCCAATTTATCTGGAAAAGGAACTGAACTGGCAACTGCACAGTTAGACTCCTACGCAAACCTGAGAAAAGAAGTCCAGCAAAAATACCCTAACGCTGAACAAAAACCAGTCATCCGCGAAACATTACCTACAAATAAACCGAATCTTGAAGGCGCTGTTTTGGGTGTATTAGTGGTAGATCCTGATGGAAAAGTCTTAGATATCAAGTTTCAAAACAAGTTACTTTCTCCAGAATTGCAATTAAAAGCAAGGCAATACTTCAACAAGCAATCCCCCAAGGGAGATAAACAGATTAGTTCCTATCCATTTAATCTAAGTTTCCAGAACAGCACCAGCAACACTACTGGGACTAATCAATTATCTGCACCAGGCATTAATAATAATCAGCTTACCCCCTTACCAGCAGATACTTCTAAACCATTTCCTGAACTGCGAATCAGAAAGAATCAGCCTACGCCTTCATCGACAGGTACTCTTCAACCATTAGCTTCACCAGGAGTCAATGGCAATCAGTCTCAGTTCTCACCGACGGCTACTCCCAAACCATTATCTGAACTACCAATCATAAATCAGCAGTCCACACCTTCATCAGAGATTACTACTTCTGAAACTCTATTGCTACCGAGAGTCAATAAAAGTCAGCCTACAACTTCTACTGAATCAAATGAAAAATTAGTAAAACTTTTGCGCGAAGTTAAGGAAGACAGAGAAAAGTCTAATCTAGATCAATAATCACCCGTTGGTGATTTGAGATTTGAAAAAAGTGGTTAGAAACCGCGTCCACAAAAAAACTTACCATTCTTGTATAAAGAGACGTTGCATTGCAACGTCTCTTTATAGATAGGTAAATTATCTTATGCGAACCGGATTGGAACTGCTATAAATTTACCGGGAGCATCCCAATGAAAGCAAATTTATCAAATATATTGTCATTGCGAATGAAGTGAATCAGAATGAAGCATAAGTCCTTCGGACACGCTTCGCGAACGCAAAGTTTAGATACTGCGATTGCAACTCTTAGAGACGCTGCGCGTAGCTTGCTTCGTACGCTCCATTTCATTACGTACCCTACGGGAAGGCTGCGCCTACGCAATGACAGCTTATGTTTTTACACATTTAGGATGCTCCCAATTTACCAGCCTTGTTCTGCATTTTGAAAAACGTAAGCAGCTACATCCAGAATCTCTTCAGCACTTAACTTATCTTTGAAGGCAGGCATGGCATTTTTGCCATTTTGCACTTGATGGATAATCGCCTCGATAGAGTCACTGTTATAATTTTCTAGGTACTTTGACAATGCTTCCTTTTTCAAGGTTTTCTGGGTAACAAGGATGTTACCGCCACCTATATGGCAAGAAGCGCAGTTAGCCTCAAAAATTTTAGCCCCGTTGGATGTTTCGGCAGCTAATGCTGGACTAATGAATGTCAGTTTGAATAGAGCGATCGCTATCATTAAGATAAATAAAACTATTCTCAAAAGAATTTCCTCGCAACAAGCCTCCAGCAAGAGTATAAACGCGATTAATGCCTGATTAAGTCAAATATGATCAAAATTGGTGGTAACGAGTTCATCCCTCAATCGCTACAGGTTGTTTAGCATTTTAGGGGAAGATAGGACTCGTTACCGCCATTTATGCATTTGGTGCGTCACTCTAGGAGTGTGGCGTATTGCTATGAGGTAATTTCACTGAGAAAGCATCTTGCGTCAAAGGTAGGCATTTCTAGCCTTGGACAGTGATTGTACCAACCATACCAGCACCACGGTGAGGTTCGCAGTAGAAGGTGTAGTCACCAGCAGGTGCGTCTGCGGGGAAAGTGGTTGTTTCCTTTTTACCAGCACTCATCAGCAACTGCTTATGAGACAGAGATTTTGCTAAAGCAGCGTCCTTGCCTGGATTTTTGGCAGCATCAAACACAACATTATGGGGAGGAACCTTATTGTTCACCCATTCAATTGTGTCACCTGGTTTAATTGTCAACTTCTTCGGTTCAAATGCTAGCAGTCCTTTATCGCTACCCAATTTTACCTTATAGGTTTCAGCAGAAGCGCTGGGAGTAAAAACTGCAAAGCTGCTAACAACTAAAAGGATTGTCAACACCGCTAAACCAAGCCGTCGCAAGTTTGCCGAAATTAATTTCATGGCTCTCTCCTAACAAACAATTTTTTTTCCTTTCTCATTTTAAATAAAATCAACGCCAAATATGACAATCTGTCATAGATACAATTTTTTTTAAGAATGGGGGAGCAATTTATTGTAAAAAGCTGGGGAATGGGGAAGCAGGAGAGCAGAGAGCAGGGAGCAGGGAGCAGGGAGCAGGGAGCAGGGAGCAGGAGAGCAGGGAGCAAGGGAGATGAATTTTCCCCTCTGCCCCCCGCACTCCGCCCCTCTGCCTCTTTTCAATGACCTATTCCCAATTCCCAATGACTTACTTACAGGATTTAGTAATAAATTTTCCCGCCTCCCCACTTAGTGCCAACGATTTTGGGTTGGATGAGAATATGACCAGCGATCGCTTCCAAGTCCTCATCTGTCAGATTTCGCATTGCTGTGAAAATATCTGCACTCTTGATACTGGGGTGGATTTCGGAAATCTCTTCTTCTCCGTCGTAAGTAGTGGGATTTTTCAGGTAATCTACCAAGCCTTCAATGTTATTACGGTTGGGTGTTGCCAGTGCCAGATCGTCTGGAGTCAGTCCCACGTTCTGGTTTGTCTTGGTAACTCCCCCGGCATGACATTGGGCGCAAGCGTAATTAAATAAGCGTTTGCCTTCTTTGACTTGTTTAAGGCTAAGTACTGTGGTTTCACCTTGAGTATTTAATGGCACTGTTCGGGTAGCTTTGTCCAATTCCACTGCTGTCGCGCTACCGACAAGCAACTGAAACGAGAGTAAAACAGTGGCCACAACAACGCCAATTAGTCTTCTAAACATGTTTCCCCTTAAAAATTTTGACGCTCAACACAGCTAAGAAAGCGATTCTCAATCTCCAAGCTGCTAATTGCTAATGACTCATTGTTTTTTGTCATTAGCTATAAATGATTAGCTAAAGCCCAAGATCACCCTTTAGGTGTCCTCGTCATCACCCACCAAGTCGCTAGTACCTTTTGGGTGTGTTTCAAACGATATTTGGGAAATAATTGCCTTTGCATCTTCTAACGCCAAACGGGTCTTTTGGTGTTTGTAGGCGATTCCCAGTTGGTTGCACAGAGAAAACACTTTTTCTACAGGTATGCTGTAGTCGGCTGCTATCTCTGCGATCGATAGGTCTGCAAAACCCATAATGCTTGTTAACTGATAGATAGAGATTGAGTCGCTGTAATACCAATATCACGTTAGGAGTGCAATTTGTTGCCCAAAATACTGTTTGGGAGAGGGAGTAGGGAGTAGGGAGTGAGGAGTAGGGAAGAAGCGAAAAGTTTCCTAATGCCCTATAGCTATTAACCTTTTCCTCCGGTGAAGGTAACGCTTTGAATGAAGTAACGATTAAAAAAGGCGTAAATACCTAATGCTGGCAGGGTAAAGACCATAGAGGCTGCCATGATGTAGTTCCAATAGCTGATGTATTGACCCTTGAAGGTATTCAGCCCTAAAGGAAGGGTAAACATTTCTGGGTCAAATAGGATAACTATAGGCAGTAAAAAATTATTCCAACTTCCCATAAACACAAAAACTGCCTGTGCTGCTAGTGCTGGTTTTGCTAGAGGTAAGACAATATATCGGAAGATTCCAAAGGTATTTAAGCCATCTAGTTGAGCAGCTTCTTCTAGTTCTTTAGGAAAATTAACGAAAAATTGCCGCATCATGAAGATGAAAGTGGCATTAACCATGCTAGGCACAATCATGCCTTGGTAAGAATTCAACCAGCCGATCGCTTTTAAAATCAAAAATGTGGGAATTAGGGTGATTTGCGCTGGTACTGCTAGTACTGCCAAGATTAGAAAGAACCAAAAGCGCTTACCGACAAAGCGCAGTCTTGCTAAGGCATAACCAGCCATTGAATTTAACAATAAGTTTAAAAGGGTGACGCTGAAGGCGATCGCTACACTGTTGAACAGCCAGCGCCAAAATAATGGTTCTTGGAGAAAGATTTGCCTGTAGTTGTCAAGGGTGAAATTCTTGGGGAGAAAGTTGGGTTCACCACTGACAATCTCTGTTAGCGGCTTAAATGATGCTGAAAGTGCCCAGAGAAAGGGAATTAGGGTAACGATCGCATAAAGTGTCAGGAAGACGTATAACAAGACTTTGAAGCCAGAGATTTTAGTCAAATCCGTTCGCCTCCGAAAAGTCGCCGTTGAATCAAAGTGATGGTGATGATGACGGCTGCTAACAAAAATGCGATCGCAGCTGCATATCCCATTTGTAAATTCCGAAACACAGCTTGGTAAATTAGCAGCACCACTGTTAAGGTAGCGTTATTTGGCCCGCCAGTACCGCCAGAAAAGATGTAAGACTGGTCAAAAAGCTGAAAAGTCCCAATCACCCCCACTGATACCACAAAGAAGGTTACAGGCTTAAGCAAGGGAAGGGTAATGTGGATAAATTGCTTCCACCCATCTGCGCCATCGAGTTCTGCCGCTTCATAAAGAGTTTGGGGTATATCCTGCAACGCCGCCAGATAAATCACCATGAAAAACGGCGCAGTTGACCAAATGTTCATGATCATAATGCCTTTGAGGGCAACGGCTGGATCGCCTAACCAGTTATAAGTAGGTAGCCCCACAAAAGCAAGAAAATCATTTAGTAGCCCATCAGTGTTATAAATCCACATGAAAATGAGCGTCAGCACTGCTGAAGAAGTGACTGTGGGTAAAAAGTAGAGGATGCGCCACCAGTTTTTACCGCGAATCCCAGAATTCAAAGTTACCGCCAGAATTAAAGCTAAGATTGTTTGAGTTGGCACAACAATGGCTACATATTGTGCTGTGTTTATCAAAGCAATCCCAACTCGTTCATCTCCAGTTAATCGCGTGAAGTTCCGAAAACCGATGAACTGGTATTCAATACCGCCGAGAAGTTGAACTTTTTGCAAGGAAAGAAAAACTGCGTAGAGAATGGGTAAGACGACAAAAGTCCCCAAAACTAAAATCGCGGGCATCATGAACATATACCCAGCCAAGTCTTCTGTGATATTCCACCTGGGGTTATTCCGCCGCCTGTTGATTTCAAACACTACTGAACCTCCGCTTAATCCCGCACTAACCCTGCTGTAGCGATGGGTTGTGCATGATTATTGATCGTACTCCTGTAAAAAATATTTAAATAAGTTTCTATTTTTGGAGAGCGTAGATGCAAAACGACGAGTCAAGTCGCTTTGATCCAATTAAAAATTAAATATTTTAAACAAACATTAATTAGGGATTTCCAGGAAATAAATTATCCAAATGAACGAACCACAGAGGCGAGGCAGTGCGTTGGGCGGGCAATGCCCGACTTGAAGCAACTGCCACGCAGAGAATACAGAGATAAGATTTTACGTGTGTAGTTTATAACCGCCGATTTAACTTAATTTCCATTCCAGCCATTTATTTAGTATAATAGTGGATCGTGTCGAATTAAAGCTATACTATGCCTAAACTCAAGACTCGTAAAGCCGCAGCGAAGCGATTCCGTGCCACCGGCACCGGCAAAATCCTCCGTCGGAAAGCTGGCAAAAGCCACCTTTTAGAACACAAATCTTCCGACAAAAAGCGTAGCATGTCCCAAAGCGCCCTTGTACATGAACGCGATGAACTCAACGTGCGCTTGATGCTCCCATATTTGTAAGTCCTTCAGGAAATAAGTTATGACACGGGTAAAACGCGGTAATGTAGCTCGGAAGCGCCGCAATAAAATTCTCAAACTAGCTAAAGGTTTTCGCGGTTCTCACTCAACTCTGTTTAGAACTGCCAACCAACAAGTAATGAAGGCGCTACGGAGTGCCTACCGCGATCGCAAAAAGAAAAAACGCGATTTTCGTCGCCTCTGGATCACCCGCATCAACGCTGCTTCTAGACAACATGGTTTGAGCTACAGCCAGTTGATCGGTAACTTGAAAAAAGCTGATATCCAACTAAATCGCAAGATGTTGGCACAATTAGCAGTCCTCGATCCAGCTAGCTTTGGCAAAGTCGCCGAACTAGCAGTTCAAGCTAAAGGATAAAGGTGGCCACGGATGCATAACAGATGTAACAGATGGCAAGTAATTACTCGGTTACATCTGGTATTATCCGCCACTATTTTTTGGATATCTTGCTTTTCCATAGTGGGGACAGGATTCACTGCATCTGCCGCCGAAATGCCAGAAATTCAGCAGCGCGGCTATCTCACTGTTGCTGTCAAAGATAACTTGCGTCCTTTGGGATTTAGAGATGCCAGTAGCAATTTGCAAGGCTTAGAAATTGACTTGGCACAGCGATTAGCACTTGACTTGGTTGGGAAAGCAGATGCCGTCAAATTGAAACCTGTAGCGAATCGCGATCGCCTGTCTGTAGTCTTAGACAAGAAAGTTGATTTTGCGATCGCTAGGGTGACAGCAACCGAGTCACGCAGTCGGATAGTTAGTTTCAGTGTTCCCTACTATTTGGATGGCACTGTATTAGTTACAAAAGATACCTCTGTGCAACAGTTGAGCGATTTGGCAAAACAAAAAATTGCCGTCCTGAATAACTCCAGCACCATTGCTAAAGTTCGGTACTATGTGCCAAACGCCGAGTTGGTAGGAGTAAATTCTTATAACGAAGCACGAGAGAAAATAGAAAGTAATGCCGCCGTAGCCTTTGCCGCAGATGCTACCGTTCTAAGCGGTTGGGTGCAACAATATCCTCAATATCGGCTACTGCCAACTAAGCTATCAACTGAACCCTTGGCTGTAGTTATGCCCAAGGGATTGCAGTACGATAAGTTAAGACGAAATGTAAATCTAGCGATCGCTCGTTACTTAGAAGAAGGTTGGCTCCAGAAACGCTCTCAATATTGGGGTTTACCGTAAATAAGTTAGGAGTTAGGAGTTAGGAGTTAGGAGTTAAGATAATTATCCTTATCTCCATCATCCCCAATAAGCTGATAATAGATTACAGAAGCAACTTTTAATATTTGTATTTGCAGCAATGGATAACAGTCTAGCCGTTGTTTATCTCTCAATTTTGGTGGTTATACTCACAATTGCGGCTGTGAGTATTCTTCGCCAGATTTTCAAAACTCGCAAGATTGAAGGCTCCTTTGCGAAATTGCGAAAGAAGTTAGAGAAAGAAAAGGGTACGACTCAAGAATATTATGAGTTAGCCAGTATTTATTCAGAAAAAAAATTGTATTCCCAAGCGATCGCGCTTTTTCAAAAAGCTCTGAAAGCTGCCGAAGAAGAGGGAGAAGAAAATATTGCCCCAATTTACAACGGGCTGGGTTATATTTATTTTACCCAAGAGCAATATGACTTAGCAATTCGTCAGTATAAAGAAGCCCTGAAATCGAAACCAGATTACGTAACAGGGTTGAACAATATTGGACACGCTTATGAGAAGAAAAAATTAACTACTCAGGCGTTACAAAGCTACGAAGAAGCACTAAAGCTCGATCCAAATAACCCTATTGCGAAACGCCGTGCTGAATCTTTACGCCGTTTGGTTTCTGCATAATTGCTAAGAGGATGTTTGAAAAGTCCTCTTATCAGTAGCAAAACGTTTTAGATCCCCCTAAATCCACGCCACGTGCTTCAAGTCGGGGAACCCGCCCAACGCAGTGGCTCCCCTTAAAAAGGGGGACTTTAATTCCGGTTCCCCCCTTTTTAAGGGGGGTTAGGGGGGATCAACAAGTGCCTAAAATCACAGCTAATCACTTTTCAAATATCCTCTAAGGTATCAAATAATTTTAGATTTTAGATTGAGCAACGTGAGATAAATGCGCTTGCTATTTTTGATTTTTCATTGACGATAGCGTAGAGTCTTTATAAATTTATTCCATAGCAAATCAATTTCCGAATCTGAAGTAATCAACCCTAACTAAATCAGGTACAGAAGCAATTATCTGCCTACTTCCATCTGCGTCATAACCAAGAACTAAACCGAATCCTGGATTTTGAACTCGATAGCGACCACGTCTCGAAGAGTATCCTCCTACTAGATATCTAGAGTCAATGGCAGGATCAAACGCATCATAATCAAGCATAAGCTGACGTGCAAAACTCCAAATATTCCCAATCTCTTCGGCTGTTACTTGGCGACGACGCGACCAAAAGTATGCTATCTGTTGGGCTTCGGAGTACTCATCATCTTCGAGATCATCATCATCAAGATCATCTGGGTACGGAAACAATAGATATCGCTGGGACTGAATTCCATATTCATTAGAATCGTCAGTTAACTCACCATCAGCCCCCCTGAAGTATTCAACTAATTCTCCACCCTCAAACAAGTCATAGCCGATTGTGTTTGCACTGTCGCTTACAAGCAGCATGATAACTGCTTGTCCTAACTGTTTTGAAAGTTGAGCTAACTCGCTTGATTCCAAAATTGATGGATAAGACAAGTCGCCAGAAATCATAATCGACCAAGGGTGTCCAACTAGTTGATACGCGAACAAAAAAGCGCCTGACACTTCGATTTCTGATCCCATTACATTACGCTGGGATGCGATCGCTTTTTCAGCAAGGGCATCAGATAGCTGATTTAATGGTACTTTCACAAGTACAATGGCAGCATTTCGATCAGTCGACTCAATACCTCGCCTTTCAGACCAAGGGCGTGTATAATGCTCTGCTGCCTCACGCTTTAATTGCTCGTCCATACAGATGTTCTTCACTGATGTTGATCCAGTTAACCTATTTTGATAAATTATGGGCTAGATCAACTGGATCGAGGAATATATTGGGTTTTGCAATTGGCGACACTATTGACAAATCAATTTAGCTTCTTAATTTATCGGGTTTCAAGCTTCGGCTGAGAAATAGATAACTATAAGTCTTTTGTAAAAATGTAAAAGATGATTAAGCGGCTAAAGCGTTTTTTGTGGCTAGCGATTCCCATCATTGTCATAATTTCTATCTTACTGGGACTAATGCAAATATTGACGGCTCAACAGCCTTCGATTTCCCATCCTCTCACTTCGCTAACAGAGGCAGAAATTAGTACAGCTGTTTCGGTCATCAAAAGAGAAAAAACTTTGAGTGAAATGGCAGCTTTTCCACTTATTGCTTTACAAGAACCTGATAAAAAAGAAGTTCTTAAATTTACACCTGGTAAAGCTTTCCAGCGAACAGCTTTTTTGGTAATCTATGAGCGATCGCTCAATAAAACATACGAAGGTATTGTCGATCTAAAAAGCAAAACCTTAAATTCCTGGAAAGAAATCCCCTCTGTTCAACCTGCGATCGTTAATCCAGAATATGAATTGGCAACTCAGGTAGTTAAAGCCGATCCCCGATGGCAAAAAGCGATGCTAAGGCGGGGAATTACCGATTTCGATCGAGTCAAAATCAGTTCATGGGCCCCAGGAATCCTGACTAAACAGGAAGAAACGGCAGGTAATCGTCTTTGCCGCAGTTTATCTTACTACCAGGGACAACACTGGAATTATTACGGTAGTCCTATTGAAGGAGTAGTGGCAACTGTAAATTTGAACACAGGTAAAATCGTCAGTTTCGTTGATCAGGGAAATGTACCTTTCTCTAAAGAAAACTGGAACTATGATGTAAAGTCTTTGGGAAAATTACTTTCAGCGCCTAAAGTATTAAAACTTCTCCAACCTAATGGTAAAAGTTTCGAGATTAAAGACAATCAAATTAGCTGGCAAGGTTGGAAGTTTCGGTATTTAATGCATCCCCGTAGTGGATTGGCATTGTACCAAGTGACATACAATGACGGGGAAAATGTCAGGCCAGTTTTATACCGCGCTAGCCTATCGGAGATGGTAGTCCCTTATGGCGATCCAGATTCCACCTGGTCATTTAGGAATGCATTTGATGTTGGGGAATATAATCTTGGTTTGCTAGCAAATACGATGGAGTTAGGTAAGGAAATTCCTGAAAACGGTTTTTTGCTGGATGCTGTATTTGCTAACGAGCAGGGAGAACCTTATAAGATACCAGGGGTTGTTGGGATCTATGAACGCGATCGCGGAATGCTGTGGAAACACTATGATTACAATACTCAGCGGAATGATGTTCGTCGCAGTCGAGAATTAGTCATATCGATGACTGCGGCCGTTGACAACTATGATTACAGCCTTAATTGGATCTTTCACCAGGATGGGACTTTGGAAGTCCAAAATGAACTAACAGGTATCGTACTGGCGCAGGGAACGTCTGCTCAAAAGCAATCTGAGGATAATTCTTATGGTCGGCTAATCGCTAAAAATATCTTTGGAGTAAATCACCAACACTTTTTCAACTACCGCCTAGATTTTGATGTCGATGGTCAAGCTAACTCTGTGATGGAAATGAACGTGAAAGCTTTACCGATGGATGATAAAAATCCATTAGGAAATGCGATCGCAATTGCAGAAACCCCACTCACAAAAGAAACGGCTGCTATGCGCGATTTGGATATCAAAAGCAGTCGGGAATGGATGATTGTGAGTGCAGACAAGAAAAATCCGCTAGGGGCTGCACCTGGATATATGCTGATGCCTGAAGGAAATTCTATATTTTTCCCAGTGAAAGACTCGAAAATCCGTCAACGGGCAGAATTTGCAACTCATCACATTTGGGTAACAAAATATAAACCTAGTGAACTTTATGCTGGGGGCGATTATCCAAACCAGACTCAATCAGGGCAAGGTTTACCACAATATATTGCCGACGATGAAGCCTTGATGGGTGAAGATATTGTGCTGTGGTACACAATGGGCGTAACTCATATTCCGCGATCGGAAGATTGGCCTGTAATGCCCGTTCACCGAGTTGGCTTTAAGCTAGTCCCTAGAGGATTCTTTAGCCGTAATCCAGCGATAAATTTACCTGAGTAAAATATTTCTAGGACTAGGGCGTGTTTTCAAACTACTCGTTTAGCCTCATAATTTTTTAGATCCCCCTAAATCCACGCCACGTGCTTCAAGTCGGCAGAGCCGCCCAACGCAGTGGCTCCCCTTAAAAAAGGGGGACTTTAAGAGATTCTTAGCTCCCCTTTTTTAAGGGGGGTTGGGGGGATCTAATACTTTGAAAACACTCCCTAGCCCTTTCAAGGTGACTTGTAAAATCTCTTTTTTCTCTCTGCATCCTCTGCGCCTCTGCGGTTTAAAAGTAATTTATTTAACCGCAGAGGCAATAGAGTTGCCAGTGCGCCCTTGCGGTTCCCCGACTTGTAGCAACTGGCGCGACACAGAGATAAGAGATAATAAAGAGATTTTTCAAGCAAAATTTTTACCCACCTTGAAAGGGCTAGTCCTAATATTTGTTTGCTCAAGTTTTCTCCCTTCAGTTTTTTCTCATGTCTAAAGGGGGTAACTTGAATGCTGATAAACTTATATAGTTCAAATACTGGCACTTGTTAAAGTAGGATATCTAATGAACTTTCCAGAAATTAATATTCCCGGTAATGGCAAGCTGCACGCTCGTTTAATTACTTCCTTGGGTGAAATTGTAGTTCGTTTGGAAGAAGAACGAACTCCCAACACCGTCAAAAATTTTGTCGGTCTAGCAACCGGAACAATCGACTGGAAAGACCCTAAAACTGGTGAATCTGGTAAGGGAACTCCAGCTTACGATGGAGTTCGCTTTCACCGAGTCATCCCTGATTTTATGATTCAGTGTGGCGATCCCCTGAGTCGTTATCTAGATACAGCCAACCGTTGGGGTACTGGTGGCCCGGGATATCAATTTGAGGATGAGTTTCATCCTGAATTGAGACATACTGGTGCAGGTATACTGTCAATGGCTAATGCTGGACGCGGTACAAATGGTTCGCAATGGTTTATTACAGAAGCACCAACACCCCACCTTGACAACAAACACAGTGTTTTTGGTGAAGTTGTCCAAGGTTTAGATATAGTCAACAAGATCGCTAATGTGCCTACGACTAGAGATCGTCCGAATCAAGAAGTGGTGTTACAAAAAGTAGAAATTTTTCGCCAGTAATTAACATCTCTCTAGGCTAATTTCTACTCCCTCGAATGAACAAATCGCGCTAGTTATATTCCCCAATTTTTTCCTTGTTTAAGGAGGGTTAGGGGGATATTAATACTACAACCTGATTCTTTACAAACATCCTCTGAGAGGATGTTTGTATTTTTTGAAAAGTTATACATAAATTTTCTAAATTGATTGGTGATATTTAATACGCTTTCTTTGTCACGCTGCGCCAAACCCTTTTAAATTCTTTCTTTCTTCGTGTCCTTTGCGTCCTTTGCGGTTCGTTTTTCTTTCTTTCTTTCTTTTTGTACCTATTTATACTTAAATATGATTTAGCCCATCTTCATACAGAATTTGGCATAACACACCACCCCAAATTGAAAGCAAATTTGCCGAAAAATTAAGATTTATTTTAAAAAAGCAACAGTAATGTTGTTAAAATCAGAAGCTAGATTCCAATCACTAAGAGGGTTTGAGCGATGCCTACGCCTATGCACCCCAGATAAACCCTTACAACTCTTCACTTCATTAGGGATACAAGTTTTGAGACAATCAGAAACGATTTAATAATAATCAAGCACTTATAGTCCATTCTTATCGGACTCCGTGTTATTTCTGTTGAAAAGGGAGAACACAAACATGAAATTGGCTTACTGGATGTATGCAGGCCCAGCCCACATTGGCACTCTGCGAATCGCTAGTTCTTTTAAAAATGTCCATGCGATCATGCACGCCCCCATTGGCGATGACTACTTTAACGTCATGCGCTCCATGCTATCGCGGGAGAGGGATTTCACTCCAGTGACAACCAGTGTTGTCGATCGCAACGTTTTGGCGCGTGGTTCCCAAGAGAAGGTGGTTGATAACATCGTCCGCAAGGATGCCGAGGAACACCCCGATCTGATTGTGTTAACTCCCACTTGCACCTCCAGCATTTTGCAAGAGGATTTGCACAACTTTGTGGAACGGGCGCAACTGGAAGCCAAAGGAGACGTAATGCTGGCGGATGTGAACCACTACCGCTACAACGAACTCCAAGCCGCCGATCGCACTTTGGATCAAATTGTCCAATATTATATTGAAAAAGCCCGGAAGCGGGGCGAATTGGCAGAGGGTAAAACTGAGAAACCCTCGGTTAACATTATCGGTACTACTACCCTTGGTTTCCACAATAATCACGACTGCACCGAACTGAAAAGGCTGATGGCTGACTTGGGAATTGAGGTAAATACCTTAATTCCTGAAGGCGCTTCGGTGAATGACTTGAAGAAGATGCCGAAAGCTTGGTTTAACCTCGTACCTTACCGCGAACTCGGTTTAACTACCGCTCGTTACCTAGAAGAACAATTTGGCACACCTTATATAGACATTACTCCGATGGGTGTAGTGGAAACTGCCCGTTGTATTCGCAAGATTCAACAGGTAATTAACGCTCAAGGTGCAGAAGTTGACTACGAAAACTTCATTAATGAGCAAACCTTGCACGTATCTCAGGCTGCTTGGTTCTCCCGTTCCATTGACTGTCAAAACTTGACTGGCAAAAAAGCTGTCGTATTTGGTGACAATACCCACGCCGCAGCCATTACCAAGATTTTGGCGCGAGAAATGGGGATTCATGTTGTTTGGGCTGGAACCTATTGTAAATATGATGCAGACTGGTTCCGCGAACAGGTGAGCGAGTATTGCGATGAAGTGCTAATTTCCGAAGATCATGGTGCAATTGGAGATGCGATCGCTCGTGTCGAACCCTCTGCCATTTTCGGAACCCAAATGGAACGCCATGTTGGTAAACGCTTAGATATTCCCTGCGGCGTAATTGCAGCACCCATCCACGTCCAAAACTTCCCCATTGGTTACAAACCATTTATGGGTTACGAAGGCACGAATCAGATTACAGATTTGATCTACAATTCCTTCACTTTGGGAATGGAAGATCACCTATTAGAAATCTTTGGCGGTCATGATACTAAAGAAGTTATTACTAGGGGAATTTCTGCTGATTCTGATTTGAATTGGACAAAAGATGGTCAAGCAGAATTGAATAAGATTCCGGGATTTGTGCGTGGGAAAGTGAAGCGTAATACTGAGAAATTTGCCCGCGATCGCGGTTTCAAAGAAATCAACGCTGAGGTGTTGTACGCCGCGAAGGAAGCTGTAGGGGCTTAGTTTAGCGGTTAATCAATAAAATTGAGGGGTGAGGAGTTATGTATACTCTTTACCCCCATTTTTTTGCTTTAGTGATAAAAATCAAATTATGAGACAATACGGTTCACTTAGGGCTAAAACTCTGGTTCCAAAATCAATTTTTTAACGAACCGTCGAGGCGCAGAGAACGCAGAGAGAAGAAAGAGATGCTTAACTGAACTGTATTGACTTATATTGTGGGGTGGGCAGCGTTCGACTGAGCGCTCACGCCGAAGTCTTGCCTTCCCTGATTATGCGACTTTAATGCCGATTAGCTTACGAGCCTTCGTTCGTTACTTGAACAGTGGATTGACTAGATTGGGCTAAATAGATACCCGCTAAAACTACGGCAAAAGTCGCCCAGTCAAACAAACCTACCTGTTCTGAAAAAATAAACCAAGCAAAAATCGAGGCTAGGACTGGTTCGAGCAGAAGTGTAACAGCGACGACACTTGAAGAAATTCTGCTGAGGCTATAAGCTAAAAGTCCTTGACCCAATACTTGGCAGAAGAGGGCTTGGAAAATGATGAAAAACCAACCCGTCCAGGAATAGGGAAAAAGCCGATCTTCGAGGAATGGTAAGACTGGTAGTAGAAGCATTGTTGTCACTCCACAGCGCCACAGCATGATTGTTGCGGTGCTAAATCGGGTTCTGAGCCGCTCTATTAGCAGCATGCAGGTAGCCATGAAAATCGCAGTTAGCAATGCTAATGTATCACCCAGTATTTGGTCGGTTGCAAATTGCACCTTATTGATTTCAAATGCGATCGCTCCCCCCAAGGCTACAACCAGTCCAATCACAAATCTGTTATCGAAGCGCCGACCGAATAACAGATAACCAGCCAAAGCCACAAATAAGGAGTTCAAATTAGATAGTAAAGCGACATTAGCAACACTAGTTTGACTCAACGACCAAGCCCACAAAAGCAGGTATGTCCCAGCAGCAGTTCCCATTGCTAACAATAGCAACACTTCTTGTCTGGTAAAAGGCTTTTTTTCTATAGGTTCATTATCATACTGTTGGCTGCGGAAAGTCTCAATTAAATTCCATAGTGCAAAGACAACTGTGGCGATCCAACTGCGATGAAATACTACAGCGTTTGCACCAATTTCTTGTTGACACAATTTGGTCAGAGATGGTGCTAAAGATATGGGAATTAGGGCAAACAATAATGATGCAGTTCCTAATAAAGCTGGTGTTTCGGAGAATTGTTGCTTTAGTAATGACAGTTTGCTCGTCATACTTTTAACGAAAGTGTTAACTATAGTTGTGACTGATTCCTGGAACGGGAAATTAACAACACCTTGGCTAGATACGGCTAAGTATAAACCCATTAAAACTACAGCAAAACCTAACCAATTTGAGAAAGTTAATTTTTCCGAAAATATGATCAGAGCGAAAATGCCGCTAAATACTGGCTCTAAAAGATGCACCAATGAGACAACCACGGAGGAAAACTTGGCTAGGCTATAGGTCAAAAGCCCATGACCTAAAACTTGACAGATCAGCGCTAGAGAAATCACCCAAAGCCACCCACTAAGTGTAGAGGGAAAAAGCCGATCTTGAGTGAACAAAAGTATGGGGAAGATAACCAGGGTACTAATCGTACAGATCCACAACTGAATTGTGGCTGGAGAAAATTTGGTTCGTAATTTTTCTACGATCAGCAGGTATCCACTCAAGAAAATCGCCGAAACGATCGCAGCAAAGCCCCCTTGAACTTCGTCTGTGGCGATTTGCAGTTCCTCAAATTCAATCGCGATCGCTCCCCCAAGGGCGATAACCATCCCAATTAGGAATTGACTCTCAAAACTCTTACGAAATAATAGCCACACCCCTAAACTAGTAAATATGGGGGCGAGATTATGTAAAACACTAGAGATCGCAACGCTAGTTTGAGTCAGCGACCAAGCTAAAAAGACTAAAGTGCTAGCCCAAAAGATCCCCGCACTTCCTAACAACCCCAGATCCTGGCTGGTGTAAGATTGCTGTTCTATGGGTTTGTCTAAAGAAAGTCGCTGACGTATCGCCTTGTATCCATGCCAGAGTAAGAAGAACACACTAGCAAGCCACAAGCGATTAAATACGGTGGCATTGGGGCTAAGTTGAGTTTCGCTCAATTTCACGAAAATAGAGCCAAAAGATATAGCACCTACACCTACAAATAACGCAGCCAGGGCTATCTTTCTTTGATTGGATACATTCATTAGGAAATTTAAATTCAACTTCTCACCAATAAAGAATTAAACCTCTAACCAACCCAATGCTCTTGGGCGAATCCTACAGCTATTTTGGCTAGTAGTGTCACAAAAGCGCCCAAGATTAAATACCCCTGATGAGGATGGCGAGATAACAGCACACCAATGGCTATATTTAAAGGTACAATACCGTATGCAAGACGGCTCAGAGAGATGGTACCTCCAGAGGCTAGTAGTAAACCAATACCGCAAAAGCCATAAATAACTGTAACTGCGGTCAGTTGTGTGCGTAAGCACCACAACATATAGCCACCACCCAAGACCATAAACAAATTGAGCAAGTTATTGATCCACTGTTCACTCGCTAGAAGCAACAAAAATAAAATTAAAGCATAAAAGCCATAAAATAATTTTGCAAAATTAAAACCTTGACGGCAGCGCCATAAAAAATAGCTACTGGCAAGAATCACGCTCAATAACAAGAGATACCAAGGGTCTTGAATGCCGCCAGAGGAGTTTTGAACCCAACCATATTGCCAGTTTTGCGTACCAACTACAATTTGCATCAGCATATTTAACCAACCCTGCCAATCAAATCCTAGAGTTGGTCGCCATCCTCGTTGTGCTTCGATAAAAGCTAAAGGGTTGCCAAAATAAATCGCACAATAGAAACTGAATAGAAATATGCCAATGGCGGTAACAAAACCAGTGATATAGGCAATGGGTGGTCGGCGTTCTTTCCAGGCGGCGATCGCTAATGCTGGAATTAGTGCCATCCCTGTAGGACGTGTTGCTGTCGCCATCGCCCCCCAAAACCCAGTCCAGCCATACTGCTTTTGATCGAAAGCCCGCAAAGCTGATGTACTCAAAAACAAATACAGCCCCTCTGTGTAAATCACTCCCGTAAACATGGAAGATGGATATAAAGAAACTACTACAGTAGTCCAGTGCGCTGCATTAATGCCATAATTATCTTTAACCCAAAAGTACAAACAGTAAAGTGCGGCAAAAAATGCCAGGTTGTTGACTAATATTCCTGCTAATTCAAACGGCAAGCCTAGTTTCATCAAAACCCAGATGCTTAAGGGAAATAGGGGAAAGAAGGCAAGATTATGTTGCTTGCCGTCATTCACAAATTCATATCCAGAAGTAGCGATCGCTCGATAATGCATACTATCCCAAGCATCAAAAACCCCCCAGCCAAAATGCGGCAAAAATTCTTCTGCTGGCAATGGTAGTTTTGGCGCAACCAGAAACATCGCCGTCCAAATGAATATTCGACTGGCAAGCCATAAGGCTGCGGGAAATAGGAAATCACTTTTCCATAAAACTTTTTTTATAACTATCTGAACTTTGACCATAAGGTTAAATGCTTCAACAAACTCCTTTCTGCATTCTTTTACCTATGGCTGCAACACAGCAATTTATGAGTAATGTTTTGCATATTAAATCCTCCACCCAAATAATTAACAAACTGGATAAATTAGCAAGTAATTGAAATTATTTCCTATTTGGTTACTTTTGACAATTCTCTCAGAATTTATCTTTAAAAGTATAGTATTTATAAATATCAATTTTGTCTATCCTGA
This sequence comes from Nostoc sp. KVJ3, assembly GCF_026127265.1. Taxonomy (GTDB): domain Bacteria; phylum Cyanobacteriota; class Cyanobacteriia; order Cyanobacteriales; family Nostocaceae; genus Nostoc. The sequence goes on from NZ_WWFG01000002.1 coordinate 3,032,534, forward strand.
ATCAAACGCGCAGAAACAAGATCCCCGACAACTTTTACGAAGTCGGGGATCTGCGGGTTGCAATTTAAATGCCGATTAGCTTAATTCCGCATCAGTGTATCGATTATAGTGATTCTTGTTATGAAAGAGTCCCCAGCAATTTATAGTGAGAGTTGTCTGTAAATCCTTAAGCAATTGTGAAAGCGATTACTCTTGTTGGTTCCACTGGTTCTATCGGTACTCAGACTTTAGATATTGTCACTCAGTACCCAGATCAGTTTCGGATTGTGGGATTGGCAGCTGGGAACAATGTAGAGATGTTGGCTGCTCAAATTCGGCAGTTTCGACCGAAAATAGCAGCAATTTGCTCAGAAGATAAATTACCAGCGCTCAAAGAAGCTATCATTGACCTCGATCCCCAACCGATTCTACTGGCAGGTGATGCCGGAGTGATAGAAGTCGCTCGCTACGGCGATGCTCAAACTGTTGTCACTGGGATCGTTGGTTGTGCTGGCTTGCTACCCACGATCGCAGCCATTGAAGCGGGTAAAGATATTGCCTTAGCGAACAAAGAAACCCTGATTGCTGGGGCCCCTGTGGTTCTACCCCTAGTCGAAAAACATGGTGTAAAATTACTCCCTGCCGATTCTGAACATTCCGCAATCTTTCAATGTCTCCAAGGTGTGCCAAAGGCAGGTTTGCGGAAAATTTTGCTCACTGCATCTGGTGGGGCTTTCCGAGACTGGGATGTAGAAAAGTTGGCAGATGTAACCGTTGCTGATGCCTTGAAGCATCCTAATTGGTCAATGGGGCGGAAAATCACAGTAGACTCTGCTACTTTGATGAATAAAGGACTGGAAGTAATTGAGGCTCACTATCTGTTTGGGTTGGATTATGACAATATCGAAATTGTCATCCATCCTCAAAGCATTATTCATTCGCTGATTGAACTGCAAGATACTTCAGTTTTAGCCCAACTCGGTTGGCCAGATATGCGCTTACCTTTACTGTATGCCCTATCTTGGCCCGATCGCATCTATACCAATTGGGAACGACTAGATTTAGTCAAAGCTGGAAATTTAACCTTCCGGGAACCAGATCACCAAAAGTATCCTTGTATGCAGTTAGCTTATGCTGTGGGTAAAGCTGGTGGTTCGATGCCAGCTGTGTTAAATGCCGCAAATGAGCAAGCTGTAGCTTTATTTTTAGATGAAAAAATTCGGTTTTTAGATATTCCCCGGTGTATAGAATTGGTGTGCGATCGCCATCAAAACGATCACCGTGTAAATCCCTCTTTAGATGACATTTTAGCAGCAGATAAATGGGCAAGACAAGAAGTTTTAACCGCAACTGAAAAGTTAGAAACTCACTCGCAGATCATTTCTCTGCGATAAAAACCTCCACTCATATATCCAAAAAGCAGATTTTCCAGTTTTTGACCTATTCCCGTTTAGCCTGAAGGCTAAACGGGAATTCTGCCAAATTGCCAAATCACTTGCCTCTTATCTAAATTATTGTGTCCTTTTCAGGTAATATGGCATTGGTATAGTTAAACAAAAAATCTTAGCTTTAGTATCTACATCCAAGTTAGGTCTAATAGCTTTACTTCAGATAAAAATTTACCCTTTCTGAACAAACACCCATCGGGCAAGGGCTATTGTTAAGGAATTTTATTATGATTGCTACCTTGATTGTAGCTTGGATTGTCTTCATAATATTGTGGAAATTGTTGAAAGCAACTGTGAGTAATGCATTAACTCTTGCCGCAATCCTTATTTTATTAAACATTGGTTTTGGCATTACCCCGCAAGATATTTGGCATCACATAATGCAGTTTACTCAAAGTTTATCAAATATCCAAAGCGGCAAGTAAAAAATAAATTTAATTACATTCATCACACAATTAATTAGTAGTCTGTCAAGCTAGTATCAAGGGTTTGTAGTAAGCACTTTAGTGCTTAGAAAATAAGGACTGAAGTCCTGACTACGAACTTTCTTACCCATCAATTTAAACTTGACAGACTACTTGAGCAACTTGTTAAGGGTAGTTAAACTTCCGCCACAGTGTAAGTAAGTCGGTACAAATAAACCTAACCATGTAACAGAATGTAAAAACCACAAAACCTTTGCAATTGCTACATTCCATTTCGTTACATTCGCAATAACATACATTGAAATTTTCACGCCGACTTACTTGCTTATCAATCATTATTTAATGCTGAAATCTTGGCTAATGCATCCTTAAAACTCGGCGGTAACTGACGCATAATCTTACCTCTTTCACGATCTAAAGCGACTAAAGTCACCTTGGCAGTAACGTACAATTGTTGTCCATCAGTTGAAACAATGGCATAATCCCAATTAATTCGGACACCAGTTACCTCAGCCATGCGCGTTTTTACTACCACTGCCATACCTAATTGAATTGAACGGTGATAACGCAATGACAGTTCTACAACTGGTAAATCGCAACCTATCGCAACTAAATCAGCAAATTCAATCCCTATAGATCGCAAGCATTCAATCCGCGCTTCTTCCATCCAAGCTAGATAAGAACCATGCCAGACAACACCAGAATAGTCAGTGTGGTGGGGTTGCACTCTCAGAGGATATTCAAACCAATTCCCAAATTCATGACTTGATGGATTATCAAGGGCCGTAGTAGGTGGTAATTCTGGTTTACTGGATTTTTCTTGTGACATTTTCACTTTTTTAAGCACCTATAAATTTTATAAATATGGGATAGCATAAAAATTAATTGCGTTCCATAACTTATTGATTTAATATTTACACTTCCGAGTATAGGGAGTGTTTTGTTATGCAGCCTAATCTTCAGTATGTTAGTCTTATTACTTTAACTCTACTTAGTTTACTAGGTTTTGGGATGGCGTACCCAGACAATAACCAGGTAAGCACAAATACAAGGTTGAAATACAACTTTGGCGAAAAAGCTCAAGCTTTACCCCAAAATAATCAGCTTTCAGAAATTGAAAGGCTCAATGAAGAAGCTATCAAAGAATCTCGGCAAGGTCAACCGGAACAAGGGTTGCAGAGATTACAGCAAGCACTAGCCATTACCAGAGAACATGGAGAGCGCTCTTTGGAAGCAGTAACATTCAATAACATCGGCAGAATCTACCAAAGTCAAAAAAAGTATCCTGAAGCACTGCAATCTTATCAGCAAGCCCTATTAATTAATAAAGAACTTGGGGATCTCGTTCGACTTGGCAAAACCTACAGTAACATAGGTTACTTATTTGATATCCAAAATCAACCAGAGTTAGCAATTTTTTTCTACAAGCATTGCTTAATTAATCGTGAAAAAGCTCGCTTGAATCCATCAGCACTTAGTGCGACACAACCAGATGCTTACAGCATAACTGTTAGCCAGACATATCGGATTTTGAGTGAGCGATTGCTCAAACAAGAACGTGTTGCTGAAGCACAAAGGACAATGGATTTACTCAAAGTTGAAGAACTAGAAGAATATCTTCAGACGGTACCAGGTAATCAACGGACTGCCAAGGGTCTTAATATAGCGGCTACAGAAAAACCAATTAAACAAAAGTTGGAGCAAACCCTCGATAGTGCTGTTGTGTTGGGTAAAGAACTGACAAAACTACGGAAAATTTCTCCCAAGGAGCGATCGCTCGAACAGAAACAACGCATCGAGCAATTAGTCTTAAATCAACAGCAACTTTTGGATAAATTTAACGAATTTATCAATAGTCCTTCAGTGAAAGCACAGATAGAGGAAATTAGCCGTACAGCTAGGCGGCAAAATTTGGATTTGGAGAATCTCAACGAACTTCGGGATAATTTGGCGAGATTGCCTCAAAAATCTGCAATCCTCTATCCACTGATTTTAAAAGATAGCTTGGAATTGGTATTAGTCACTCCTGAATCTCCACCAATTCATCGCACCGTTGCTGTAAAACGCGAAAATCTCCATCAAACAATTGCTACTTTTCGCCAAGCTTTAATCAATCCCAGTCAAAATATCAAAGCACCTGCACACCAATTGTATGACTGGCTAATTAAACCTATAGAAAAAGAACTGAAGGAATCAGGTACAGAAACTCTGATTTACGCTCCAGATGAGCAGTTACGCTATATTCCGATAACTGCTTTATATGATGGCAAACAATGGCTGGTGCAGCGTTTGGGTGTCAATCACATTACATCTGCCAGTTTGACTAATTTAAATACCCCACAGAAATCTACTTTGCGGGTTTTAGCTGGTGCTTTTACTAAAGGTAATTATGAAATTAAAGTTGGGAATCGACAGGTTGCTTTTGCTGGTTTGCCCTTTGCAATGCAGGAAGTGGAAAACTTAGCCGCTACGGTTCCTGAAACTACGAAGCTTTTAGACGATGCTTTTAGCCCCAAAGTCGCTGTACCCCAAATGGATGATTATACAATTGTCCATTTAGCGACTCATGCAGCCTTTGTGGTGGGGAAACCAGAAGATTCGTTTATTTTATTTGGAAATGGCGATCGCGTTAACTTGAGAAATGTCGCTACTTGGTCACTTCCTCATGTTGATTTAGTAGTGTTGAGCGCCTGTGAAACCGGCTTGGGAGGTAAGTTAGGCAATGGTGAGGAAATTTTGGGCTTTGGCTATCAGATGCAACAAACTGGTGCTAAAGCTGCGATCGCCTCGCTGTGGTCTGTAGATGATGGTGGTACACAAGCGCTTATGAGTGCTTTTTATGGTATACTTTCTACCCAGAAGTTGACTAAAGCTGAAACCTTACGACAAGCTCAAATCTCATTAATTAATGGAGACTGGAAGGTAAGAAGTCACAATGTACACGTAGCGGAAGTTAGTGATTTTAGTCATCCGTATTACTGGGCATCCTTTATTTTGATTGGCAATGGGCTTTAGGCGTTGATTGTTCCCTACCTCTGCCAAAGGATGCTTTTTTAGCTTATAGCTGATTGCCAGCGAGAAAATTCATTAAAAATTCATAATTTCTAATTGATAATTTATAATTACATCATGTAAAAAAATTTAAACTTCAAACAAAACGGGGTTGTTTGCTTGATAGTTGTAGGTTTTGTAACCTGTCTTTTGATTATGAATTATGAATTTAGTAATTAGAAGTGCGTTTTAACTGCCAGCTAAAGGCTCAAAATCCGATTTGTGAGGCTTTGGTAGACACTAAGCAATGTGCGATGGGCTAGCTAGGAGCCAATCACTTGATGATAATGGAGAACAGGCAAGAGCGATCGCTAACTAAGCCACCATTACCAATTACCGATAATCGATTTCTAATTTGCGATCGACCTTTGGAACCTTAATACTTCTTGGCAAGAATTTTAGAGCCTGTATCGGTTTGCATAGATTGCTTGACAAGATCGGCCAGTTCGTCGAGTTGGCTAATTGCCTCCGCACCTTCTAGCTTCATTAATTCGCGGTCATCCCGCATTTCCGTCCAAGTAATCCCGTAATCGGACACCAAAAACCGAATTAGGTGATTATCACCCAAGCTAACCATAAACGATGCACTATTCATTTGGTCGCCGCAGGTGTAACAAGACGCAGGATACCCACGCCGTTCTAATACGACCGCCAAGGCTTGCAGGTTCATTACCAAGTCTTGGACGAATTGTCGATGTTGATGTGCTAGTCTCAGAAACACTTTTGTCCTCCAGACACCACAGCCATTTGAGTTTCTTTTATATTTTCTTTAGATTTTCTCATCCACTGGTATTGTAGACTATTCACTACAATTATCAGACAGATAATATTGAGTCGTTAATTGACTACCTTGTTTAGGGTAGTAGATCGAGGTTTTGAGCGCCGTATCAAACTATTCAGTTTGCAAATTAAAGATCTCGGACAGAATTTCTAAATTTAACTATATCTTTATACAATTCTGTCACGGTAGATTCTTACAGAAAGCATTCCGCTTTAAGAGTAACCTAAATCTAGCACTAGTCAAGTCCAGAAAAGCTTCATATTTCGTTTTTACTGACTATTTACAGCTAAATTCAGTGTTATTTAAGGACATAACATAGTTTTACATCGTTATAGTGTCTCTTGCTTAGATGTTTGATCTGTTCTCTTTTTAACGTAGATTTTGGTACGGACAAATCATTAGCTATACCAAATTTGTTCCTCCCATATATATCAAATTTGAGATTGAGTACTAAAAGTAGATGAAGTATAGTACTTTATACAAACTTCACGTAACTGATATAGAAATCCGGTTTGATTTTTGAACAAAATTAAGTATTTGTAGTGGCGTGGCAAGGCTCCTCCGTGTCGCACCAGTTGCTACAAGTCGGGGAACCGCAAGGGCGCACTGGCAACTCTATTGCCTCTGCGGTTCGTTATTCTGTTACCTGTGTGGTAAGTCCTATATGTAAAGACGGCGATTTATCGCGTCTCTTGCCTTAACCGAACAGTATTGAAACACCTCTTATCTCATAGGGATTTCTAGATTTGCCCAAAATCATTGTTTCGGGCAAATCTAGAAATTACAAGGGTTTCAAGACTTAATTCACATGAAGCGTTACTTACTAAACATTACTCGTAGTGCTAACAAGTTTTTCCCCTTTTAACATCCGTGTCGCCGCTTCAAGGAGAGCTTCTTCGAGATAGGGCTTGGTAAAGTAGCCACTAGCACCGAGTTGAGCTGCAATTTGCCTGTGCTTGTCTGCGCCCCGTGAAGTGAGCATCGCGATCGGTAGGTGGTTGAGGTTAGAATCTTTCTGAATGCGAGAGAGTAATTCCAGACCATCGCAACGGGGCATTTCGATGTCGCAAAATACGATATCGCAAGGCAGACCGGAGCGGAGTTTATCCCAAGCTTCTTGACCATCACGCGCCTGTTCTACGCGATAACCTGCTTTGTTAAATGTCAGGGATAGCAACTCTCGGACTGTAATGGAGTCATCCACGATTAGCACTGTTGGGTCAATCTTCGCAGGAGAGGTGTCTACGGGAACCCCTTTCTGTTGCCAAGAATTGCCACCCATTTGTGTAGAAATCCGTCCCTGGAAGATGTCAATGATTTCCAGTACGTCAGCAATGGGCATAATCCGACCATCACCCAGGACTGTAGCACCAGCGACACCAATGGGTTTAGGTGCTGGGCCTTCAAATTGCTTAATTACAATTTCTTGTTCGCTTAACACCAGGTCAATCTGTAGAGCAATCATGGTATTTGCCGATCGCACCACGACCACAGAAACCATATCATCATCTCGCGTACCGCCATAGACATTACCGCGACTGATTTGCCGATTGAAGGTTAAAAGCTCCTTCAAAGGTCGGAATGGCAGGACTGTATCGCGCCAAGAAATAAATGATTGCCCATTGGCATCATGCTGAATATTTTTCACTGGGATATCCAGCGTATCTTCTACACCATCCATCGGGAAAGCGATTCTAGAGCGATCGGAGACACAGCAGAGAGCTTTACAAATACTCAGAGTCAGTGGTAGACGAATAGTGAAGGTGGTTCCCTTGCCGATCGCAGAATCGGTGTTAACTGTCCCCCGAATTTCGCTAATCTCGGAACGCACCACGTCCATACCCACACCACGCCCAGAAATTTCATCTGCTTGGTCTTTGATGGTAAAACCAGATTGGAACAATAGATCGTAGACTTCGAGGCGAGACATAGCTTTTGCTTGCGCTTCTGTAATCATGCCAATCTTCACCGCCTTAGCTTTAACCTTTGCAGAATCGATACCTGCGCCATCATCGCCGACAGAAATGATCGTTTGGTTGCCTTGGTGGAAGGAACGAATAGTAATGATTCCCACGGGTGGCTTACCAGCGGCTTGTCGTTCTTCTGGCGTTTCAATACCGTGAGCGATCGCATTATTCAGCATGTGAGTTAACGGATCGGTCAGATGATCTAAAATCATCTTGTCAATTAAGGTATCACCACCTTCGATTACTAACTCAACTTGTTTGCCACACTTGATCGCATTGTCGCGCACTCCTCGCCGCCAGCGATCGATAGTTTGGGCAAAAGGCACCATTCGCGCTCTTGTTAGTCCCTCTTGTAGCTGGGTGGTTACTTGGCGGAACTGCCTTGCGACTCGTTCGGTTTCTTCAGTGACAAAATCAATGTCGCTAGCTGACTCACGCACTCGGACAATGCGCTCAATCATCTGCTGAGAGAGTGTATGGAAGGGAGTAAAACGATCCATCTCTAGCTCACTAAAACCCCTATCGGCATTGGAATCAGGCGCTTGGAAACCGGAGTCTTTCTTTTTGCGTCCAGCTAATAGAGAAGCTTCTAGGAGCGATCGCTCGTACAACTCTTGCATCCTTGCGCCCACATCGGAGAGTTGTTGTACCTGAATCAGCAAGTTATCTAATGACTGCCGTAGCCGTTCATGATCTTGCTCTAAGGTATTGCGATTTACCACCAACTCCCCGACTAAATTACTCATATCGTCCAGTTGCTTAACTGGAACCTTCATTGTTTCTTCAAATCTTGCAGCCCGACGAGTAGAGGGACGAGGAGCTTTGCTGGTGTTCGATTTCGCTACTGGTGAATGGGAGATCGTTTGATCTGCTTCTGCTAGCAGTTTCTCCAAGTCACCAAATTCATCTATGGCTGGCGATGGCACATCATTTTTCGCCAAGACTGGTTGAGTGTTGAAAGGCTGGCGTTGGGGTAGCCCGTCGTAAACACCTCTGGCGTTATCTGTAGCGAGCAATTCTTCCAACGCTGCAAAATCTAGTTCTGGTATTGAGGTAGCTTTGGGGTTAAGTGCTACTTCCTCTCCTAGTAATGCTTCCAAGTCTGCAAAATCATCTTCTGGAGCAGCTACTTCAATACTTTCTGTGCTTGGCAATTCTTCAGTTGAGGCAACAACAGCATTTTGCTCATCTGACAATAGCGCAGATTCAGATGTTTCTTCTAGATCCCAAAAATGGGTTTCTATATCTTCTTGAATAACCGTTTGTGTGAAGTCATTGACATCTTCTAATACCGCATTTTCTCCTAATTCTTCCTGGTTTGTTCTTTCTAATAATTCAGTTTCTGTAGTTGATAGTTCATCCACAGTATTCTCTGTAGATTCCATCTGAATATAGGTGGAATCTGTGACTACATCTTCAAACAGCAGTTGCGGATTTTCATCGAAAGAGCCGAATAACTCATCTGGCTGTGCTTCAGATGAATCGGAAATTTCCCCAAAATTGATATCTAAAGAAGTTTCTGTAGTCGATAGTTCATCCACAGTATTCTCTGTAGATTCCATCTGAATATAGGTGGAATCTGTGACTACATCTTCAAATAGCAGTTGCGGATTTTCATCGAAAGAGCCGAACAACTCATCTGGCTGTGCTTCAGATGAATCGGAAATTTCCCCAAAATTGATATCTAAAGAAGTTTCTGTAGTCGATAGTTCATCTACAGTATTCTCTGTAGATTCCATCTGAATATAGGTGGAATCTGTGGCTACATCTTCAAACAGCAGTTGCGGATTTTCATCGAAAGAGCCGAATAACTCATCTGGCTGTGCTTCAGATGGATCGGAAGTTTCTCCAAAATTGATATCTAAAGAAGTTTCTGTAGTCGATAGTTCATCTACAGTATTCTCTGTGACATCCATCTGAATATAGTTGGAATCTGTGGCTACATCTTCAAACAGCAGTTGCTGATTTTCATCGAAAGAGCCGAATGAATCAAGTTCCAGATTAACATCAGATATTTCTGAGGGCTGATGAGTGAATTCTGGAGCAAAATCTAAAGCTTCTGGTTGTTGCGATCGCACGAGAATTTCTTCTCCTAGATGCTCTACAAACAAAGGCGTTTCCGGTATAAAAGTATTACTGATTGCTGGAGAAATAGTTGAGGCACTTGATGCTAAATCATCAAATAAATCATCTCCAGAATCTGATGAGAATATCAAATCTAGCTGCTCTTCTTGCTGGAAATCAATATCTAAATCTTCCAATTCAAAACTGTTTAGGGGAGAAGATATAGGCTGCCGACTGTCGGCAAAAATATCATCAGTTGTAGCAAACAAACTCTCCGCTAACACTCTTTCTACATTCTGCTCAATTAAGGAATCTAATTCGTCCTCTTCCTTTGTACTTTCGTGATTCCAGAAGTTGCTCAGATCGTTTTCTAATTGAGAAAACTCAGGTGTTATTGCTGGAGATATATCAAATAAATCACCAATTTCTGGTTCGCTTGTAGGCAGTAATGTCTGTTCTCCCATTTCAGCAAACAGGTTATCTGAAGACAAGCCGCTTTCCTGGGGTAATTCTATGTAGTCACTAGGGGTAATTTCTTCTACCCAATTTGCATTTCTAGTTTCTGAGAATAAGTTATCAAAAGTGTTTGGTTGGCTAGGAGATATTTCCACACTGGCGAACGCCTCAGTTTCTGGTTGAGTCACTTCGCCCGTGGGCAATAGTTCATCATTATCTAGTGCCAGTATCAATAAATCTTCAACTACATTATTTTTGTTGACACCAACAGGCTGGTTTGTCTCACTAGAAATATCAATAAATTCTTGTAAATCTTCGGAAGAAGAGTCTAAATTTATATCGAGTTCGTTAATATCACCGAACTCTAGATTTGAAGCAGATGTTTGTTGATTTTGCGGTTCTGAAGCCTCTTTTTCTAAGAAATTGTCGCCAAATAGCAGAGATAAATCTTCTGTTGTGGCTGTAGTTTCTGCTCGATCAAAGGAGAGTAAATCGGATAAATCGCTATGAGCATCCTCAGCATCAGTGCTACTGAAATCAATTCCAAAATTATCGGTGGCAACAATATCTAAGGTTTCTTCTTGATGCCAGCTTTCATCTAGTTCGGGAGTATCACCTTCAAATAAATCGGCAAGGGTATTTAACTCAGCTATTCCTACCTCTGGCCCATTGGGGTCAAGATTGTTACTGATTGGATGTGCTTCGTCATGTGTGGTAAAAGCAAAACTCGTGTGAGTTGCAGCGTTGAGTGGTGTTCCTTGTGGAAGATATGGACGAACGCTAGTATCCTTGTCTAGATTAATTTCCTCACTTGTCTGGGTTAGATTAGTTGTAACTAATTGCTCGGTGTTACTAGATAAAATTGTCTCTGGTTCTGTCAAAGCCGCAGACTGTTCATCAAACAAATCAGGGGTAACTTCTAATAACTCAATTTCTGCCAAGCTCAAAAGTGCTTCTAGTTGCTGACTAATTGCAATTTCGGCTTCTCTACCTTGCAGGACTAATTCTTGAGCTTGCTTGATTTCGGTAATGACAATTTTAGCTAAAGTTAAATAAGTATTTTCAGGATTGCCGATCACACTGGCTGCTGCTTGACACAAACCACACCACTTGGGCAAATTCCAAGTCTCACCAAGTTTGACTAACTGGTAACAGCATTGCTGAAGGCTTTGCCGAGTTGAGGGTGTTGTGGTTTGCTTAAATAGCTGCAACATTTCCCGCAGTGTTTGCAGCACTTGGGCTTGAAACTCGCCCCAATTATTATTTTCTTTGGTGGTGATTGGCGATCCGAGTCCGCGAACGTGTCGCACCTGCTGAGGTGCTACTGAAACAGATATTTCTGAAGATTCCTGATGGCTGTCTTCTGCCAGATTGGGAATATCTCGCCGCAAGAAAAGTTCTGTAAGTGTGGAGACATTCTCTACAGAGTTGGTATGTAGCTCTGTTGCATCAGTACTGCCAGATAATCCACTTTTTCCTTGTTCTACAAGTAGTTCCAGATGCTGATATAACCATTGAAAGACCGGCTCAGTTTCCGACATCAAAGTATTAGCTGCATCTTCAGAAAGACCATAAGGCCCGCTCAAATGCTCTAATAGTGATTTCAGGGTATCAGATACACCAAGAAATAAAGACTCTAACTTTTGGTCAATCTGAACCGGATTATCTTTAAGAACTTTGAAACAATCTTCCAGACGGTGAGAAGTATGCTGGATGCTAGTCAATCCAAGCATCGCGGCTCCTCCTTTGATGGAGTGAGCCGCCCGGAAGACTTCACTGATCATTTCCGGGTCGTTTAGGGTACCTTCTAGATTCAGTAACCCCTGCTCAATGGTATTCAGGTGATCCCTGGCTTCTTCGATAAAGTAACCCAAAATCCGCTGTTGTTGTTCCGGCAGCATAGTTTTTTAGTCAAGAGTCATTATTCATTAGTTATTTAGTCATTGGTCATTGGTCATTAGCAAACAAGAAAAGACAAAGGACAAATGACAATTTATCTGGTTTCCATAGTTTCCACTCGGAAACGTTCAACAGAAGCGATCAAGTCACGGGATACACCTACTAAGTGTTGTAAGGCTCCTGAAACTCGCTGTGCTTCCTGGGATGTTTCTTGTGCTGTGAGTTCTACTGATTGCATTACGTGAGCGACGGCGCGGGAAGTTTCAGTTTGTTCTACAGTGTCACTAGTAATAGAGCGCACAAGAATATCAATGCGATTCGCTACTTGAATAATGTTTTCAAGCGATCGCTTGGCTTCTTCTGCCAATTTTGTCCCTTTAATTACTTGTTGTGTGCCTTCTTCCATCGCGGTCATTACAGAGCCTGTTTCGCTTTGGATTTGCATCACAATTTGTTCAATTTCCTTCAGGGATTTAGCAGATTTATCTGCTAACTGGCGCACTTCGTCTGCTACAATTGCAAACCCGCGTCCAGCTTCTCCTGCTCTTGCCGCCTCAATACTAGCATTGAGTGCTAACAAGTTGGTTCTTGATGCAATCTGGGAAATCAACGCCACAATTTTAGAAATTTCTTGAGAAGATTCCGCCAACCGTTTCACTTTGCGAGTGGTTTCGGCCACAGTTTCGCGAATTTCTAAAATACCTGCCACCGTATTTTCTACAGCTTCGCCACCTTTAAGAGCGATCGTACTAGCATCACGAGCAACGGTTTCAGCTTCCCGTGCCGCCTCTGCTACCCGTTGAATCGAGTCAGTCATTACCTGTACAGAATTCAGCGTGACTGCTAACTCTTCTGCTTGCCGCAAAGCATCACTAGATAAAGCTCTAGCAAAGGTTTCAGAATTGGTTGCACCTTTTGTTACATCCTTCGCTGCCACTTTTACCTGTTGTACAATATCCCGCAGGTTTTGAATTGTCAGGTTAAAAGCGTCGGCTACGGCTCCCAATACGTCGGCTGTCACTTCCGCTTGGACTGTTAAATCGCCTCTAGCAGCTCCTTCCACATCGTCCAAGAGGCGAATCACCTGCCGTTGCAAGTTTTCCTTGGCTTCCTCTTGTTCATCGGCTTTCCGTTGGGCTTCACTTGTGGTCGTGAAAATTACCCGCGCCATTTCATTAAAGCCAGTGGCTAAATGCCCCAATTCATCTTCGGAAAACACCGTAGCTTGAGCATTTAAATTTCCTTGGCGTACAGCTTCAAACTGAGCTTGCAGATCGTCAGTTGTACGCCGAATTTGTTTGAGGGCAAAATTACCCATAAAACCAGCGGTGGTAAATCCGGCAATGCCAGCAGCTAGTGACATTGCCCAACCTGTGTTTCGGACTGATTCACGTTGTTGGGGTGGCGAAAATGTGGTGGCGACAAAGCTAACTGTGGCTACAACCAGCGCCGAAACAATACCCACACTTCCAGCAATTAACCATTGTTTTCGTTCTATGGAGGCATTCTCTAATGGTGCTAACCAGCCTTGCTCGACGCTAACATTGGGTTCTAGTTTCGAGACATCTGTTTGGCTAAAGACTGGTACTCCTTCATGGGAACCAGTCATGGTAAATAGTTCCTCTTCGCGATCGGCTGGATTGCTTGCAGAAGCATCCCCAACTTGAGAGCGTCCACTGCCAGTAGCTTCTACTGGAGCAGAATACATTGCTGCATCACCGAAGTTAGAATCTCCTTCGCTCAGATCAAACCCTGGAATGTTTCCTAAATCGTCAAATTCCTCAAAGTCATCTAAAAAATCAATATTGCTCTTAGAATTTTCTCCATTCAGTATATTGTTTGAGTTTTCATAGGAGCTTAACCCCTCTGAACCAAAAGCAGACTCAAATGCTTCCATATCAAAATTTTCATCATCAAAGCTATTGCTACTGATGCTTGTACCTGATTGAAACTGCTTTTGTTCCTGAAGTATATTGCTATTAAAAGATGAAGAATTATCAGATAAGTCCGGCTGTAAATCTTCCTCTATTTCCAAATCCTTTGACTTTAACCAATCATGGGCTTCGGTTTCAGGCAAATCATATTTACTACTGTTATTTTTTGTTGTCGAACTATTTCTAACTTCTTCTTCAACAATCAGTAGAGTTTCATCTCCAAATTTAGATTTTTTATATTCTAAATCTCCCATACTAAGCTCTGGAGACTTTGGCTCACTCAACAAATCAGGGTAATTATTCTCGCTATTACCAGTTGGTGAATTAGAGGAAGAAAAGTTATTATTGTCAATAGCTAAATTTCCGCGTTCAGAATTTATGTCATTATCTGAAAAGTGACTATTTACTAATGATTCTTCAAGGTTGTTTTCTGAGATATCTTCCTGCCAAAAAGCAGGTAACTCTAATTCAGTTTTTTCCTCATAACTACTGCTGTTTAAATCTTGTTCCTCTGATTCTTCATCCAAAGCAAAAGGGTCATCATCAAAAGCTGTAGAAGAATCTGATATTTTTCCAGTTCTAATACTATCTTCTGTGGGGATGTCAAATGGACTATTTGAAGATAATTCTTCAATGCCATTCACACTTTCTTGATGCTCTCCAAAAAAGTTCAAATCCAGGTTATTACTGTCAAACTCCTCACTAGCAGCCAAATCTTCTAATTCTGGTTCGCTATATGCCAATGGATCGGACATCTCTGAGGAATTTATTTGCTCTTGACTTCCTGATGTATCAATCTGCCCACCGAATGACTGTAAATATTGATTGATATTTTCAATTCCATTATTGGCAAAACCAATAATTTCCTGATCGTTAGTCAAGCCTAATACCTGTTGATATTCTTCTTTTGCGACATCGTACTGTTGCAAGACATAGTAGATGTGACCCCTTAACAAATGCGAGTTGGGGTCTTCTGGTAAATTTCGCACCACTTGGTCAACTAAAGTGGCGGCAACCTCATAATTTCTTTGAACATAGGCGGTCATCGCCTGTTGATATGTTGGCTCGTAATTATCAATACTTGCTGCCATTTCCTCCTCCAATTTCATCCTGCCCACCTAGCACTTCGGACAATTGCCATTTGATCGAGCAGTCGTAGACACTGATTGTTTTTAGCATTTAGTAACCACTCTCCACGTAAAAAGGGAGCCATAGTATCTGGAACACTAGTTGGTGGCATGAGATTCTGGACATCCAACCAATCCATACCGCCGATTTCCTCTACTGCTAAACCCACTATTGTCTCTTGCTCTTCGATGGCAATCACCGAAATTTCTGCTCTATCCGTGTTTAATGCACTTGCTTCCCCCAGAAATTGACCCAAATCAGCCACCCAAATAACTCGACCTCGTAAATTTAGAGTACCCAAAAGTAAAGGAGAAGCATTAGGAATCGGGGTGATTCTATCAGGACTTAGTTCAATTACCTCCCGAATGCCAGTTGCTTGTAGTGCAAACTCCTGATGCGAGGGAATGTAAAATCTCAAATGTAACTCACCTTCAGGACTTTCTACTTGTAATTCTGGTCGGAAGTGGTCTTGACCGCTACCACTTAAAAAGTCCGGTTTGCTGACCATGTTATTTTTATCCTTATCCTCGCAGCAGTTGTTTGACTGTTCCTACCAACTCGGTTGGTTGAAACGGTTTGGCTATGTAAGCGTCTGCACCCTGCTTCATGCCCCAGTAGCGATCGAATTCTTCGCCTTTAGAAGAACACATCACCACTGGGACATTTTGGGTTTTGGGATCGGATTTTAACCGCCGACAAACTTCGTAGCCGTTCATCCGGGGCATGACAATATCTAACACCACTAAATCGGGAGGTGCTATTTGAATTGCCTCCAATGCTTCTAATCCGTCACTGGCATGGGTTACTGTTAGCCCAGTTGCTTTTAGGAGGTCTGTAATCATCTCCCTCTGCGCGATACTGTCTTCCACAATCAGAACTGTACTCATAAATATCTATTTACCTCCTGATGTAGACGTTCCTATTTGGAACATTCCCTGATTCCTCCGCAAGTATTAACTGTATAAATTAATTGTATGTTCTCACTATTTTCCTGGATATTGAGGTTTCACGAAGTTGGCTGACTCTGTGATAACATCTTTTAACTCATCTTTTAGTAGATCAACAAATTTTAGGAGTGCTGAGTGAGGAGTTAGAAGTTAGGAATTGGGAGTTATTAAAAGATTCTTCCCAATGCCCCATGCCCAATACCCAACTTTCATTGGTTGTTGAGATATTTCTCTACAAGCATGAGTAATTCAGTGTCTGTAAATGGTTTTGTTAAATAATCTGTAGCCCCGACCATACTAGCTTTGACTCGATCGATAAATCCATCTTTACCAGTGAGCATGATAATTGGTGTGAGCCGAAATGCTGTGGAATGTCGCAGCATGGCACAAACCTCGTACCCCTCTAATTCCGACATAGCAATGTCGCACAAAATTAAATCAGGTTTGAGTTGAAAAACCAGACTTAGCGCCTCTAAGGGATTGGTGAGAAGGATCGCTTCATAACCTTGTGATTGTAAGATCGAATTTATAGTCTCACCGATGGCGATCGCATCGTCAATACATACTATCCGCCCCCTGTGTTTTCCCTCCAATTCCCAGCTATCAGTGTGGGTATCTGATTTAGCCGTAACTGAATATATTAGTTGTAGCCAACTCTGTTGCACATAAGGATATATTGCTTTAGCAACTGTCAAAATGTCTCGGTTGAGATAGCGAGCTAGTTGACGCAAGGATGTTTTACCATCAGCCCAATGCTGTAATTTCTCCACAGTTGCTTCTGGTAGCGATGATTGTAGCTGAACTTTGTCAGATAGTGCTGGCAATTGTTCGGGAGACTGAATGTGTGGATAGAGTTCCTTCCACTCTTGCACCTGCTTTGTAATTTTTGTCACAAATGGAGCAATCTCGAAAGTGTTTAATTGTGGGGCAAGGGCCGCACCCTGATGGAAAATGAAGTTCCCTTGGTGTAAACTCAGCAGATCAAAGAGAGTTTCATGCACCAAGCCGTGAATAATACTACCAGCTATCTTGGGGTTGATAATATTCCGCTCCAAAAGTGCCCACAGATAGGCATACTCTGGGGAGTCGGTTGATGGTAGAGAGGTAATTTGTTTGTCGGTGAGCCGTGTCTCGACTCGATAATGACGTAAATAATCGTTAATTCTGGATAAACTACTCTCACCTTCTTGGCAATAGATAATTTGACCATTCAGAAAAAAGACGAACCAAGACTGTTGTTTGGGGCGATAAATGCTTGTTCCCTCTCCATTGCGCTTGTTGTTATGGTGAGAGCTACTGGCTCTCACCCATAGTTGCCCAGTTCGCTGTCCTAACTCAATCAATTGCAGGATACTGCAAATATCAATTTCACTTAAATTTCCCTGCATTTACCTAAAAAGTACTCCTTGTAATGCCGTTAATATTATTTTTGAATTGTGTCCTGCAATTTTTCCATTTTTAGAGCAGGTAGTTTAAGTATTGATTATGGAGGATTGGCAAGATTTTTACCCTTTTCCTTGTTGCCATTAGGGAATAGATTCAGCTATAAACCTTAATCTTTCGTAATACACTTTGACAAAGCTAGTGTTAACACGGAAGTCATCATCACTGTCATCAGTACAAAATATAAAGGCGCGACCAACTCGCTTTTATAAATATCAAGGCGTAATATATTGCGTCTATAGTTTTGTCTGTCTTGTTCTCCTAAACCTGGGTTCAGTGAAACAAGTTAACAGAATTATTTAAGGTATATCCCAAAACACGAACTTTAAGTGCATCAATAAAGGAATAACGGTGTGCTGTATTTAGCAGAAGTACAAAAACAGAAAGGTGGTTTACTCAGTGGCGGTGGCAAAACCGAATTGAAACTACTAGCTTGTCAGCGAACTGACCAGAATTGGAGTACTGTGTCGGAAGAAGTGATTGCTGCTGAGGACGCAAGCAAATTAAATGATGGCGCTTTGGTACTGGTTGAATTGAATCCAAATCGTCAAGTGCAGCGAATTCAAGAAGCAGGGCGGCCACTAGTCAATATTTTGCAGAATTTTTCCCGCCAATTGGAGAAATTCAAGCTCAAAGAAGATGAAATCGATCAGTGGAAACAGTCGTTAACGTTTCAGGCGCAAGAGTTGAATCGCCGTGAAATGGACATGGAAGTACGCTCAGAACAGTTGCAAAACATGGAAGAAGAGTTGCAGCAACTGGAGCAGCAAAAACAAGAAGTTGATACATCCCGCGAGGAAATTGAACGCTTACAAACAGAAGTTGAACGCAACCGCCTAGAATTGGAAGGCGCTTGGGAACATTTGCGGGGTGAGCAACGCCGTCTAGAGGAACATCTTGCGGATTTTAAACAGGGGACGGTTTTGGATGAGGAGCAAAGTCGGGTAATGAGTGAGTTACTCGATCGCTTATCTAGTCGCGTTGCTCCCACGGAAATAGTCAAAGAACACCTGCATAATGCTTTTGAATTGGTCGAAAAGCAGCAAGCAACTCTAAACCCGCACTGGCAAAAACTAGAAGAAGAAAAAACTGCGATCGCACAACAGCAAGCAGAAGTAGAGCGGTTGTCACAAACATTTAGCGATCGCCAAAATGCATTGCAAGAAGCACAAAATATTTTAGTTCAGCGAACAGCCCAGTTGCAGATAAATACAGCAGACCTTACCAGCAAGCAAGAGTATGCGCGGATAATCAAAGAGCAGTTAAAAAATGCTGAAGAGTTATATCAACAAATTCACTCTTTAGCTGCAACATCTGGTGATGTAGTTCTCGGACAGCAAGCTAATGTGGAAGCTTTGGATAAAATGTCTTTAGAAGAACTACAAAAGATAGTCCAAGACTTGCAGTATAAGCTGGAAATAGATGCTACCTTTGTTCACGATCAAGAACAAGAACTTAAATATAAACAAGTTGCTATAGAAGAACTGCAAAATAAATTAAGCCAAGCATCTGACCAGGCTCGCATCAATTTGGAACTGGAATTAACGGATGAAAAAGACCTCTATCAGATGCTAAACTCCAGTTTGGTGGGACAACGCCGCAACATGTTACAGCATCAGAAGTTTCTCAAGCAACACCAAGCTGTATTGCTACGGCGACAAGGACATCCTGTTGCTGAGGAAGAAGAGGGTAATAAAGTTAATTTAGAGCCGATTCTGTTACAAATTGAAACCCAGCGACAACAATATTCGCAGGAAATCCAAAAACTGGAACGTGAAATCGATCAAATCCTTTCTGGTATTGAGCTAAATCAGGGAATGATTGATAATCAAACCCACGATCTAGATGAAAAGCGCCAAGAACTGAAAGCGATCGAGGAAAACTTGCTATCTCTACGAAGAACAACTGCTGAATGCTGTGGTCGAGTGAATCTTTATCAAGAAGCACTACAACCAATTCAGGATTCTCTCGATGGCTTACGGCAAAAGCTGCAAGGAATTAGAGAATCTTTGGATCAATTCCAGGAAACTGGCGATTATCAAGTCCAAGCGATCGCTCAGTTGCGCCACACTCTCCAAGCTTTAATGCCTCAGCCAGAATTGTTAGCATCTTAACAAGTTCTGAGGATTAAATAATTCGTAATGACGCTCCTGCGTCGCTACTGCTACGCTAAGTAATTCGTAATCACACTTTTTACGCGCACGGTCATTACGAATTAGTAATTACGAATTATGATGATATGCATTATGTCACGATTTAGGTGTTGAATAGTAATCAAATCTAACTTATTTTTTGGGCTAAAAGGCAACTACGAACTATGAGCTTAGTTATTATTCCATAAATAAACTAGATTCTACATGAAAAAACTTCTAAAACTAATAATGTGCATTGTCCCTGATGACAAAAGAGTTTAAGTAACTATTTCAAACAGATCCAGTCACCTTCTACTTGAGCGATCGCACCACCAGGAAATGGATCGGTTTGCGATCGGTTTGGCGCTATAATTAAAGCCGTTAATTTTTCGATATGTTCAAAACCGGGGGCATCAGCCAGTATTTGCTGCAACACCTGACGCATCACCCGACGTTGCAGTGCCAATGGTGCTTTCTGCAATACCCGACGATTTAACTTCAAGGGAAGAAGAGTAAGGGAATTTTCTTCATCCCCAATACCCAATGCCTTTTGGCGCAACTCCTGGGCAGCCTTTTCGAGATATTCTACTTCTGCTTGGAGAAGTTCTGCTGTTTGGGCTAAAGCTGATTCTACTTGGGGATTGAAATTTTCCCGTAAATATGGTACTAATTCTTGTCGAATCCGGTTGCGGGCATATTGCAAATCTTGATTGGTGGAATCTTCCCAAATTGGTAAATTAAATTCTTGACAAAATTGCTCTGTTTGTATACGAGTGATTTCTAAAAGTGGACGCACTAGCATAATGTCTGTAGTGAGAGGGCGTTGCCAAGTGAGGGCTTGCAAACCATCAGCACCAGTACCGCGAATTAAGTTGTAGAGGAGAGTTTCGGCGCGATCGCTAGCGGTGTGACCTGTAACTATATACTGATAATTGTTTGCTTGCGCGATCGCACTTAAAGCTTGATATCGCCAATTGCGTGCAGCAGCTTCACTATTTATAGATTCCTTTGCTGTTTCTAAATAAAAGGATGTACCCCAAGTTTTAGCTAAGTTTTCCACGTGATGAGCATTGGCTTGGGAGTCAGAACGCCACCGATGATCGCAGTGGGCAATACCTAAATTCCATCCCCATTTGGATTGTAAATCTAAAAGTAATTTTATTAAACACAAAGAATCTTGTCCGCCGGAGACAGCGATTAATAGTCGCTCGTTGCGCTCAAAGAAGTGGCGCGATCGGATGGTGCGATGGATTTTTGCATGTAGAGGAGTCCATACCATTTTGAGTTTTTACCGCAAACGGACACAGATAATTGTCTCTTATATCAACATGCATCGACAGTTCCGATTTGGGTATTAATTTTCACTTTGGTTAAGTTGCTGTCGAAGATCGTCGAGGGGAGAGCTTTCTTGATTGATATCTAAGCGATTATTTTCTTGTTTTTCTTCAATTTCAACTTCATCAGGGCAAAATTCTAGGCGGACTCTAATTTTGCCTGTCCGCCATTGTTTACCAGGGATTAAAACATAACATTCAAATCCTTCGTCAAATATTCTTGAACCTGACGATGTACAGTGTTTTGACCAAAATCTTTTTACTTCCTTTAAAAGCTGAAAGACTATTTGAGTGCGGGGTAAATTTTCAAACGTTTCTTGGTGAAAATGCACAACATCTTTTTCAGGATTTAGAGGTTTCCATTTATCATTCATAAATCTTGCTCCTGTAACTAAATCTATAGTTCCCAAGAGAGATAAATTAATTGGAAATCCTTAGAGTTTTTGAATTTGACTTGCAGCTACAACTTGTTGAACAGTTAGTTCTAGTTCAGGGAAAGTCGTAGAGAGAATCCGGTCATTACCTGTAAACTTTTGGACTTGGTATTGGCCTTCAACCAATTGGTAAACAAAAACCGTGTGAAGTTTGGGATTACCGAGATAAGCGCGACTAGCAATTGCTAGATAATCCACAATCCAATATTCAGGGATACCTAGCCTCTGATACTCATCTAATTTGTCAACATAATCATCATCCCAGTTTGTTGAGGTAACTTCTACAGCAAGTTGAATTGGCTCAATCAGCGCCCCATAAGCTAGAACATTGCTGTTCCATTGTGATGCACTAACTACGCTCACATCTGGATTTCTACCTCGTTCTTCTCCAGCATCAGTAAACGTTTTTACAATTACATCTTTGTCGGCAATATAGTCAAGTTCCAAGCGTCTAATTTCATCATTGAAGGCAAGCATTAAAAACCTTGCCACATTCTTATGCGCTCTAGTTGCCTCTACTTGTATAATCTCTCCATTTAACAGTTCATAAATGCCAGAGCCATCAGGGTATTGTTCTAAAAACTCTTCAAAAGTTAGTTTTTTAACTGGAGTCTGAACCATATTGTTCACCTGCTCAAAAAGATTTATAACTATTTGTAATTGATAATTTAATTATCAATTACAAATAATTTTATTTTTCTATTTGTTTAAGCTTTTCAAAAATCTCATCAAGTGGTGATTCCAATTCATCAGGACAAAATTCTAAAGCAAGTCTAACTTTTCCTTTTTTCCATCCTTGAGTACTAAATTGCAAAACTTCACAATTTAATCCTTGGGTATATAAATTGACTTCATCTGTCTCTTCTGCTCCAATATATTCCTTAATTGCGGTAATCAAATCACGGACTTTAAAAGTTTTAGCAATATTTAATTTATTAAAAGTGTCTGGTTCTATAGACACAACTTCATCGTGATTTAGTCTCTCAAATCCATCTTCCATAAAAATGTCCTATCACTAAATCTATACTTTCCAGTGATATAACAGTTCATCCGAAATAATTCCCAAGAGATAATAGTAAATTTAAATCTGCTCCTTTCTCCCTCTCCTTTGCTGGCTAAGGTGTACACACAAGTCTTTAAGAAACCTCACCCTGGTTTTACTACGTAAAACCTGTCCCTCTCCTTACTAAGGAGAGGGATGTCCGATAGGACAGGGTGAGGTTTTTCTTTTTTTTGGGTGGTTCGATGACTTGTGTGTACACTGTAGCCTTTGCTGGAGAGGGTTAGGGGTGAGGTTATTAAAAGAACCAGCCGTAAGAATGCAAACCTTTACCTAAAAGATTCACACCGAGATAGCAAACCCAAACAACAACAAAGCCAGTAGCAGCTAAAATGGCAGGACGAAGACCTTGCCAACCGCGAGTGATTCGGGCGTGGAGGTAGGCGGCGAACACTAACCAGGTGATTAATGCCCAAGTTTCTTTGGGATCCCAACTCCAGTAAGAACCCCAAGCTTCGTTAGCCCAAACGCCACCAGCAATAATGCCAATTGTCAATAAGGGAAATCCAAGCCCGATGATGCGATAGCTGATATTGTCGAGGGTTTCGGCAAGGTTAAGGCGCTGAGGTGAAAGAGGTTCGGCAGATGCTACGGTTTGAGGCTCAGAAGTAGTTACTAAATTCAAAACGGCAGTGTTAGCATTACCGTTGCCGTTGCTACTACTTTCAAAACGAGCAAAGCCGTTATTTTCGCCAGAAGGGGCTGGTGGTTGAGAAATTAGTTCGGCTGCTTTGTGCAAGCGGTAGCCGTTGGTGCGATAGCCACCAGTACCTACAGAACTGCCTTGTAGTTGGATGTTTTGACCGCGAGTGACAATTAGAAAAGCGATCGCTAATAACGCACCCACCATTAAAGCAGAATAACTCAACATCATGACGCTGACATGCATCATCAGCCAATTTGACTTCAATGCAGGTACTAAGGGTTCTGATGCTTGCATCTGGGATGGTAATGTCATCGTCGCAAAAGCAGCAATCAACATTGCCACCGGAGATGTAACAACTCCTACTAAGCGGCTACGGCTACTACTTTCAGCAATTAGATGGACGGTGGTAATTCCCCAAGTTAAGAAAAATAGAGATTCATAAAGATTACTTAGGGGAAAGTAACCAGCTTCTATCCATCTTGCCCCTAATAGAGTCGCCATACACAAATTAGCGATCGCCATCCCAGCTGTCCCCAAAGCGGCTAGATAAGGCAGATTCGGAAAAGCCGCTCCTCCCCAATACACCAGCATTGTTAGGAATAATATGGCAAAGGAGGCATTGTCCAGCCAGTTCTGGAGTACAACCAGGTTCATAAAGTGTTCTCTCCGTGAATGATTTAAAATATGGATTCTGACTGTTCTGATCCTATATGCTTACAGGGTGGAATTGGGAATTGAGAATTGGGTATTAGGAATTAGGAATTAGGTATTAGTTCTTTATTCTTTCTCCCCCTGCTCCCTGCTCCCTGCTCCCTGCTCCCTGCTCCCTGCTCCCCACTCCCCACTCCCCACTCTCCTATTTAACAGAGTTGCTCTTATCGCTTTCTGGACTAGGCAAGGGAGTCGTGTTATTAACTTTTTTGAGTGCTATAAAAATATCGTAGAGGTTACTACGATTATCGCTGACAGCAGATGTCATCCCAATTGAGCGCGTTGCATCAAGCAAAGTTTGTTGATTGGAAATTACAGTTGGTATAGGGAAATTTTTCACAGTTCGTTCCACATCCAGAAAAAATTGACCATTTGTTGGATTTGGTTCATTAGGAACTGTTTGTTGGAAGGGGAGAGTGCTAGCTAGTGTATTGTTGGGTTTGGGAACAATCTTATCAGTGATAGGAGCACCCACTACTAAAAAGGCGACATCTCCATCTAACCAACCGTGGGTGGCAGTTAAGGTACCGTAAGGTGAAACCCAGTTAACAACAGGTTGCCCTGCAACTTTCGCAGATTGGACTTGGAACTGGTATTGATTTCTCATCACATCATCTAGCTGTTTTATGGATGCTTCAGCTGAATTACGATCGCTGCCTTGTACCATAAACACTAAACCCGAACGAAAATTGTCTGGTGAACCTGCTTTTGGACTACTAGGAATCACTGATAAGGAAAACTCGCCTTTCATCCAACTGAGCAAATCCTTATCTAAATCGAGAGTGGTAAGAGATTTTATCCCACCTCTGAGTTGTTCTGGTGCGATCGGTGACAAGGGATTTCCCTGAGATGTTAAAACGTAATCTCCCCACAACCTCTGTAAGTTTCCCCCCGAAAGCATCATTAAGGTTTCTGCTGGTAGGCGGCTTTGCATTTGCCCAGCTTTGTTTTCTACCGCCAGCACCCTTTGACTATTAGGGTTTAACCAAGAAACGCCCTGAAAGCGGATTCCTTCTGCCTCTAAAGTCATTGTCCCTGCTAAACCTTGGTTATTTTGCAGTTGAGCTAAAACTTGAGCAGGTAAAGGGCGATTTGGAGAAGCTGCGGCTATTTTGGCTGCTGTGGGCACATTGACGTAAAACTGGCCAAAGGGTTGAACGTTGGCAATTTTTGGGAAATTATCAGCAAAGCCCCCTGTTGTCGCTAGGGATGTTTGATTTTTGTAGGCATCGATCGCTCTTTCTGTAGCTTTGGGACTATCAGTGATGACTAAAAAACGCCCATCTAGTAATGCTGCTGAGAAGTTTTCCCCTGCTTGTCCCTCACTTTGTTTGATGGCGATTCCTTGATAAATCCGATCGATCCATTTGCCTTGTTTAAGGGTTTTGGGTTGTGCAAAAATGCTTTTGGCAATTTCTTGGTTTTTCACTGGTAATACCATTACCATCGACTGCTGATCGCTGGCAGGATCTTCGTTGGTGGTAACTGGTTTAGGTGCGGCTTTACTCACTATTGCTGGAGCAAGAATTGCAATTGTAACGTCATTGCCTACCCAAGGAGCGATATCTTTCTGGAAGTCGTAACCATTATTAGTGAGAAAGCGATCGCGCAATTCTACTAAATTTTTGTCCAGTTCTACTTGGGTTTCTTTTGTCCCAAACTGCCGCAATTTCTGCCACTGCTGGGGATCTGTTGTCAGAGAAACCGCAAAAAGCGCATCACCAGGAATAATATTTGCACCTACTAGCAAATCGCCAGAAGATATTTGTCTCTGACTTAATAACCAGTATGCTAGAGTCCCCGCACCAATCAATAGCCCAGCAGCAGAGAGCGTCAGCACCAGAGACGGTTTCTTTTTTTTCTTCATCGGAACAGACACAAGAGGCGGTGCCATTGAAACCTATACCTTATACTTGCAAACTCATTACTTGCTTGATTAGTCAAGTACATCAAATGGTTTAACCATTCTTTAAGGCAGCTAATTGGATTAAATTTTTCTACCTTAGATGCTGATGCTACTTAGATAATCAACTTTCCCTAGTCTTTCAAAAGCTGTGTTTTTGACTCAGTTACCATTTTTAACACGCTTTGTTGAATTTCGTAGGACGTTTCGCTAAGATTAACGCCTCATTCGGAAAATTTCCGCAAGTAAATCTGTGATTCCAAACATTAGACAATATAACTAACTGGATAAAGCTGCAAGTGAATTTCAGCTACTTGGCTTTGCTTGGTAGCGATCGCTTACAGTAGGTGGGTACACCATCGCACCACATAATGAGTGCAATATTTTTTGGGACAACCTATAATTGCAACTCAAATCCAGGTAATATATCTTCTCCAGAAACAATCGCCGGCATTTGCACAACTTCTACAGCTTTCAAAAGTCGGTAAATTTCAACTTGACGATCTTGAGGATTAATCAGCCAACCCAAACGCAGACCATTTTTGATATATTCCTGCATTTTCTCTTGAATCTGTGACAGTCGGTCTGTCTCCGATCGCAGTTCAATCAAAAAGTCGGGTACAAGTGGCGGAAATTTTTTTTGTTGTTCTGGTGTTAAAGCTTCCCACCGCTCCAATTTTACCCAAGCGGCATCAGGAGAACGTTTTGCACCATTAGGAAGTATAAAGATAGTTGAAGAACTAAAAACTTTCCCTAATTTAGCTTGACGATTCCAAATTTCTAAATCAGCGATCAGTCCAGCTTCTTGATTTCCGCTTTCCCCTCCGACTGGTGGCATAATTATTAATTCTCCGGCTGCATTCATTTCCAGGCTTAAATCACCATTGGCAACACACAATTGATAAAATTGCTCATCGCTTAAATGAGCAATCGGTTCTAGATTTAGCACAACAGTATTCATTAAATCTTTCCTCGTGTCTTTCTTGCTAACATCAGTAGGAAATTCTTGATTGTTGGAAGATTTATTTAGGTGTAATTTGCAACCCTCTTATACTTGCAACTCAAATCCAGGTAATATATCTTCTCCAGAAACAATCGCCGGCATTTGCACAACTTCTACAGCTTTCAAAAGTCGGTAAATTTCAACTTGACGATCTTGAGGATTAATCAGCCAACCCAAACGCAGACCATTTTTAATGTATTCCTGCATTTTCTCTTGAATTGGTGCAAGCCTGTCTGTCTCCGAACGCAATTCAATTACAAAGTCGGGTACAAGTGGCGGAAATTTTTTTCGTTGTTCTGGTGTTAAAGCTTCCCACCGCTCCAATTTTATCCAAGCAGCATCAGGTGAACGTTTTGCACCGTTGGTAAGTATAAAGATATTTGAAGAACTAAAAACTTTTCCTAATTTAGCTTGACGATTCCAATTATTTAAATCTGTAATTAAATCTGCTTCTTGATTTCCGCTTTCTCCTCCTACTGGTGGCACAATTATTAATTCTCCGGCTGCATTCATTTCCAGACTGAGATCGCGATTGGCAATACACAATTGATAAAATTGCTCATCAGTTAAATGAGCAATCGGTTCTAGATTTAGCACAACAGTATTCATTAAACCTTTCCTCATATCTTTCTTGCTAACATCACTAGGAAATTCTTGCTTGTTGGAAAATTTCTTGAGGTGTAATTTGCAACCCTTCAAATAAGGAATCTTCTAAACTATCGATACCGCGTTTGGTTTGAGGGAGAATATCAGGATAAAAAATAGTAATAGTTTTTGCTCTAGAATCAATAATCCAAACTCGTTGAACTTTAGCTTTTAGATAATCAGTGGCTTTTTCGGTCATTTCTCCGAATGTTTGACCGGGAGAGATAATTTCAATGACTAATTCGGGTGCAACAGGACAAGCCTCATCTTGCAACCAATCAGCAGAAAGACGGTTATAAGAAACATAAGTCAAATCTGCTACAGGAACCCAGTCTTGTTGATTTCGTGTTAGCTTAATTGCCCATTCAATTACAACCCGCCCCTTTCCTTGCGCCCATGCAGACAATAGTATAAATAATGCACCTGTTATAGAACTATGAAAAAATTTTGGTGCCATCTCATCATTTTTGAATTTGGGAACAGCTTCTCCGTCAATGAGTTCGTAGGTAATGTCTCCTTCGGGAAGTGCAAGGAATTCTTCGAGGGTGAGTTGGGTTTTGAGTAGAATCATGGTTGAACTTGGGGAATGACTCTATTTTAGAGAGGATGCGATCGCCTAACAACGGCAAACCATCACCGAAAACTCATTAGTCTTCGGCACTAAGCTAAAAATCTTTTAATTTGCATCCTCAAAAAAATAAATCTCTTGTGGGGAGGGCAACATGAGCGCCCTAGGTGTGCAAATTAAATGCGCGACAGCTTACTACCAAATTTGATAATTTCATTGTATGATTTCAGCTACTTGGTTTTGCTCGGTAGCGATCGCACCACATCATACTTCTTACTGATTTTTGGAATTTAATTGCATAGCTCCCAAGTATTTAGTTAAATAAGGCGAAAAAACTTCATAAATTAAGGTTAGTGGCTGTCCATGATGCCAAAACAAGTAGTGGCGACCCCAAAAAGGCCCAGTTACATCAAAACCAGACTCTAGCGCCGATGAGTCACCATAATATATCCCTCGAACATCCCGATACAACTCTGTGCGGAGACGAGCTAAACTTGCCCAAATTGGTAATGAACGATTTTGCAAATACTCATCTACATGACTGGCTTCCCACCACGAAGTAGCATAAGCTAATCGTTGGCCAGAAGCAGTCCGCAGCCACACTTGCCGCCGTAGTCTCGGCCCTGGAACAGCCTGGATTAAATCAGGTGCAGCATCTAAGTCCATGCCAATCAATGACATATCAATAACATCTACTTCTACAGGCTCACCTGTAAGCAATTCTAAGTGACGTGTTGGAGAGCCATCACCCAAAAGCATTAACTGCCAAGCCGGTGCTAGCTGAGTATGAGGTAAACTTTTTTGAATTACTTCCTCCCCTCCTTGCCAAATCGGAGTGAGGCGATGCCAAGCTGCTGGCTGTGTTAAGTTGTTTGTCGGCGTAAAAGTGATACTCAATGCTTTTTACAAAACTTCACGTATCTCTATAAAAGCATAAAAAACAGAGCTATACCAAGATTTAAGGGTCAATAGTCTCAGGTTTATTGACCCTTCACTATTGACCCTTGACAAACAAAAATATGCGGATGGCGAGACTCGAACTCGCAAGGGCATTGCCCACACGCACCTCAAGCGTGCGCGTATACCAATTCCGCCACATCCGCACGGCTTGTCTAAAGATAGACTATAGCATAAGAAAATAATTATAGTAAGGTGATATCTAAAGTTATATTTCTCAAAAATATAAATTTCTTCAAGGCGGTATCAGACTGACAGAAATTTGGCATCTGCACAAGTGATATTAAAAAGGGTAGAGCGACTGTGGCAGAAACGGTGCGATGTGCGATCGCACGCAGCCAAAACCCATTTTGGTAAGCTAGCCAAGACTTACAGCAGCAATGTTGTTAGTGTAGTTAAGACCGGTAGAGGCAGCAAGGCTGCAATTTGCGAGTTTGCTTAAAATCAGGGTGGCGAATCTCCTGTGATAATTTGAAATAATGCGGAAGCGTCGTTTCAACTTGGATCGGGGAAAATGTGAATCTACTGGTAATGATATCGAAACTAAAAAATGAAGTTTGACAAAATATTAATTGCCAATCGGGGAGAAATCGCCCTTCGCATTCTCCGCGCCTGTGAAGAAATGGGAATTGCGACAGTCGCGGTTCACTCCACCGTTGACCGAAATGCTCTCCACGTCCAACTTGCTGATGAAGCGGTTTGCATTGGCGAACCAGCTAGCAGTAAAAGTTATTTGAATATTCCCAATATTATTGCGGCCGCCCTGACGCGCAATGCGACAGCCATTCACCCCGGCTATGGCTTTTTGGCAGAAAATGCCCGGTTTGCGGAAATTTGTGCTGACCATCATATTGCTTTTATCGGCCCAACTCCAGAAGCTATAAAGTTGATGGGCGATAAATCCACTGCCAAAGAAACCATGACAAAAGCTGGAGTCCCCACAGTCCCAGGTAGTGAAGGGTTAGTAGAATCTGAGGAAGAAGGATTAAGATTCGCCAAAGATATCGGCTATCCAGTGATGATTAAAGCCACAGCCGGTGGTGGCGGCCGGGGTATGCGCCTAGTTCGTTCTGAAGATGAATTTGTCAAACTGTTCTTAGCAGCCCAAGGGGAAGCAGGAGCAGCATTTGGGAATTCTGGCGTTTACATCGAAAAATTTATTGAACGTCCCCGCCACATCGAATTTCAAATTTTGGCGGATAACTACGGTAATGTCATCCACTTAGGCGAACGCGATTGTTCAATTCAGCGCCGGAATCAAAAGCTACTAGAAGAAGCACCAAGTCCGGCTCTCGACCAAGACTTGCGTGAGAAAATGGGACAAGCTGCTGTCAAAGCTGCCCAATTCATTAATTACAGTGGGGCGGGTACTATCGAGTTTCTCTTGGATAGATCCGGTAAATTCTACTTTATGGAAATGAACACCCGGATTCAAGTAGAACATCCTGTAACAGAGATGATTACTGGGATAGATTTGGTTGCCGAACAAATTCGGATTGCTCAAGGGGAAAGACTTAAGCTTACCCAAGAGCAAGTAGTTTTGCGGGGTCATTCGATCGAGTGTCGGATTAACGCTGAAGACCCAGATCATGACTTTCGCCCCTCTCCAGGACGGATTAGTGGCTATCTACCCCCCGGAGGCCCTGGTGTTCGGATTGATTCTCACGTTTACACAGATTACCAAATCCCGCCTTACTACGATTCCTTGATTGGCAAGTTAATTGTTTGGGCCCCAGATCGACCCACTGCTATTAACCGCATGAAACGCGCACTCCGGGAATGTGCCATCACTGGACTACCGACTACCATCGGGTTTCATCAAAAAATTATGGAAACTCCACAATTTTTGCAGGGTAATGTCTATACAAATTTTGTGCAGGAGATGAACGGGTAGGGGATTGGGGACTGGGAAGAGGGCAGGGAGCAGGGGGCAGGGAGCAGGGAGCAGGGGAAGAACTACTGATTTATTGAGGGATTCCCAATTCCCAATTCCCAATTCCCAATTCCTAATTCACACGAGATAGCATAGTCAGCAATCCTTGCTGACCTAGCAATATTTCTCGTAGTAGGCTGAAGATGCCAACCCAAATAATCGGTGTAATGTCCACTCCGCCTATAGGTTGTACCAGTTTTCGTAATGGCACTAAAAATGGTTCGGTAGGCCAAGCTATTAAATTAAAGGGCAAACGATTCAGATTCACTTGCGGATACCAAGTAAGAATGATCCGAAATATAAACAGAAATGTCATCACCCCTAACACAGGGCCAAGAATCCAAGCAGTCAGGTCAACACCAGTCATCGGTTTAAGGTACTATCTGTAAATAAATAAGACTTAGGCAACGGCAAGCTGCACTTCGCGATGCCGAACAGCCCGTCGTAGACATCGCCACAAAATTTGAAGCTTTGTAAAGCACTCTTATCATTATTTTAACCAAATGCTGCTACTTCCTTCTTGAATAGAAAAGTAAACTCCCTCACAGCAGTTACTAAGTTTGGCAGTTCCGAGTTAGAGGCTTCTCAAGAAAGTAATACACTATTAAAATTAGGATGAAGTGTGTAAAAAAAGGTTTAGAAGTATGACGCCTTCTTTAGCAAATTTTCTTTGGAGTTTGGCTTGGGGTACTGCAATTGTTGTAATACCCGCTACAGTTGGTTTAATTTTCATTAGCCAGAAAGATAAAATTCAGCGTTCATAATGCTTATGAGAGTCAAACTGACTCTCACAACCAATTGTCTGTCAGCTATTTATAGTTGCACTATAAGCAGCAGTATTTGCCGCTATAAGCATTTATAGCTAACAGACATAGTTTTTTTAATTTTTCGGTGAACAGCTTCAGAGCTTCTTTGCCAGAGGCTTTGAAGCTTCAATATTTATCGTGACTAATTAGAGTAGTGATTTTAATTGTGACTCGCTAACATAGATTTGATATTGGGAAAACAGCAATGATAAATTTTGGGCTGAACTCAGCCAGTTTTCTGGCTCAGGTAAATTTTGGGGCAAATTCAGCCAGTATTCTAGGAATTTTCCTGGCTGTGGCTGGGGCAGCACTGTATTTTCTCCGCACTGTGCGTCCAGAATTGTCAAGGGATCAAGATATCTTTTTTGCAGCAGTCGGTTTGCTCTGCGGCTTTATTCTCGTGTTTCAAGGATGGCGGCTAGACCCGATTCTGCAATTTGGTCAACTGCTTTTAGTTGGCACAACTGTATTTTTTGCAGTTGAAAGTATTCGTCTGCGGAGTATAGCTACCCAGCAAGCAAAGCGCAACACTCCCATTGTGGATGAAGACAGACCAGTTAGCGATCGCTATTCCTACAACGATCGCAGAAAGTATCAAGCTGAAATGGATGCAGACTTAGATCCATTGCCTTATGAAGATGAGGAAGAACGCCCCGTGCGTCCCCGGATTCAGGGTAGCAGGGATAGAATTTCGACTCGTGATGACTATTCCGAGGAGCAAAACCCCCGTCGTCCAGAACGCCGTAACAGCAGAAGTAGCGAAAGACAGGCTCCAGCAGATAGAACACGGGGGCGGACTTCTGGCCGTCCTGTGAATCGCCCTTCTGAAAGCTCTGAAGATGAAAATTGGGGTTCTTCATCTAGGCAAGTTGATGATTGGGAAAGTTCGGGAGGGGAAGTTAGAAAACCTTCTCGCCGTAATAATAACGGTTCTCAACGTCCAGAAAGCCGGGAAGATGATGCTGCTCCCAGACCAAGAAGGCGTCGTCCATCTACTGACTCGGCTTCTCGAAGACCGCGCGAAGATGATGAGGCGATCCCAACTGATTATGTACCATACAACCCAATTGAAAAGCCAAATCAGGGGCCAGATAATTCGACCGATTTTGATGACGATGTTTAAAACAGTTGGTGTGGTAGTAGGTTTAAAGGCGACGGAAAACAGTTGAGGTGGAAAAATTTACGCCTACATTTTGGCTCCAAAGACCAATTCATTGGAGCCTGGTTTTTGGTTTAACAGGTTTGCTTGCATCTTGTGGTTCTAACGATATTCTCACAGGGCCTACTTCCCTCAACAGTCGCTACACCGAGGAGCAACCTGCTTTAAGTGGAAATGGGCGCTTTTTAGCGTTTGTATCCAATCGGAATGGTAATCAGCAGCTACTGGTTTTCGATTTGGAGAGGCAACAATTTATTGGCACACCGGGTATAAACCGAGCAGAGACAATTGCCGAAAGTCCCAGCTTGAGCTACACCGGGCGCTATATTG
Organism: Nostoc sp. KVJ3; assembly: GCF_026127265.1. GTDB lineage: Bacteria > Cyanobacteriota > Cyanobacteriia > Cyanobacteriales > Nostocaceae > Nostoc. Next base: position 3,065,677 of record NZ_WWFG01000002.1, read on the forward strand.
CTTATCTTACCAGCGACCAAGGTAGGCCAGTGGTGGCGCTTTACGATCGCGCTACACAACAGTCGCAAATCGTCACACCAACCTATCGCGGCTGGATCAGAAAACCCAATATCAGCCCAGATGGACGTTATATTGTCTTTGAAAGTGCTAGCCGTGGTCAGTGGGATATTGAAGTCCTAGACCGAGGGCCAAATATTGAGTTAGATATTCCTAACGGTGCAACCGTAGGTTCACCTCCGTAGGGGAGCAGGGGAGCAGGGAGCAGGGAGATGAGGGAGAATAAATTAATGTCTGCCCAATGCCCCATGCCCCATGCCCAATATATGAAACGTGTTTTATTTATACCTGTATTTTTCTGCTTAAGTTTATTAACTGGGTGTTTTGGCTACCCTCGCCTTTTGAGTTATCCCTTTGATCCGGGGGGCGGAGTCTCAATAGTTTAGCGTCGGAATTAGACCCGCAAATTTCTGGGAGATACATTGTTTTTATTACTGACCGACGGGGTAGCCAAGATGTTTATATGTTTGATACGGTGACTCGTGATTTGGTTGATTTGCCAGGTTTAAATTCCTTTGATGCGATCGCAAATCATCCTAGTGTTTCACAGGATGGTCGTTATATTGTATTTGCGGCTAGCCGCCAGGGGCGATCGGCTATTTTTCTCTATGACCGAGAAACACGCCAATCACGGAATTTGACCAATAACCTCCAAGCCGAAGTCCGCAACCCTACAATTAGCGCTGATGGTAGTAGGATTGCTTTTGAGTCCAGTAACAACGGGCAGTGGGATATTTTAGTATACGACCGGAATGGACAGCCGTTAAATATACCTCAAGAACCGCGTTGAAGAATTGGGAGTGGCTTAGGCATTAGGCATTAGTTCTTTATTCTTTCTCCCCCTGCTTCCCCTGCTTCCCCTGCTCCCCCTGCTCCCCCTGCTGCTCCCTCATCTCCCCCACTCCCTACTCCCTACTCCCTAATTCTTGTTGCACAGATTCAATTAGCGATCGCACTTGTTCTGTCCCTTCTGAAGGTTCAAATGATAAGGGGAATTTACCCCGGATAATCATCCGCAAACCGAGGGGTGCAAGACTGAGTAATCCTTTTAAATCCCGAAAATAATTACCAACTACTTGTAAACCAAATTGACGTTCATCAATCCAACCACCTTCTTTAACTAAATCTATCAAAACTTTCCGGTGACGAATTGAGCGACTATCGCTAGCTTCTTTGTGGGTGAGAATTTCTTGTTTAACTTTGGTGATTTGTTCTAATGGTGCAACTTCCATTGGACAAACTGAGTCGCAGTACAAACAACGAGTGCAACCCCATACGCCTTTAGTACCTTCGTTGTAGCTTTCTAAACGATTTTCGGTATCGCTATCGCGAGAATCCGCTACCATCCGGTAAGCTTTGGCAAGGGCATGGGGGCCAACAAAGTCTGGATTAACTTCACGGGCGTTGCATTCAGAATAACAAGCACCGCACATAATACAGTTACCAGTTTGATCGAGGCGCGATCGCTCTTGCGGTGTTTGCAAAAACTCTCTTTCTGGAACTTGTCGAGCTGCTGTACTCACGTAAGGAGCAACTGCCTCTAAATTGTTCCAGAAACTGCTCATATCGACAACCAAATCTTTAATCACGGGCATATTGCCGAGAGGTGCGATCGTGATTTCACCAATGGCATTTACTTTACTTTGAGATGATGGTATTTGTTGTAATCTAGCAAGTTCACTACCAACATTTTCCTTGCAAGCTAAAGCTGAACGCCCATTAATTCGCACAGCACAGCTACCACAAATGGTATTACGGCAATTTTTGCGAAATGCCAACGTTCCATCTTGCTCCCACTTAATCTGATTGAGGCAATCCAGGATTGTATTACCTGATTCTGCCTCTACAAGATAGGTTTGCATAATAGGGGAGGAATTTTGTTGCTGTCTAATGACCTTAAAAATAACTTCCATGACTACTAACCAAAATTTTAAAATTGCTTCACCAGCCTAACAATCATGTGTCAAGGCCGATAGTTCCGAAAAGTAAGCTATACTTTTTTGCCCTCAATTCAAAGCCTGGTGTTAATAGACTGACGATTAAAGGGCAACTGATTCTAGTTTAAGGATAACCATTAAAATTTTACTTTTAGCGGTGCTGTAGGCAATATTTGTGTCAAATTTTGAGATAAAACGCCAAAAATGTAACGATCGCTTGACATTTAATTTAGCCGTTTGAGAATGTAAAGGAAAGAGGCTTTACTTAAAAAGGGACTCAGGTTGATCTTTGTCCTAGCGATCGCATCCAAATTAAATGTATTTCCGGTTAGCAACACATCTTCATGTCAACTTGAGTCAAGCAGTCATGGCTAGAAAATTCTGCCTTTGCTGCCGCTTGACGGAATTTTTTGATTATATAGAAATGTAAAAGCAGATATTCAATATATAGTAGTGGCAATTAACCGCTAGGCGGATGTTAAGAGATTTATTCTTCCCATAGACATACGGACGAAATCTTCTGAACGCTTTTGAGCTTATGGTAATAAACCGAGGAAAAATCCTCACCACTTTCAAATAAAAGTCTTGCGCATCGGAGAATCCTGGATAGGCGAGACTTTGAGATTTTGCATCCTCTCAATCAAGAAAATCTTGGATTTAACTCATTAGTCAAAACTGCTCATCTAAATTAGATAAATTTTTATAATGCAATCAAGGGTTAGGAAAATCGTCACGGCTTTTTCCAACCTTTAAGTCCAGAGATTTAAATAAAAATTTACCAGCAACTTTAATTCAAAATTAAACAACTATTTTGCTATTATTAGTCCATGCTAGTATTTAATATAAAATTACGAAGTCACAAAACCAGAATCAATAGCCGTATCAGCGCGGCTACTACTGCTTTGTTGATTCGTAATGTAGAGACAAGAAAATTCGCGTCTCTACTGGCAAGACAAAAGGGCCTAGCCCATAGGACTCTATTGAAATACTATGCTGTCCTAAGCTTGAGAGGACGAGTAGAGAAAACTCTACCTGCTCATTAGCTAGAAGGGCAAGCACTGAAGTGAAAAACCTGCAATTTATTGGGTCTATGACTTATTTGGAGTAGAACCAACCCCATTTGTAAAGGTGGCTGAAAGTTACACCGCTACAGTAGCGCCAAAAGAGAAAATAATTTTATTTCTGATGGCGAATAATGGTTAAAAGTGCCGTGAAATCAGCAAAATTAATTTCTATGGCAACTATGACCTCTAATTGGTTGTGGACAACCATAATATGAAGTGCTTTTGTCTCCTATCGGCAGTGATTCACCCGTTACATTAGAGTCCTAAGTAGCTCTATGCAAAAGCTAAAAAGCCAAATGCACAGCATGAGACTACATCGTTTATCAGCTTGGAGAGAGTAAGGAAAATTTGAGCATAATGACTGAAACTGCAACCGCGCCATTAACCGGAAAAGCACTACTTGCGAAAGTAAAAGAACTTTCCACTTTACCACGGCGAGAAAGAGCTAAACAGTGCGGCTACTACACTGTTACTAAGAATAACCAGGTTCGTGTCAATCTCACCGATTTTTATGACGCTTTGCTATCGGCTAGAGGAATTCCTCTCAGTCCAGAAGCACCTAAAGATGGTCGTGGTCGTGAACCGACATACCGGGTTAGTGTCCATCAAAATGGTCAGATTGTGATTGGTGCTACATATACCAAAGCAATGGGCTTAAAGTCTGGAGATGAGTTTGAAATTAGACTGGGATACAAACATATTCACTTGATTCAACTTGGTGAAAGTGAGAAAAAACTCACCTCGCCAGATATAGATTCTGAGGACTTGGACGAAGATTTAGAAGACGAAGAATAAATTTGCTAATGGTAAGGATAAGTTTCAGGTAATGATAACTTGTCCTTATCCAGATAGCAAACTCAGATCAAAATACGATTAGACCCCTTGCAGAATTTACAAAATTTAGTAGAGTCTTGATTAGTCAGCAAGAAATCTATAGCGCAAGAAGTCTATCGTGTTTTTTTTGATAACTTTCTTTAAGCCTTCGGTCAACGCTTTACTCGTATTTATGCAAAATGCACCAGCACTAGTTATAGTGATGGCATTTTTTATTTTCTGGATAGTTTGCTGGTTCCCAGTAGCAGTAGTATCAGCAATATTGCTCAATTGGCAACCGCCTAAACCTTTGCAGCCAGAACAAAAGATGCCGTTATTGGTGTCACTTTACCTATTAGCTCCCCTGATTCTGTGGGGAGTTAGTTGGTTTACCAATAAATCTTTTTCGGATTACGGCTTTGTTGGAAATCTTTCAACTCTTGGTTCTTTAGGACTAGGTTTCAGTTTGGGAGTGGTAAGCCTAGCTATTGTATTTAGTGGGCAATTCGGCTTAGGTTGGTGTTCTTTTGAAAAGACGAATTTCAAGTTACTACTACCCATCTTGATACCGATTTTCTTGATAGCGTTGTTAGTCGGTGGGATAGAGGAGTTAGTTTTTCGGGGTTTCCTATTTACTGAATTAGCACAGGATTATCCCATTTGGATAGCAGCAGCAATTTCTAGTTTGATTTTTGCTTTACTACATCTAGTTTGGGAGCAACGCGAAACCGTCCCCCAACTGCCTGGATTGTGGTTGATGGGAATGGTGCTGGTGTTGGCACGCTTTGCCGATCGCAACAATTTGGGTTTAGCTTGGGGACTACACGCGGGATGGATATGGGCGATCGCCACCTTAGATACAGCAGAATTAATTACTTACACAGGTGAAGTCTCTGACTGGTTCACAGGTAAGAATAAAAAACCTCTAGCTGGTTTGGCGGGAATTATTTGTGTACTAGGAACTGGAATAATTATCTGGCTTTTCTCTAAGTCTTCTTAATGATGTTTTTCAGCTTACCAATCAGCCAAAGACTACTTAGGCTTCTGGTTCAATGCCGAGCGATCGCAATTGGGCAGTTAAGCGATCGGCTCTTTGACGTTCTAATTCTGCTCTTTGGCTTTCTAATTCTGCTCTTTGGCTTTCCTGTTCGGCTCTTTCCTCACCACTCAACAACAAATTACCTTGCAAATCCCACCAGCGCAACCAAGGTAATTCTGCATTCTGATAAACTCCTTGCCAAATACCTAACTCAACTCCCAAAGGGGCAATCGGATAATGTCCCCGTTCATTTGCTGGTAAAACTTGATATTGGCTTTCAATAATGTGGTACATTTCCACACTGGCTTTATTCACTTCATAAATACCATAAAAAGCCGGATGAATTACCTGCTCATAAATCCAAAATTTCCCCTTCCAAGGGGTTTTATCTCGCTCCTCGCTACCATCCCCAGAGACAAATTCCAATACAATTAATGGAGCAATGTGTTCTTGCCAAAGCACATAAGAGCGGCGCATTTGCCCATTCAGTGTAGGCGGTACATTGGGGACATAGAACCAATCAGGAGCTTCTGCACCTCGTTCTGGTGGGTCAGTAATCCGCCAATAGATCCCACTATCTTGACCGATGCAATATTGCCCATCAGGATGACGTTTTTGCAATACTGGTTTAATGGATTCTGTTATTAGAATGCTTTGAGGATGTTCCTGAAAATTTTTCACGAAGGTGCCATCAGACTCTGGAAGTTGAGTGTGGTCTGGAAGAGCAATATTAGTAGCTGGATTAGTTGCAGTCATAGGGCTACCCTCGCGTTTTTCGTGAGGTTTCTTATTTAGTCTACCAAAGGTAGGCACAAACAAAAATCTGAAAAAACTAAGTATTATAATTTGCGGGAACTGATGGCGATCGCTAAATCCATCGTCTCAAAGTACCCGCAGTAAGCTAGGAATGCTTTCAATCGCTGACAAATCTCGAATTTCTGCCAAAGCTTGTCTAAAATTCCCTTCTCGAACATCATGGGTAACAACCACAATCTCTGCTAGTTCCCCTTGAAAGCCAGTTTGGACAATTGACTCTAAGCTAACGCCATAGTTACCAAAGCAAGTTCCCAATTTACCGATCACTCCCGGTTGGTCATTCGTGAGGAAACGCGCGTAAAAACGAGTTATCAGTTCTGCCATTGGCGCAATTTGGCAGTATTCCTGATGTCCACAAGCTAATAATGGATTTGCAACTGCTGTATTGGTTTTGAGGACAGCAACTAAATTTAAAATATCTGATGTTACAGCACTGGCGGTTGCACCAGCACCAGCACCGGGGCCGAAAAACATTACTTGGCCGATGGGTTCTCCTTCCACAAGAATGGCGTTGTAAACGCCGTTGATGCTAGCCAAAGGGTGAGCTTTGGGTACTAAAGTCGGATGAACTCTAACGGAAAGTTGCGATGAGGGAGTATCACGTTTAGCGATCGCTAATAATTTAATCACAAATCCCAATTTTTCGGCGTAGGCAATATCTGTCTTGCTAACTTGCCGAATTCCTTCGGTATAAACATCTTGTAAGTTGATGCGTCCGCCAAAACCTAATGATGCGAGAATGGCAATTTTATCACCTGCGTCTAAGCCATCAACATCAGCTGTCGGGTCAGCCTCAGCATAACCCAAGCGCTGGGCATCAGCTAAGACATCGCTGAAGTTACTGCCTTCTGTTTGCATCCGCGTCAGGATGTAATTAGTTGTACCGTTGACGATGCCTGTGACAGTGTGAATCCGGTTAACACTTAAAGACTGCTTCAGGGGTTGAATCACTGGAATCCCACCACCCACAGCAGCTTCTAACATCACATATACGCCGGTTTGATTGGCGGTTGTGAAAATTTCTGCTCCAAAGCGGGCGATCGCGGCTTTATTAGCAGTGACTACGTGCTTACCATTACTCAAAGCTTTGAGAATTAGCGATCGCGCCGGTTCTAATCCGCCCATCACCTCGACAACTATATCTACTGCCGGATCGTTGACAATAGATTCTAAATCTGTAGTTAAGACTTCCGTAGATAATTCTACTGCACGGGGTTTGTCGAGCGATCGGACTCCCACCCGATAGATTTCGATCTCTTGCAACAAAGGGTGACGACCAACCTTATCTTGCAACAACTGTACTGTTCCCGTTCCCACGGTGCCTAATCCCAGTATCCCTAGTTTCACACCCACAAATTTTGCACCCAATTTATTTTTTAGTGCTGAGTGCTGAGTGCTGAGTGCTGAGTAGTTAGAAGTATTTAGTACTTTACTACTCATCACCTTGAACTCTTTCCTCAGTTATTTACAATATTCATCACAAAACAATTGTAGGGTGAGCATTGCCCACCCTACTAATTCATAACTTAGAACTCAAAACTCAGCACTCAGCACGGGCTAAACCATAGCTATCCGCTAACAGCACTTAGTAAGTTTCTACGTGCCAACGACCGCCTTTTTTGAGTTGCTTCTGGTAATCACTCCAGGTTACGCCTTCCTTGGCGGCAGCAGCAGTTAAGGCTGCATCGATACCTTCTTCCATACCGCGCAAACCGCAAATGTAAGTGTGGGTTTTTTCATTTTTAATCAACTGCCACAATTCATCAGCATGTTCCGCTACGCGGTCTTGGATATACATTCTACCGCCTTGGGGATTTTTCTGTTCGCGGCTAATAGCAGCAGTGAGGCGGAAGTTATCAGGATATTTTTGTTGAATTTCTTCCAGTTCTTCCTTATATAACAGGTTTGGAGTTGTTGGTACGCCAAATATTAGCCAAGAGAATCCTTTAAATTGGTATTCTGGGTTAGCGGCTTTTTCAGCATCTTTAAACTGCCGCCACAAGTAAGCCCGCATTGGCGCAATACCTGTTCCGGTTGCCATCATGATCACATTAGCTTCAGGATCTTGGGGTAACAACATTTCCTTACCCACTGGCCCGGTAATTTTCACATCTTCCCCTGGCTTGAGGAAACACAGGTGTGTAGAGCAAACACCGTAGACTGTTTCGCTAGTTTCTGGGTGCTTGTATTCCAACTGGCGGACGCACAGTGATACAGTCTTATCATCTACATCATCGCCATGACGAGTTGAGGCGATTGAATATAGTCTGAGTTTTTCTGGTTTACCGTTCTTATCTACTCCTGGTGGAATAATCCCAATACTTTGACCTTCTATATACTTCAAATCACTGCCAGAAAGGTCAAATTTAAGGTGTTGAACAATACCAATACCACCGTCTTTGACTAGCGGTTCATTAGATATTACCTTGCCAATAAACGGAGCATTGGGACGGTAAGTGTTAACAGGAACGTCACCGTGGTCTTTTTTGGCTTTCGCTTGAGTCATGGTGTTGCCTTTCTTGTCCTTGTTCTTGAGCTGTTCTTCAGCTGGTGGTTTAGCAAAACCTTTGGTTTCACTATGAGCATTTACAGGTGTGGCTTTACCATTCCCTTCAGTGTTAGCAGTTTCCTCAGATGTAGCTAACTCGCTGACTTCGCTTGTAGCATTCCCAAGTGAGGCTTTACCATTAACTGGCTCTAGAGCCGTTACAGGCTGGATGCTAACAATTGTGCCGCCTAGACGAGTGATACGTCGCATTTCTTGATTCATGCGGTTGTAAGGCACTCTGATGAACACACTGCCACTTTTCCGAATTGGGTAGTTAGTTTGATCGGATTCTTCGCTCTGACGCAAACCCACTACTTCATAAACGAAGACGCGGCTACCTAATTCTATGTTGGCAGCACCCTCAACAGCACCTTGATTGTACATTCGTTCTACCACTCCGATAATTTACTTAACCGTTTTAAAAAAAACTATTCCCCTACCTTGCCAGCTTTAGTTTACCGGATTTTTGCTTCACAAAACTGGAGAAAGAAGGAAAAACGGCATCATTAAATTAATGCCTTGCTAAGTACACTCACCAAAGACATGCAGGCATAGCAAAAAACACACCTGTTCATCTTCTAAGGTAAAGGATAAGTCCTGTGGAGAATGTTAATAATGAGTCAATTTAATCATTAATTTACAGCCAATAATTTGACTAATGCAAGTTGTTGGCTCATTCGTTGGATAGATTTTTACTTTGAATATCTTAAGCATTGTCCTACGGGAATTACAATTTAGGAACCTCAACAAATTCGCGGCGATCGCAAATTATACCTTAAAGGCTCAATTATATAGAGTCACAAGTTGCAGAATCACAGAGGCGCAACACTTATGAACGGTAACGATCCCCATTTTTAAATTAACTACTAAATCGATAAAATGAACGAGCGAGGGCGCTAATTCTTCTTGACAGCAATCTTGTATGGGATACCCCCTTCTGTTAAAATCAAATATACCACTAGGATTAAATACTTACCGGCACCAACATTCAGGCTAGTCCGACGAGTAGCGACTTAATTACTTTGTTGCCTACCCGCTTGGTGTCTTATAGATGTGCTAGGTAGCAAGAACGCAGGATAAACCAAAGGGGTAAACTCCTGGCTTCAGAATCTGCTGTGTGAAAAAATATTGAGACAATTTTAGTATTTTAGAGGGGATTTATGACAAGTAAGCCGGAACGCGTGGTACTGATTGGAGTAGCCGGAGACTCTGGATGCGGAAAATCTACGTTTTTGCGTCGTTTAATAGATTTGTTTGGTGAAGATTTAATGACAGTCATCTGCTTGGATGATTATCACTCATTGGATCGCAAACAGCGCAAAGAAACTGGGATAACAGCACTAGACCCTAGAGCAAATAATTTTGACCTGATGTATGAGCAAATTAAAGCGCTCAAAAGTGGTCAAGGGATTGATAAGCCGATTTATAACCACGAAACTGGCTTGATCGATCCGCCGGAGCGAGTGGAGCCGAATCATATTATAGTTGTTGAAGGGCTGCATCCTTTATATGATGAGCGGGTGCGATCGCTAATTGACTTCAGTGTTTATTTTGATATTAGCGATGAAGTCAAAATTGCCTGGAAAATCCAGCGAGATATGGCTGAACGCGGTCATCGCTACGAAGATGTTTTAGCGCAAATCAATTCCCGCAAACCTGATTTTGAAAAGTTTATCGAACCACAAAGAGAATTTGCCGATGTAGTTCTTCAAGTATTACCCACAAACTTGATCAAGAACGACACCGAACGCAGAGTCCTGCGGGTACGGATGCTGCAAAGGGAAGGTAAGGAAGGCTTCGAGCCAACCTACCTATTTGATGAAGGGTCAACAATTAATTGGACTCCCTGTGGACGCAAACTGACCTGTTCATATCCTGGTATGCAATTATACTATGGTTCGGATGTTTACTACGGTCGCTATGTTTCAGTACTAGAGGTGGATGGTCAATTTGACAACTTGGAAGAAGTAATTTATATCGAAACCCATCTCAGCAATACATCCACCAAATATCAGGGTGAATTGACTCATTTGTTACTCCAGCACCGCGAGTATCCAGGTTCTAATAATGGTACTGGTTTCTTCCAAGTGCTTACAGGTTTGAAGATGCGTGCTGCTTATGAACGCTTAACAGCTACAGAAGCAAAGTTAGCGGTTCAGGTTTAAAAGCAGTAGTGCTTGTGTCAAAGTTTGTGGGGACGCTTCTGGGTGTCCCTTTTTTTTGTGTTATTAAATACATTTTAACGACCGACTAACTAGCATAAATTTATATTCTTTATAGAGACTTACCTTATAGATAGTGGTTTTATCAATATTAGGAAGATACTAACTACTGAAGTATAAATATTGTTATGATTTCATAAATTAATGTGATTTTGACAGCTTATGTGGTGTTCGCCTAATGAGCTAAATCAAAAGACCTCTCTGAGGTTTTACTACCTAAAACCTTCCCTCTCTGATTTGGAGAGGGACAACTTGTGCTTTAGTTCAAGTCAGGGAGAGGTTTATCGAACTCACATTAAATTAGGTAGTTGAACTAAATACAACATTTAGTCAGCGAAAAACTCAAGTCAGGAGGAATTTCCATTGTCTCGTCGATATTTATTTACCTCCGAGTCAGTCACCGAAGGTCATCCAGATAAAATCTGCGATCAGATTTCTGATACCATTCTAGATGCCCTACTGACACAAGACCCCAGCAGCCGTGTTGCAGCTGAAGTAGTAGTTAATACTGGTTTGGTGCTAATCACTGGTGAAATAACCACCAAAGCCAATGTCAATTTCGTCAATCTTGCCCGCAAAAAAATTGCTGAAATTGGCTATACCAATGCTGATAATGGCTTTTCTGCCAACAGCACCAGCGTTCTGCTCGCTTTAGACGAACAATCACCCGATATTGCCCAAGGCGTTAACACTGCCCAAGAAACCCGTGAGCAAGATAGTGACGAACAATTTGACAAAATTGGTGCGGGCGATCAAGGTATAATGTTTGGCTTTGCCAGCAACGAAACACCAGAACTGATGCCCTTACCCATCAGTCTGGCTCACCGCATTGCTCGCCGATTGGCAGCAGTCCGTAAAACAGGCGAATTGTCATACTTGCGTCCTGACGGCAAAACCCAAGTAACTGTGGTTTACGAAGATGGGCGGCCCGTAGGGATTGATACCATCTTGATTTCCACCCAGCATACAGCCAGTATTGGGGAAATCACGGATGAGGCGGCGGTACAAGCCAAAATTAAACAAGACCTCTGGGCAGCAGTGGTTGAACCTGTTTTTGGTGACATTGACATTAAGCCTAATCAGGAAACACGTTTTTTAGTCAACCCCACTGGTAAATTTGTGGTTGGTGGCCCTCAAGGAGATTCTGGTCTGACAGGACGGAAAATCATCGTTGATACTTATGGTGGTTATTCCCGACATGGTGGCGGTGCTTTTTCTGGCAAAGACCCCACAAAGGTAGACCGTTCTGCGGCTTATGCGGCTCGCTATGTGGCGAAAAACATTGTCGCCGCTGGGTTAGCAGAAAAAGTTGAAATCCAACTATCCTATGCTATTGGTGTAGCGCGACCAACAAGCATTCTAGTGGATACCTTTGGTACTGGCAAGGTGGACGAAGAAACCTTACTAGAATTAATCAACAAGCACTTTGAACTGCGTCCAGCAGGGATTATCCATACCTTCAATTTACGCAACTTACCAAGTGAACGAGGCGGACGTTTTTATCAGGACGTCGCGGCTTACGGTCATTTTGGGCGGGCTGATTTAGACTTGCCTTGGGAACAGACCGATAAAGCCGAATTGTTGAAGCAAGCAGCAAGCGGGTCACTTTCGGCAGTGGTTGCTCAGGCGTAACTTAAACTTATACGCAACTGCAAGAACTTAGCTTATATATCTAAGGGCATAGGCAACTTCAAAAATTGCCTATGCCCTCATTTATATTTCAACTTTCGTCTTATTACTTAGTAATAGACAAAACCCAATCGCCTAAAAGTTGGTTTATTCTATCGGGTACTTCATCATGGGGACAATGACCGGCTCTTAAGAAATGTTCTGTGAGTTCAGGATAATATTGACGAAATTTTTGGGAACGTTCTCTAGCATTCATCCAAGGGTCAGCTTCTCCCCATAACATTAACAAAGGACAAGTTAATTGCTTTAGTAGCACATCAACTTTTTCCCCTTGAGGAGTGCTAAAGACTGAAACAAACACATCCAATGCACCCGAATCGTAAGCAGGGCGATAAATTTCTTCTACTAATTGGTCTGTAATTGCACTTTTGTCAAGATAAACTTTTTCTAGGGTTTGACGAATTACCCAACGTTGACGCACGTATTGAAATAACAGAGATTGAGCTAAAGGTTGTTGAAAAATCCACTTAACTGAGTCACCTAGTAGTTTCTGTAAAGAAGAGGCTTGCTTAGGTGGCTGAATTTGAGTTTGTAAAGCTTCAGGCTCAGATGTAGGCTGGCTTTCGCTAAAAGGGCCAGCACTATTGAGTAAGACTAAACCAGCCGTACTGTCGGGACACTGGGCAGCAACACACAAAGCAGCGTAGCCACCAAGGGAGTTACCTGCTAATACTGCTTTTTGACCAATTACTTCATTAATAAAATCATGGAGTTGGTCGCGCCATAAGTCACCACTGTATTGCAATTTTGGTTTTGCCGATCGCCCAAATCCCAAAAGGTCGATCGCAAATACTTCAAAATCTTGACTCAATCCTGTGATATTCTTGCGCCAATGGTCTGTGGAAGCACCAAATCCATGTACCAAAAGCAAGGGCGGACGTTGCGATTGCTTCTCTGGCGCACGCACATAGTAAACGTTGTGCCCGCGCCACTGCCAATATTTACCCGGAATTGGATTTGTAGAGAGGGCTGTAGTTACCTGCATGATTCAAAGAATTGTTAAGTAGCTTTTAATAATTGTAGAGTAGGTGGGGAGTGGGGAGCAGGGGGAGCAGGGGGAGCAGGGGGAGCAGGGGGAGCAGGGGGAGCAGGGGGAGAAAGAATAAATAACTAATGCCCAATTCTCAATGCCCAATGCCCAATAAGTAATACCTAACAAAAAATAACTAATGACTAAAGAAAGCTTAATTACAGGTAAAACTAAACTGCTAGGGGTAATTGGACATCCGGTAGAGCATTCGCTATCGCCAGTGATGCATAATGCTGCGATCGCACAATTAAAATTAGATTATGTTTATCTTCCCTTTCCCATAGCACCAGAGAATTTAGAAATAGCGATCGCAGGTTTTGCCGCGATTGGGGTTGTTGGTTTTAGTGTGACAATCCCTCACAAACAGGCAATCATGCCCCTACTCTCAAAAATTACCCCCCTTGCCCAAACCATCGGCGCAGTGAATACAGTTAGCCGCCAAAATAATCAATGGGTAGGGACAAACACCGATATCGAAGGATTTATTGCTCCTTTGCAGACAACCTATAAGCAAGATTGGAGTCAGAAGGTAGCGGTAATTTTAGGCAATGGTGGCGCAGCCAGGGCAGTTGTAGCAGGTTGTCACCAGCTAGGTTTTGCGAAAATTCACGTTGTTGGGCGGAATGTGCAGAGATTACAAGAATTTCACCATAGTTGGAGTAATTCACCCATAGCTGAGAATTTACAAGTTTATCAATGGGAGGAACTAGCAAAGTTAATTCCCCAAGCTAATTTGCTGGTAAACACAACCCCCATCGGTATGTATCCCAAGGTTGAGGAGTCGCCTCTGAGTGGGCAAGAAATGGCTAAATTACCAACGGGTGCGATCGCTTACGATTTAATATATATTCCTAAACCAACGCAATTTCTAGAGCAAGCTGAAAAACAAGGGGCAATTGCGATCGATGGTTTAGAAATGCTTGTACAACAAGGGGTAGCAGCATTAAAAATTTGGTTACAGCAGGAAAATATACCTGTAGAAGTGATGCGCCAAGCTTTGCAAAATCATTTGGGTTTAAGTTGATGCATAAATAATTACCCTGAGCTAGATTGCCTTTTATTTATGGCACTTGGATTTATGTTTCTCAAACCCAAAATACTTTTCTCATGGTTTGTATTCTTACTAAGTTTTACAAGTTTATTTCTCAGTTCTTGGATTGTTCTTCCCGCTCCAAATATGTTTTTACTCACTCTAGCAGTGGGAGCGCCAGAAGTTAGCCCTTGGTTATTGTTATTCAATTCACTCTCTTTTCTGTTATCTTTTTTCTGCATTCGTCGCCATCAATCACAACGCCTAGCTTGCATTTTCAGTTTAATCGGATTGCTAATTTGTGTATGGGTGCTAGTGAATATCCCCATAAGTCAAATGCAGATGGATAAAGCGATGAAACAAGGTTTGGGCACAAATTATCTAGAGGAAATTCCAGTCTCAGCAAGGGCTAGAATGCAAACCCATCCCTTTGATTTAGTTAATTCTTTTCGGGGTATTCCATTAGGTAAAACCCGTCATCAAAAAGATATTATCTTTGCTTCTCCTGCGGGAGTGCCTTTAAAAATGGAAGTTTATCAACCCCCAGAGGTAGGGAAATATCCAGCAGTGATAGTAATTTATGGTGGAGCTTGGCAATATGGCAATCCTCATGCTAATTCTGAGTTTAATCAATATATCGCTCATCAGGGATATACGGTATTTGCTATCGACTATCGACACGCACCTAAATATAAATTTCCAACTCAGTTAGATGATGTGCGTACAGCCTTGAATTTTATTCGCAAACATGCAGCAGCTTATGAAGCCGATCCAGAACGTATGGTACTTATAGGACGTTCTGCGGGAGCGCACCTAGCAATGTTAGCGGCTTATCAACCAGATGCACCACCGATTCGGGGAGTAGTAGATTATTACGGGCCTGTTAACTTGAGTGAAGGATATAAAACACCACCAAACCCCGATCCTATCAACACTCGTGCTGTTTTAAAAGCATTTATGGGTGGTTCATTAGAAGAATTCCCTAATCAATATGAAATTGCCTCACCGATAAATTACCTAACGCATCCTTTACCACCAACTTTATTAATTTACGGCAGTCGCGATCATTTGGTGGAAGCACGATTTGGCAGACAGATGTACGAACGTTTAAAAAACTCTGGTAATACTGCGGTTTTTTTACAAATTCCTTGGGCAGAACACGCTTTTGATGCCGTTTTCAATGGTGTGAGCAATCAATTAGCCTTGTATCATACCGAGAGGTTTTTGGCTTGGGCGTTGTTGAAGCAATAATTTCATTAACATACAGCAGCATTCAAAGCATAAAATTAAACTAGATTAATTATTTACGCCGTTCTACTTATATTAATCTTTTGGGTATATCACTTTGGGTAGTTAAAACTTATAGCCACTATCGTTAAGATTTATAAGGTGCTTAAAAACTATCTGAATATGTAGAATGCCAACTGCTTTAATTACTGGTGCTTCTAGTGGTATTGGTAAAGCTTTTGCTCAGGAACTAGCTGCACGAAAGACAAATCTTGTACTCGTTGCTCGTTCGGAAGAGAAACTAAACCAATTAGCGAAACAACTACAAAGAGAACACAAAATTCAAGTAGATGTTATTATCAAAGACCTCACAGAACCTAATGCATCTGCTGCTGTCTTTGATATCATTAAAGCAAAGGAATTAACCATTGACTTATTAATCAATAATGCTGGTTTTGGTTACTATGGTGACTTTGCAGAAGGGGACGGAGAAAGACAAATTAAAATCGTCCAATTAAACATTTTGGCATTGGTAGATTTAACCCATAAATTTCTACCTTTAATGCGGCAACGTCGTTCTGGAAGCATTATTAACGTATCTTCTATTACCGCATTTCAACCGATACCATACCTTTCTGTTTATGCTGCCAGTAAAGCTTTTATTCTTAGTTTTAGTGAAGCACTGTGGGCAGAAAATCGTCAATATGGTGTCCGTATTTTAGTTACTTGTCCGGGGCCAATAGAAACGAACTTTTTTGCAGAAGCTAATTTTCCTCTAGCGCTGGCAAGCAGCACAAATAAAGTGTATTCTTCCGAAAAAGTGGTTTGGGAATCTTTAGAGGCTTTGGAAAAAGGCTATCCAACCGTTATTAGTTCTGATACTAACACTCAAATTAGAAGCAAATTATCTCGGCTCGTACCGCGCAAACTTCTGCTGAATATGTTAGCAAAACATTTTAGAGCCTAAGTATATAGCTAGGAGAGACGCGATTAATTGCATCTGTACAAGAGTTAGGAGTAGAGACGCGATTAATTGCGTCTGATAAATTCACCGAAACAGTTCTGAGTGCTGAGTAAAAAAGTAATAATTGCACGGGCTAAACGCCTCGCTACCGCTAACAGCACAGAAGGTCTGAGAGCAACTGCTTAAAAGTCATGGAAAAAGAAATAAATATTTATTTCGAGATGCGTAGCGCATATTTAATACGTCCTTACTTCAATCCCCTAGATTTATCTATGGAGTTACTCAGCACTATAAGCCGAGGCACTCCTGAAGACTCCTAACTCCTCACTTATTAGATATACCTTGTTAATTGAACTCGGTAACGGTCTTTTTTTGTAACGGCGATTTCCCCAACTTCTAAACGCCCTTTAGAGCGTATGGCGATTAAGTCACCTGATTTTACTTGCGAACTAGCTTGCGTAACTTCCTTCCAATTGACGCGGACATCACCAGAATCAATGAAATCAACCATTTTGCTGCGGGACATCCCAAAACCGGCAGATGCGATCGCATCTAATCGCAAAGAAGCTTCCACAGTAGTTAGTTCTTTCTTCTTTGGTTCCCGAACTTTTAACTCAGTTACCTCAATACGCTGAGTCTTCACAGGAACCGATCGCACTTGTTTCAGACTCATTTCCAAAAATTCTACCAACTCTGGGGCAACAATCGCCTGCGCCCCTCGTTCTCCTAAAACAATAATGTCTCCCGTTTTTTCACGAACAATTCCCGTTCCCAACATTGCGCCTAAAAAGTCGCGGTGAGATGCGGTATCAAACAAGAAATTACCAGCAATTTCGACGGCGACAAGGCTAACTTGAGACTGATCTAGGGGAAGTTCTGCACGAGCGATCGCTATTCTTTGGCGTTCAGCTTGGGGATATCCGCCCCACGCAACTAATTGCACCTCTGTCAATCGATTAAACACCCGTTGAATTTCTGCTAATTCTGGGGGAGACAGAAAATCTGTCAAAACCACTTCCCAAGTTTTGATGGCTTGCTCCGCTTGATCGATTACACGAGCTAGACTATCTCGATTTTCAACACCTTTTAAAAGTTCTTCTCGTGGCAACATTCTTAAAAATTATGAGTTGAGAATTAAGCTGCTAAAACTGTCTTGATTCTAACTTTTCATCAGGAACCCTGACCCCTAAAAGCCCCTCTACTTCTGATTTATTTCCTACAATCACCGCTTGCATCACTCTCACACGCTACCTGTGTCAGCATAACCCTGGATATTTTCTGGATCGAACTGACGTAATATTCGGGTTGCTTGTCGTGTGAGAGTTTCAGAGCCTTGAACGGTAACTAAATATTTACCTGCATCTAAGCGGTTGCGATATGGTAAAGCATCACCACTGCCTACGAGTAAACCAACTCCGCCACCCACAACCACGCCACCCATAGCACCACTAGCAGCACCCAGTAGTCCACCAACAATGTGATTGCCAACTTCACCCGCCCAGGCAAAAGTATCTAAACCAGTAATGAGGCTGAATGTAAAACCTGCAAAAAAGCCAAATGGGATCAGCCAGGTTGCCATCAGTTGTGCTTGCTTTTTGGCTTGGTCTTTGGGGTCAATTAAGCCAAACTCGTCAGCTGTTTTATACCCTTTCCCCAGGATAGTACTGTTTATGCCTTCTTCTTCTAAAGCTAAGTAAGCAGCTTCGGCTTGAATACGATCTGGTAATACGGCAACAAGGTAATTCATTGATTTTACAATTTGTCTAATAGAAGTTTGCCTTAATTAACAGCGTATCAGTCCTGGGTTAATCAATGTTGCATTTGATAGGAGTAGAGACGCGATGAATCGCGTCTGTAAGTAGTAATGCAAAATTAAATATACATTTGTCATTGCGAATGGAGCAAAGCGGAATGAAGCATAAGTCCTTCGGACACGCTTCGCGAACGCAAGGTCTTGGGATTGCTTTGCTACATTTCATTCCGCTCGCAATGACAACTTACAAGAATTAAGAGAGAGATGCGATTAATTGCGTCTGTACAAGAATTAGGAATTTGAAGAGAGAGGCTTTAATTTTTACTCCCCTTCCATTGTAGAGAATGAGTTGGGGGTTAGGTCTGTATTTAATTCAAGCGAATCTAGTGGCTGACAAAAATTGTTTACCCCTTGCTTAAGGACATAAATCAAAACTGGTGTTGCCAAAATCTTAGGAAAGGTTGGCATTGCTTTTAGATGTTCCATCATCTTTTGAAGTGAAGTATTAAGCAAATCTTCCCGATATTCTTGTTCGCAAATGACCACACGCCATTTTCTAGCCAGAGCATCTAACCACTCAGAATTTGCTCTTTCTGGTTGTTGTCCTGCTCTGATAGCTAGCGTCATTGCCGCATCTTCTAAATCTCCATCACAGTCTTCAATCAAATCCAGCGCTTCCATATCGCTGGGGTCATCTGCTAATTGAGAGCGAAACTGTGCAATTTCTTGAGATGTTACTTTAGTCATGAGTCTTTGACAAGGCAGCGATCTGAACACTCAGTTATGCTACATCATTTCACAAAATTCCTGTTACAAATACGTTTTTCAGGATGCTTTCCAAATTTAAAATCCGTCTTGGAAAGTTATCTACCCTCCAGATTCGCGATCGCCGTCTTCCGGCGCACCTGATTGCTACAGACTTTCTGCACAGTCCAAAATTCCATAACATCTAAAACTCATGCAATTAGTGCCAAAATGCGTTCAAGTAAATATTTTTTACTAAAAAGCCTCATTTTTCAATGAGGCTTTCAGAATTTTTAATTGGAGATTAAATCAGCAGTACTAGCGTAATCCTCTAACGCTAACAGACCGTTGTAACTGAGCTAAAGCGCGGTTGTAACCCAAAATTGCTGTGACTCGATTACCTTCAGCTTGTGTGAGGTCATTTTCAGAGTTAATCACATCAGTTTGAGTGCCTACACCAGCTTGGAATCGCAAACGGGCTAAACGTAGAGCTTCTCTAGCTTGCTCTAAAGCGGTATTAGCAGTTTGAACGTTTTCCAAATTAGATTGCTGATTAGAATAGGCTTGTTCTACCTGAAAGCGGATTTGGTTACGCTGTTCGGCAAATTGAGTTTCTGCGATCGCAATATTAGCTTTGGCCTGAGCTGCCTTTGCTACTGCTGCTCCCCCATCATACAAACTTAGGGTTGCTTGGACTCCTACTGAATAACCATCAGTGACGCTGACATTATCATTGAACTGATCTAGTAGGCTGTAGCTAGCTACCAAACTAACTTGGGGGCCTAGTGTTGAAAGTGCTTGCCGTCGCTGTTGTTCGCTAATGTTACGTTGCGCTAATTGCTGTTGCAATTCTGAACGGTTTTGATAAGCCAGGACAATAGTTTGCTCTAGGCTTTGGTTCCAAAGACCAGCTAATTGTACAGGGTCAGCGGCGCTAATATTCACCGACTGCGACAAACTGATCCGAGTAGCCAACTGACGACGGGCAATTTGCTGCTGAGAGATAGCATTAGTGAGGTTTTGTTGGGAATTAGCTAAAGTCACCTGCGATCGCAGCACATCGAACCGCGTACCAACCCCAGCTCGCTCTAATGCTTCTGCATCACGCAAACTAGCCTCGGAGTTCTTCACAGCCGATTGGCTAATGCGGACTTGTTCATCCGCTTGTTGCAGATTGTAGTAGTCAGTAGCAACATTCAAACGGATTGTCTCATACTGAGTTTCTACAGCCAGTTCATCGGAGCGTTCCTGTTCCTCAGCCTGTCTGATGGTGGCTTGCCGATTCCCGGAAGTATATAGGTTATACGTCAGTTGTGCTTGACCATTAAAACCTGTACTAGGTACACCTGTGTTAGATACGAAACCTTGCTGTCTGGATAATTCGTCCTGAAGCTGATTAGCAGCAGACTGACTGCGAGCGATATTAGCACTAACTCCAAGAGTGGGAAGTAAAGCCGCTTGTGCCTCACGTACAGAGGCACGACTGCGTTCTAGCTGCAATATCGACACTTGCAAATCGTGGTTGTTCCGTCGTGCTAGCTCCAGAGCTTGTGCCAAAGTAATCGGCTGATTTCCCTGAAATGTCACTTCCTCGGCTTTGGTGGGAAATTGCAAGGGATTTGAGTTAGGAGTCAGGTTATTGGGAACTTGTACCGAACCTGCTGGTGCAGGAGTTACGCTTCCTGGTACAGTCGTAGGCTGTACCGAACCTGCTGGCGCAGGAGTTACACTTCCTGGTACAGTCGTAGGCTGTACCGAACCTGCTGGCGCAGGAATTACGGTTTCTGGTACGATGGGACTTGGTGTCGAATTTGTCGGAATTGGGGTACTACTCTGAGCAATGCGATCGCCAACAGCATTTTGTTGTAAACAGCTAGAAGCTAGTAGCAAAGCAGCTGAGGAATCAGTCTTGCTTTTTCCCGCCTCCTGTGGACATCTTTGGGATGACAACAGTTTTGCTGAATCTACACCCATAGCTGAAGTTTGTAAAAATGCTTGCAACTCAGTAACAGTATTTACCTTTTGAACCACTGGCTGCTGTGCAGAAGACAGGGACAAAAATTCTTTTTGGACAAAAGAGGGTTTTGAAGTGTAGTTGGGAACTACTATGTTCTCTGATTTTTGCCCAGAAGCACTTGAGTTAGTCTGTTTTTGGTTATTTTGAGCAGAAGGGCTGACATCTACCTGTTGGGAAGGATTAGAGGTAGGTATCAAACTTAAAAATCCACTTTCATCTTTCTTAAGTACTTGTTTTACGGGCAAAACAGTATTTACGGCTGCAAATACTGGAATACTGTTATTACTTAAAGGCTTCATACTAAGTTTAGTGAAACCAAAACTATGTATTCGGGTTGGAACACTAACATTTGTACCATTCGGCAGTTGCGGATTCATAGTGTCCACAACTGAGTCTTGACCATAAGTAGAAGTCAAAACACTAGGAGAAGAAGCCAGCTGTACTCCAGTTAGTTTTACAGTCCCAGCCCAAGCAGGCTGAGTTGTTAAGACCGCTGCCGTCACACCAGGCAAGAAGCTATAGAATAATTGCTGTCCTTTCACCGCATCCCTCACACGAAAATCAATCTAGCGGCAGAAAACCTTTCTTCACCACAGAATATAACACGATACTAAATTTAGGAAAGAATATACTACGATACTAAATTTAGGGATCGGAACTCTGTTTGTCTTCAAAACGTCTGACAATTCGAGAAAGTTCCGCCTTTTCATCGATACTAACGCGAGTAGGAGCACCGCTGATAATCCGTTCGTAGTTTCTGAAAGAATCTTTAATATCGGGCCCGTCAGCAGTGATATTATACTCACGAATGCCCTTATCATGCCAAGACCCGCGCATTTTAAATACGTTAATTGCCCGCGACATTTCTCCACGGATTTCTACGTACTGTAACATGATAATTGTATCGGTGATCGTAGAGATATGAGAATCAGTAATCGAATGGGCTCCCAAAAATTGGTCAGTTGTGTTAGTAAAGAAACCAGTAATTTCTTCTTGTTTAGCATAACCCGTCACACCAATTACAAACTGCCTAAATGCATTATTGCTCACTCCTCTAGCTAATGCCGATAGAGAATCAATAGCGATCCGAGCTGGTTTGAAGACAGCAATTTCTGATTTAATAATTTGTAAGTGGTCTTCTAAACCAGTTGATTCAGGATAGGTACAAATTATTTTGAGTAAACCTTGATCCTCTAATTTTTCAAAATCAATTCCCCAAGACGAAGCATTCCGAGATAGTTGAGCGCGTGATTCTTCGTAAGCAAATAATATTGCTTGTTCTCCATTGAGACAACCATCTTGAATAAATTTACTGACTAACAAAGTTTTCCCAGTACCTGTGGCTCCTGTTGCTAAAATAATCGAATCTTTAAAGAAACCACCACCACACATTTCATCTAAGGTTTGGACACCAGAAGATACTCTGACATTAGAAGAGCGTTGAGTTAAACGCATTGCTCCCAATGGAAAGATGTTAACTCCTTCATTAGTAATCGTGAAAGGATACTCGCCCTTCATGTGAGTTGTGCCGCGCAATTTCAGAATTTCAATAGTGCGACGGCGGCGTTCTCCTTCTAAAACATTACGAACAATTACTACATTATCAGAAACAAATTCTTCCACACCAAAAGAAGCAACGGGGCCATATTCTTCACCTCGTTCAGTGGTAATTACAGTGGTGACACTCAGTATTTTCAGACGTGCTACCAAGCGAAAAATCTCGCGCCGCACTACTCCCATCGCTTCGTACTGCTGAAATACGGCTGTCATTGAGTCGATAGAAACTCGTTTAGCTTTGTATTTGCGAATGGCATATTGTAGTCGTTCGATGAGCGCAGAAAGGTCAAAATTCCCAACGATATCTTGACCTTCTGGATCGGGAGACGCATCAAGAATAAACAACTTGCCTTCTTCAATTAGTCGTGGTAAGTTCCAACCGAAAATATGGGCGTTTTTAATAATATCACTGGGTGATTCTTCAAAGGTAACAAATACTCCTGCTTCATCAAAGTAGGTGATACCATTGTAGAGAAACTGAAGAGATAATAAAGTTTTGCCTGTACCAGAAGTGCCACTGATTAAGGTAGTTCTCCCAATTGGTAAACCACCATGACTAATATCGTCAAACCCCTCGATCATCGTGCGAATTTTTTCTACACCCCCATCTCTCGGAGATTTCTTTGGTTCTATTTGTTCGTTTTCACTCATTGCTTGATAATAAAAGGGTATTAAAAACTGTTTGTTTTATTACTAAAGTTTGCATTCAATTCTTTCAAGAGTCTTTATAAAGCAAATATTAAGTAAATAGGGTAGTTGCCGACACAATTTCACTATAAAGATAGCAGAAATAAATATTTTGCCGTCATACACCAAGCTAAATAGTGCTAAAACTCTCTTGATTAGAGTTACACTAGCTTACTTGCCCACACCATTAAAATTTACTTTATCAATGCTCCATAACATCATTCATTATTTTATTCTTCTAAGTCTCCTTCACTCAGTTCTTCATAGAGTAAATCTAATCCAATCAATACTCTTTCTCGATCTGAAAGATCCCCGATAATTTTGCGAACTGGTGGAGGCAAAATTTTAGATAACGTTGGCGTTGCCAATATTTTATCTTCTTCTGCTAGTTGCGGGCTTTTCAGTACATCGATCACTTTTAAAGCATAAACACCTTCAAACTCTTGTTCTAAAATATCTTTGAGTGTTTTTAATGCCCGGACTGAATTAGGGGTGTTTCCTGCTACATAAAGCTTGAGAACGTAGGTTTTTTTGGCTTTAATCATACTATATTTAAAGGTTAGTGACGAGCGGATAAATGCAGCATAAATTCGCGCTTGGGAGTAACTAATAGCTAAAGCTATTTTCCAAGTTGAGCATCGATAATTTTAATTTATTTAGAAATCGAACTCCTATAGACTTCACACAGGTGAGCCAGGATATCTATTAACGTTAGGCGGTAATCAAGTAAGGTTTCGTTGCTTCTTCCTTCTAATCTTAGCTGGTTGGAAAATTCTTCAATTATTTCCATGTGAATTTCAATAATTTGGGGCACAGGAATATTAGCATAAAATATAGTATTGATAAATTTATCAATTTTTTCTTTTAGTGTTTTGTCTGTGCTAAAATAATTTATAAGGATTAGGCTGTAATCTAATTTAAGTTGTCTTAATAATCCTTGCTTTTCTATTGGAGTCATCTCCTGGAAATGCTGTTGACTTTTTTGCATCTGACTAGCAAACACATAGATATATTTGCTAGTGTATGTGTTGGTTTGATTTTGTTGCGGCCAATTTGGTAAATAGTTGATTTTTCCAGAGGGAGTTGCAACAACGGGTAGGTAGCAAAATTGGGAAATAATCGCGTCAATAAACTTCCATGCCCACGCACTCAAACCTTTTTGCTTGGCTAAATCAACTAAATTATTTAAACATTTGTTAACATCAGGTTGCAGAATCAATATAGGTAATAACATTTACTCTTTAATCTATCTCCTCGATCGCCCTGACCAAGAAACGTGGGCTGATAAGTTTAGCTAACGCTTCTAGGGTAATATTTGATGTGTAGTAAGCTGATAATTTTACCCCAAAATAAGGCTCTGTGTTAGCAGATAGGGCTAGACACTCAACAACAAGCAAGAGGGCAGCAACTGAGTGCTAGGACTTAGTAGGTCTTTGATGATGAGGTATATGTCAGCATAACAAGACACAGTAATTAATTCATTATTTGCAAATCTATCTATACAAGTAGATAGATTTTTTAATTTAGCTCCTTGATAAGATACTTAAACGAACTTAAAGGATTGTCGCATTCTAAATCATTATAATTCCTCAAGGTTCTAAAGCGAATCTTTGGGGCCATAATTGTTGTAGCCGTCGCTATCGATGAGGAGTTTAAATACCAGTAAGATGCTGGAGAAGCTAGTTGCGATGAATCAGAAACGTGGCCTCTTGGAAAAATGCACCTGTCTGCAAACAAGTGTCCGTGAGGGAAAATCCCGTTGTTTTATTTAATGGCGTTTAAATAACCAGAGTTGCTTATATGAGTCTTCTTAGAGGATATGGCTTCAGGCGAAAAGACCATCAACTGGCAGATGGAGATGCCGGAGGTTTCCACAGGAAGAATGACCCCCAAAGCCCTATGTTAATGTTACATTACCCGCTTTATGAATTTCAGGCAACCGTACCTAGCTGCCTCCAAACGAGTTCTCTGGCAGTGGTGCTAAAGATTTTTGAGCAAGAGCAGTGCGATCGCTTGGTAGTGGTGAATCAGCAGCAATGCCCCGTCGGATTGCTGTATTCTGCCCGTTTAATCCAAAAATTATTAGCACATAGCGACGATAAAAATCTAAATTTACACCAATCACTAACCATTTGGGGTCAAGGTCTAATTGAGCCAATACAAACAATATCAGCTTCTGAGCGTGTAGAGCAATTAGGCTTGCACTTATGTTATCCACAAGCCGAAAAACACCAGAACTTAGATTGGGCGCTGATTGACTCTGATGGTCGATATTTGGGATTGCTGGATAGTTCGCGTCTGTTGCGATCGCTAGCTAAGGAACAAATGGCTGGGTTACAAAGCTCAGACATCCAGAGGTCGCACCATGAGGATGATGCTGGTGTACAGCCGCCTCATAAACCCAAATCATTGGGACATCAGCCACTGGTACTGTTGCTGGAAAGACTGCCTTGGGCTTTGATGTTGCAAACCGGTAGCGGCGAGGTGTTAGCCCGAAATCCCGCCTGGTGGCAGCAATTAGGAGCCTTGAAAGATCCAGAAGGAGTTAGGCAACAGGTAGAGGCAATACTTGTCCCGAAGTCCTCCGAAAAGTCAGAATATGTCACCCAACGAGCAATCAAGGTTCATCCCAATGCTAGGGAGAATGAATATGGTGGCGAACAAGAACTGACTCAGCAAGAAGCATCACCAGATGCTGTGTATAGTCGCTGCTATTTGGATAGTCAAGTGGGTACTTGTACCTGCGTTGTCGAAGTGCAAAATGGTCAGGAGCGAATCTGGCAATTTGCCAAAATTCCCTTAGATAGTCCTGAGTCAGAGATTCCCCTCAGTAATGATTTGTGGTTAGTTTTAGCGACCGATGTCACTGAACAGCAGCAGCTTTGTAAAGAATTAGCTGCAAAAAATGCCGATTTAATTCAACTAAATCGGTTAAAGGATGAGTTTTTAGCTTGTATTAGTCATGAACTCAAAACTCCCCTAACTGCCGTTCTAGGATTATCGCGCTTACTGGTAGATCAGCAGTTAGGAGAACTGAACGAGCGTCAAGCCCGTTATGCAGGTTTAATCCATCAAAGTGGCCGCCACTTGATGAGTGTGGTTAATGACATTTTAGATTTGACCCGGATGGAAACGGGGCAAATGGATTTGACATTGACTCCGGTGAAAATTCAGGCTGTGTGCGATCGCGCCCTATCGGAAGCCAAAGCCATCCACACCCAAACTACCAAAACAACATCCCAACCTCAAGAAAATATCCGTTCAACTGCTCCCCAATTCTGCCTTTCCATTGAACTAGGCTTAGATGAGATGGTGGCAGATGAGTTGCGCTTACGCCAGATGCTAGTACACTTACTTTCCAACGCCTTTAAATTCACCGAAATATCCGGCGAAATTGGGCTGCGGGTGAGTCGTTGGGAAGGATGGATTGCCTTTACAATTTGGGATACAGGTATTGGCATTCCTGAACACCAGCAACACTTAATTTTTCAAAAATTTCAACAACTAGAAAATCCTCTGACTCGGCAATTTGAAGGCACTGGTTTGGGGCTAGTATTAACTCGGGCCCTGGCTCGCCTCCACGGAGGAGATGTCAGTTTCTTATCTCGTGAAGGAAAAGGTAGCCAATTTACCCTACTTCTGCCTCCCAGTCCGCCGAAAACAAGCTTTTCTGAGCCAGATATGGGAATTAGAGAAGATGAGGAGACACGATACCAAAAGACACGGGAAAACTCTACAGCCGCTCGTCAGCATATTACTACATCTACACAACATCATCCCGCGAGTTTGCAACGATTGGTCTTAGTAGTTGAAGCAGTAGCCCGATATATTGAAGACTTGACCGAAAAACTCAAAGGTTTAGGATATCGGGTAGTAATTGCGCGATCGGGGACTGAAGCAGTAGAAAAAGCTCGACGCTTGCAACCAATAGCGATATTTTTGAATCCTTTGCTACCTCTGCTTTCAGGCTGGGATGTGCTGACTTTACTAAAATCTGACACTGCAACTCGTCATATATCTGTAATTGTTACCGCGACGGGAGCCGAAAAGGAGCAAGCATTTGCTAACCGAGCCGATGGTTTCTTAAGTTTGCCAGTAGAGCATCAGGTATTAGCACCAGTTCTCGAAAAATTATGCGCCGCACAAGCCGTTCAGCAGCTAGGGTTAGACAATAGCGCTATTATCCCAACTAAAACCCCACTGCGAATTCTCAGGTTGGTAAATCCCCAATTAGAATCGGTTAATCCCCATCCCTCACTTCGAGAACACCGAGTGATTGAAGTAGATGACCTAGATCAAGCAGAACTTTTGGCGCGAGTATGGCAGTTTGACGTAATTTTGCTAGATGTCGAAAGTACTACTGCCCAAATTTATCTCCAACAACTAATTCAGCACCCGCGTTTGGCTGCTGTACCACTGGTTACTTGCGATGTTGCAACCACCCTAATAGCTTCTAAAATACCAGGGTTATCTGTATTTCCTTACTTAACACCATTTACCAAAGACAACAGCAGTCGCAGTGAGAAAACAGATGCCTTACTATCAGTACTACAAATTGCTTCTGGTATTTGCTGTCCTCCTAACATCTTGGTAGTAGATTTGACAATGCTACGTGATTTCCCACAGGTAAGACGTAAGCCAGCTAAGAGTTCTCGGACAGAACAAAATTGCTCAATTAGTAGTGAAACTGCTGAACGGGGGTCTGAGTGGTTCCAAGCTTTAATTCAGTACCTACAAACAGCAGGTTTCAAAGCGGCGATGAGTCCCTGTTGGGCAGAAGTGTTACAACAAATTCGCCACGAAAGTGTTGACTTATTGCTAATTTGTTTGGGAGAATCCGCTATCCACAAAGATGTGCTAAAGGCCCTAAAAACATTGGGAGATTCGCCCGACAAATTACCCCCAATTTTGGTACTAAATCAGCGATTAAATCACCCAGAAACCAGTTTTCAGGCTGGGGTAGCTTATAAGGCAATTGACAAGCAGAAGAAGAATGGTTTGGAATCGATAGAAACTGTTGTGAGTGCGATCGCTACCCGAATATTACCGCGTTCGATATCAATGGAAGACCTCTTAAAGCAAATCAATCAAGCTTTAGCTGTCAACGGTTACAATAGCAAATGTTAATAATTCTCATTAACTTTTTATTGCATAGTAAAATCACGGTGATTTTACTATGCAATAAAGCGGGTAATGTTACTTGCGAATCCTAATATCGAACCATTATGACCAACTACTTGGCGATCGCTATAATCATTTTGAATTCTTCGCTCTCCTAGTCTCCAGTACCATGTCCTGAATTCGGATTTTTAGCTTCTGATCCTTCAGACTGAGGTTTTTGATACTTACCTGGATACTTGTGCTGAAAATAAGCTTCTAACACTTGTAAAACCATCGGGCCACAAACAGTACCGCCATGTTCGCCGGAGTTTTCACCAAAGGCTACAACCACAATTTCCGGCTTATTACTAGGGGCATAAGCACCAAACCAAGTATGATTGGGGCGACCAACACCAGCTTCAGCAGTGCCACTTTTTCCAGAGGCGGGAGCAATTGTAGGCACGTTCAAGTGCTTCCCCGTTCCCTCGCTTACCACTCTCCGCAGTCCATCGCGGAGAACTTTGATAGTTTCTGGTTTCATATCTAAGGATTCTCGCCAACTTTTTGCTTCTTCGTTGTCTTTAAGCAAATGCGGCTGAATTCGATAGCCACCATTAGCAGGGACGGAAAACATAATCGCCGATTGTAGAGGTGTGACTTGTAAAGCACCTTGACCAATTGACATATTAATGGTATCACCTACAGTCCAAGGTGTCCTCAAAACTTTCTGCTTCCATATTTCATCTGGAACTAAGCCTATTGATTCTTCGTTAGGAAATTCAATACCAGTTCTTTGACCAAACCCGTATTTGCGACTCCATTGGATTAAGGTTGGGCCACCAACTTTTCTGCCAACTTGATAGAAGAAAGTATCACTACTCATCGCCAGCGCTCGCGGAAATCCCAATGGCCCGAATCCGGCGTGATTCCACTCACCAAAAGTCACCCCACCAACGGTAAGAGAACCAAAGGTCTGTAATATTGAGTCAGGAGAAAATTCACCTGATTCGAGTCCGGCTGTCGTGGTGACAATTTTGAAGGTACTGGCGGGGGGAAAGGCACTCAAAGCCCGATTAACTAAGGGATGATCTTTACCTTGCAAGCTTTCCCAATCTTTCTGGGAGAGTTTTTGTTTGGAGAAGATGTTCGGGTCAAATGTGGGGTAAGATACTAGCGCTAAAACAGCACCATTATTCGGATCGAGTGCGACGATCGCACCTTTTTGATTTCCTAAAGCCTTTTCTGCTGCCTTTTGCACATCCAAATCTATGGTCAGGTGCAAATCGTTACCAGCTTTTGCCTGTTTTTCGCCCAAAACTCGGATTGGTCTACCTGCACCATCTACTTCCACTTGCTGACCGCCCCATTCGCCTCGTAGCACTTTCTCATAAGCCTTTTCCACCCCCATCTGACCAATGACATCTCCCAGTCGATAGCCTTGCTGCTTTTTGTCCTTTAACTGGTCAGCGGTCAATTCTCGCGTATAACCTAATACATGGGCTAATTCCTTCCCATGAGGGTAATAACGTACAGAATCCGTATTAATTTCTACCTCTGGTAGTTCATTTTTATATTCCTTTAATGCTGTGATTTCTGCTTCATTGAGATCGCGAGCAACCCGGATAAGTGAAGAAGAATTAGCACCTGCTTGGTCTAATTTCTTTTCCATCTCCTCTTGCGGGATGTTGAGAATTTGCGCTAGCCGCGGGCCGACTACAGACCAAGAAGGCTTAGTATGTGCCATTGGCCACAAATATACAGAACTAGGATAACGAGTACTGGCTAAAAGTTTGCCGTTGCGGTCAAAAATATTACCCCGTTCTGGTTGTTTAGAAATCATCCGAATTCGGTTCGCTTCGGCTCGTTCCCGGAATTTTGGCCCTTCAACAATTTGCAAATATGCCAAACGAGCCTCAATCCCAGTGGTCATTAATAGGGTAAATAAGATTAAAAATATTGATTGGGAACCACGTCCAACTGTACGTGTATCTTTTTTGCTGCCGATTGATGGGAATAAAGACATAAGACAAATAATGATTCCAAGAAAGGTATTATCTGTATACAATTACTCTAAACTCATACCCATTACTGGGTATGAAAGAATTGGGCAGTATATTCTTGAACAATTGTTTTTGGGGGATACAATAAACCAAAGTGTCAAATCTAGTCTGCCCAAAAGACTACTGACAAAATTACGTAAGATCACGGCATTCTACTAAGGATTATGGCTCAACTTGTCATGCAGAATCAGAGGGGGATAACACATTTTCAGCCACTGGATGTTGAACTGCGTAACGTGTTCAAGTTTTTTAACCAAGAACCAGCAGTACATGGAATAGATTTGGATGTCAGACAAGGAGAATTTTTTAGTATTTTAGGCCCCTCCGGTTGTGGTAAAACAACAACACTGCGCTTAATTGCTGGCTTTGAAATCGCTGATGCTGGCAAAGTGTTGATTCAGGGACAGTCTATGACTAATGTGCCGCCTTACCGTCGACCCGTCAATACTGTATTTCAAAGTTACGCCCTATTCAACCACCTGAATGTCTGGGATAACATTGCCTTTGGACTGCGGTTAAAAAAAATTCGCAAACCAGAAATTGAAACTAGAGTTCAAGAAGCTTTAAAGTTAGTGAAAATGGAAAGTTTGCGATCGCGTTTTCCCAGTCAACTATCTGGTGGTCAACAGCAGAGAGTCGCCTTAGCAAGGGCCTTAGTCAATCGTCCCACCGTCGTCCTACTGGATGAACCTTTAGGGGCGTTAGATTTAAAACTACGTAAAGAGATGCAGGTTGAGTTATCAAATTTACACAAAGATTTGGGAGTAACCTTTGTGATGGTGACACACGACCAAGAAGAAGCATTATCTTTGAGCGATCGCATTGCCGTCATGAACCAAGGCAAAATTGAACAAGTTGGCACTCCCAGCCAAATTTACGAACGCCCCTGCACATCCTTTGTTGCTGATTTTATCGGCGATACTAATTTATTCAGTGGTGAAATCGTAGCGGTAGACTCCTCTAATGTAAAAATTTCGACAAAAACGGGACTCTCAATTGTCATTAGCCGCGCCCAAGATACACCATCTGAATTATCAAAAGCGGTAGTAGTTAGCGTGCGTCCAGAGAAAATACAACTTTCCCTTTATCCACCCAATTTGCCAGCTAATTGTTTTGAAGGACGGCTTGTTAATGTTATGTATTTAGGCACACACGTTAATTATGTTGTGGAATTAACAAATGGCATGAGCATAAGTGTGTTGCAACCTAATACTTTAGGTAGTTTACCAGACCGCGACACGCCCATCTATGCTTGGTGGGCAGAAAATGATTGTTTAGCGATTAGTCAATAGTTATTATAAAAATCTGCCTTCTTTCTCATTACCTCTTGCCTCTTAAATCAAGTAAGTTCTCCAACTCAAAGCGCATTCCTATCTAAAATTAAATAATGGAATAATACCTTGACCCTGTAATAGGAA
The DNA here is from genome assembly GCF_026127265.1 of Nostoc sp. KVJ3. Lineage (GTDB taxonomy): Bacteria > Cyanobacteriota > Cyanobacteriia > Cyanobacteriales > Nostocaceae > Nostoc. The sequence goes on from NZ_WWFG01000002.1 coordinate 3,097,449, forward strand.
TATCAACCCATGTCAATTTTGAAAAGAGTTCCTTGGGTGTCTCTGGCGCTAGTATTGCTTAGTTACAGTACTTTGGGCTGGGTAATATCTGAAGCACACGCTCCTTTGTCTGTGTGGCTGGTGACTGTGGTTGCTATTTTGCTTTTAATAGTAACATTGACCACTCCTTGGCCAAAAATGACAGATCATCTCAGTACTTTGCTTAAATCAAATATTAGGTCTTTTGCCGTTGCCGTCTTAGCAGCTTTTTTGTTTTTTATTATGATTGCCTGGTTTGGGGTATTTCTTGACACTTTGCTCATCATTTCGGCAACTATATTAGTCAGGATAGACTTTCAAAAAGCAGGACTTAGAGAAGGGCTAGCCTTTTTAACTGCATCTATCTTTTCATTGGCAGGTTTAGGCTTGGGTGCGCTAATCTACAAGTTAATATATTCCCAAATTTCACTCAAGTTATGAAGTATACCCAAAAAATCTAGCGATGCCTGGAGCGAGCTGGGATAACGCTTCAGAATCGATCTTACTCAGCTAAAGATTTATTTTTGGCTCAGATTTTCGGCTTTTTAACAATTCTTAATTCGTAATAGTTAACAACATAATAGACATCTCCAAATAAAAATTAATTATGCATTATCTTATAGATGTGGATCTAGACCCCAAGCATAATTTTATCGACACTTCCATCCTTCAGTTACGAATTATGAATTATATCTAATGCTTGCTTGGGTTCAAAATACAGGCTGGTCAAACAGCAGTAGAGACAGGAAAAAATCCATGATAAAAATTGATACCCAACTTGTAACTACTGCTTTTGTTGCCGATTCTCCTACTTCCTTGGCTCCCCCTTTAGTAGTTAAACCCCAACTACAGCCAATGACAGCAACTAGCACACCAAAAATAAACCCTTTTAGCAAAATAATAAACAAATCTGATGGTTGTAAAAAATTTCTGACAGATTCTAAAAATGTTTCGGGAATAATTTGATAAAACTTCAATCCGGCAAAAATTCCACCGATGATGCCAGTAACTAAAGCTAAAATCGTCATTAAAGGCACCATTAAACTACAAGCAATTACTCTAGGAAGTACTAGATAATCAATTGGATCAGTTTTGAGCATATAAAGTGCATCAATTTGTTCAGTTACCCGCATTGCACCTATTTCTGCTGCAAAAGCAGAACCAACTTGTCCTGCCATAATACTAGCAGTCAAAATTGGAGCTAATTCTCTACAAAAAGCTAAGGCAAAAGCACCTCCCACAGCATCAACAGCCCCAAATCGGACTAATTCCCTCGCTGTCTGAACAGTAAAAATCATTCCTGCAAAACCGCTAACAAGGAGAACTGGAGAAATAGAACCTGGCCCCGCAGTGACTAGATGTTGCAAAATTTTGCGGTAGTAAGTTTTTCCTTGGAGTAAATGTAGCCACACTTGCCCGAAAAGCAGGATTGCCGCAAAACAGCGGACAATCTCAGATTGGTCGAAATTTGTTTTTAGTCGCAATTTTATCGTCCTTAAGACTGACTTTTTTGCAAATTATTGTTATATCAATTCTCCAAAATAAGACTACAGATACAAATGGTGGAAACCCAGCCAGATGTAATCTGACTTTCTAAATTACGAAGAGGCACTTCGTGTCTCTTCCCATAGGATATGACGAATTGGTATTAGCGTATGGTACATGAACACAATCAAGTTTGAGACTTTTTTGCTAAATACAAATTGTATAACTGGTATTTTATTTTTACGTGAGTCCCTAATGTTAAATAATTTTTTATGAAGAGGATAATATCAGGAGTATTTATGTTGCTATTGATACTAGATGTATCCGTAGCATATCCAGCTTTTGCATCTGTATGCCGCAATTATGACAACTACGACGGACTACACCTACGCCACAAGATTTGTATTCTCAGCATCAACCGTAGTGCTAAAAATTATTGGGAATATAAGGCAGTCGTTAGTGTTGATGGAGTAAAAAGACCTACTGAGATTTACAATTGTCGTGAACGAGTCAAGGTTCAAAAAGATGGGAGTGTTTTGCCCTTTGAGCAGAAAGACTTTGGTGAGATAATATGCAGCTTTTTTAATTCTTCTCGGCATTGAACACGCGCCAGATAATAAAGATCGTAAAACCTAGATAGGCAAATACTGTTAGCCATTCTTGCCAGCTACCAAATGCATTATTCATTAGCCAAAGCCGGAAAATTAATATTTTTTAGAACACGCGTTTAGGGTAAACCCTGCGGGAAGCCGCTTTAGTCCTATTTTCAATCCTACACCCTGATACTGCCAGTTGCTTGCTGTATTTTAGAGATGTCTGAAGGCTACTCAAAAATTCGGCGTTGCTGAATCGAGGGATGAACTTGAATGTAGAGACGTAAAATTTTACGTCTCTACAAGGATTTTTCACCGCAATGCACAATCGGTTTCATGCCGCAATCAACAACGCCAAAAATTCTTAGCTAATTTTCCGGAATCGATAATAGTCGGGTGGTATCCCTTATTAGAGCATCGATATTATACTGAACCTACTATAACTAACCTTCGGGGAATATAGCCCCATTGTTTCCACTCAAAAGCCCGGTCATTAAGACCGGGTTTTTGATGTTCATAGCAATACAAATTAGCGGGACTTTAACCCTTGTAGAGACGTAGCAATGCTACAGTTCTACATTCTTCTTCACCCTGTCCGCGTATTAAATAAAACTATTGTCCAGAAACTTTTAAGAGATTTTATCGGTCTGGTTTTCCAAATTCTGCAAAAACCAGCTAATGTCATCTACTGCTCAAGGTATTCCCGGATTACCCGATTTGACGCATCCGATTGAGCTTGTTCAATTTGGAACCCAGGCGCTCAAAGCTTCACTGTTATTAGTGTTTTTGATCGTAGCTTTAGGAGTTGCGATCGCACTGATCAGTTTTTCCCTTCGTCGCAGCCAGCCAGAACAACTTATATTTATCGGACAATGGGCTGTTGGTTATTCCCAACTGTTGCGGGGATTACAGCATTTAGCTCTAGTATTAGTTCTGTTAATACCAGGATTTTTTCTCTGTTCAACTTTAAGCAATCGTTACCACTACTGGGAACAGGCAAAAGTGGCTCAAGTGGTTGAAAGTGTTGCAGGTGAAAGGCTCGAACAACTTGCGCCCCAAGTCCGCTACACTATCCAAGAGCCATATTCATATAACACTCAAGTCGGTGGCAAAATAGTTAAGGTAAATGAGACACGAGAGATTAACCGCTTCTTGACGTTGGCTGGTTCGCAAATTCAAGTCAAGCTTGACCAAAGTATAGATGTTCCAGGTCGCAGTTCAATTTATTCGGCAAATTATACTGGCGATTATAAAGTAGTCAACCAACTCAAGGATATTAATAATTTTTTCTTTGAAGCACCACCACCCAACGGCTACATACTGCTGAAGAGCTACAAAATCGAGCGTGATGGTACTAGATTACAACAAACCAATCCGGGAGACTATGGTTTTCCCTTCCGGCTGGAACCAGGGGAAGAAACTACCTTTCGAGTCACATATCAGGCTAGAGGTGGCCCTCGCTGGGTTTATAGTGCAGGGGGACAGATCCTATCTAACTTCCGTCTCATAGCCATTGCTAACTTTGCTCCCGCTAATTTTGCTAGTGGTATTGAACCTGATGAGATTAAATCTGATGGACGCAGTACGCAATTTACTTGGAAATTTGATGAGAATGTTTCAGTCAAAAATCCATTTGGAGTCTTTACGAACACCGAACCGATTCGGAATACGGGGATAATTCCGCGTCTTTTATTGCTAGCACCAGCAATATTTTTGTGGTGGATATTGTTGTTATATTTGTCGCTACCAATGAGTTTCAGAAATGTGGCGATCGCTGCTAGTATTTTCTTTGCTTGTCTATTGATTTTGACCTATCTGGCTCGTGTCATCAATGCTCAGTTGGCCTGGACTTTAATTTCTATCATCTTACTGTTTTTGACATGGGGATTGGGAGCCAGTCGCAGTGCTTCTTTAGCTGCAATTATCTCTACTATTGCTGGAGCCATATTACCCATCTTTGGATTATTAGTACCCTTTAGCGGCCTCACCCTCAGCCTAGCGGGTTTGCTTTCAGCAGTTTGGCTAGCAGTTCGTCACTGGTATGGCTGGTATACTTTGCATCCAGAAGATCGAAGATTACAGGCTCAAAAAAATGCTAAAGATTAGTAGATTTCGCTATGATTAGCGAAGTTTTAGCAAATAGCATTTATGGATAACGATTTACTGGCTTTTTTTGCGGGTGCTGGGTTACTCATCCTCTATCTCATTTTTTCTGCATTGACTGAAATGGGAACTAAACTACCTTGGAAGAAATAAACTAATAGGGCGATAAAGTTGCTAAAAATTTACATTTTTCAACCTTATTGGACTTGGAAAAAGGAATAAACATCCTTTAGGCTAAGTTAATATACTTATTGTTCAAGAGAATTTCAAATGCGCGATCCCCAAAAAAACCACATTAAAATCGAGCCGGCAACCCTCGTATTAATTGTGTCCCTACTAATACTCTTGCCTCTACTGTTTGTTGGTTTTTTCTCGCAGTGAGCTTTAAATAAATTTGCAATATTTCAACGAATTAGCAACTTACTTCAACTTCTAAAAATATGGGTTTATCCGGTCAACAACGTAAAGAACTACAAGATGCTTTGATTGATGCTTTTCCTAATACAGCATTTCTAGAGCAAATGTTGTCATTTGAATTAGATAAAAATTTAAGAGCAATTGCTGGCGAAGGGAGTTTACAAGATATTGTCTTTAAATTAATCCAAACAGCAAATTCTCAGGGATGGGTTGAAGATTTAGTTCATGCTGCGTATAATTCAAACCCTGGAAACCCAAAACTGAGGACTATTGCCGGAGCATTATTGCCAAATCACGATCCAGAAACCTCTTCTGTTTCCTCACCTAATATTCCCCAAAAACAAACTAATCAGCAGCAGAAAATCTTGATTCTAACAGCAATTCCTCACGGGCTGCGTTTGGATAAAGAGATTCGACAAATTGAAGAAGCCATACGACGAGCTGCTAATCGAGATTTATTTGAAATTCGCATTAGAACTGCTGTACGCCCTCAAGATATTCGTCGTGGTATTGCAGAAGAACAGCCTCAAATTGTTCATTTTTGTGGACACGGCTTGGAAGATGGCAGCTTGTTGTTAGAGGATGATGGGGGGAACAACAAGCCAGTTGCACCAGAAGGTTTAGCATCTCTGTTTAAGTTGCACGCTGATTATGTTAAATGCGTACTGCTTAATGCTTGTTATTCAGAAAAATCGGCTGTAGCAATTAGCCAATACATTAATTATGTCATTGGGATGAATAACCCAATTCAAGACAAAGCGGCAATTACGTTTACTGAAGGGTTTTATGATGGACTTTGTTATAAAAATTCAGGCAATCAAGATTTATTTGAAAGAGCTTTTGATGAAGGTATAGTTGCTATCAAAATGGAAAATGTTTCGCAAGGAACTATACCAGTATTAAAAAAAAAGAATTCATAACAAATCATTGGCAAACACCTTCTGTTACTTCATCTCAAACTCCTCCAGAAAATGTTCATCAGGTTGCTCTACTGAGTGAGCAAGGGATAAATTACTCCAAACTGCGCGACTTTTTAGCCAATGAGCAGTGGAAAGAAGCTGACAATGAAACAGAAATGCTCATATTGGAAGCAGCTTGTCGAAAGGGAGAATTGCTTAATGTGGAATCGATCCAAAAATTACCAAAAACAGATATATGTACTATTGACAAGCTTTGGGTAACATCCTCTAAGGGAAAATTCGGCTTTAGTGTACAGAAGCAAATCTGGGAGGATAACCAAAAGAATACCGATAATGAATATAAATTGTATTGTCTATTTGGGAATCGCGTTGGATGGCGCAAGCATGAAAAATGGTTACAGTATAAGGATATTACCTTTAATCTTTCGGCTCCCAAAGGACATTTTCCACAACGGGGGTTGGAAGCAGTATTGCTCGGTAAAACGATACAGTGGTGGTCAAACGAATCTTTGATGTCATTGGGTTTAGGAGAGAATTTATTTAGCGAGTTTTTCTATCGAGTTTCGGTGTGCAATTTATAAAATTGGAAAAGAAAAATTACTTTTTACCAACTTGCATGTATCTTTTGGCATATAATAAACTTCCAATTATTGTGAACTTTATAGTTGAAGTGTCTGACTATTCTAATCCCATATCTATAAAACTTAGAGGTGGACAAGTTGAGGTACAACTAACCTTAAGAGCTACAGTGTTTTTCCCTTCTACATTAAGACCCAATGTTTGTTTTGCGCCTACTGTGACTTGTCGAGTTTCAGCAGATTTGTTATCTAAAAATATCTCTAATTGAATCTTATTGCTTGGTTGTGAAAGAGGATTTGCATCATTTACCCCAAACACCAGATTTAGTTTTTTATAACTGGAATGCAAGTTGCAAATAAACTCCAACGGTTGAGGGGTAAGTTGGTTGCTATAAGATATGTTTGCAATCTCAGACACGAATTCTTTTCCTATAGTAATTTGAGCATTATTTGGATTATGTAACATTTGACTTATATCGTATCCTGGAGTATCACTTATACATTTTGTTGCAGTATAAAGCACGCCTGGAGATGATGTAATTGGCAAAGGACTATTAGTAATAATAGGTGTTGGTGAAATAGGGGATTCTGAAATAGTTGGAGAAGCTGAAGGATTAGTAGAGGTACTGGGAGTCGATGGAACGGGGGATTCTGGAATTCTACTTGGAGAAGATAAGGGAATTGAGGAGTTGTTAGAAATTAAACCCAGCCGTTGCAGAACTACTACAGTAATAACTGATCCACCGACAAAAGTGACTGTCAAACCCCCAGCAATTAAGTAAATACGACTTTTGAGACTCATTCTTTTTCTTTCCGTAGTATTTTGATACTGTTCTGTAGTATTTTTATCTTTTGGAGTCATGTTATTATGCCTAATCTTTAGTGTGCTTTTTAATCTGAGTAGGTAACAAGCAAGTGTAGTTTTTCACTCTCCAATCCCTTGATCAGCAGTTTATCGCAAAACTGAAATTGATTACCAAAATCTACTAACTCCTAATATTCTTTCATCTGGCTACTGTGCAAGTTCCACACCATCAACCTCACAGCATCAGTGAGAGGTTAAGGTAATTGCTACTAACTTAATGGCTAGAGTTAGAGGTTGTTTGAAAAGTGGTATGTTGTGATTTTAATCGAATTGTTACCCCCCTTAATCCCCCCTTATAAAGGGGGGAAACAAGAAAAATTCAGTTCCCTCCCCAATATATCGGGGAGGGTTAGGGTGGGGTAAAAAATATTTGATACATCAATCATGACTTTTCAAACATACTCTTAGACCGAGACCAATCGATTATTACTACATATTATTTAGTTAAAAATGATTATCTATAGATTCATCTAATATAAAATTAAGCGGAAAATCTCTGACTAAAGTAGATATTCAGCTTTGTGTATGATTTTTTCAAGCAATATCGATGTCAGCATTTTGAAAATTTATGAAACTCGATCAATCTGCTTTTAATCTGAGTTTCACTATTGCTATTTGTCTAACACTCTTTCAAGAAACAGAAATATTTCTTTACAATCCATCACAGGCGATCGCCCGTAAACAGCTTTTATTACTCTCGGCAGAGGAAACTCAAAACCCTTGTTTTTTCGTCCTGATTTCAAATAAGCATTTTTGATCCCGATTATGAAACAAGCGTTCCAACCAAGGTCTTAAATAAGATTCAAGATTAGCGTCTTATTTTTCTCTCACCAGAGACAGGGACACAAAACAATGCCAATTAGCTTACTGGAATATCAGTCAAAAAAATGTCTGTTCTATTTTTAGTAAAATACTAAAGACTCCTGTATAATTATCTGAATTCATACTTGGGTAGCATCTCGCAAAGAGTACTAAAAAAACGGGTTTAGATCCATTGATTCAACAGACGTTCATTATGTGAATGCCTTCAGATTGGTGTGTCGTTGTGAACAGGACTGCGTGGGCTAACACAATATTGCACATTAAGAAGTAGGGTTTTTCACTTCGGTTTGAGATGATTGATCGTTAGTGAACAGTGCCGTTAGGTATTAATGTTTAGATGTTCTACTTAATTTGAATACTCAATTAGTCCAACTAAAACAGGAGGAAGATAAATGTCAGCATCCAAAGGTTTCTTCAAGCTGCTATTCGATTTTTCTTTTTCGCGCTTTATTGGTATCAGAATAATCGGTGTTATTTATGGTGTGGGGATGTTTTTTGCTGCTCTATTGGTTCTGGGGTCTGTCGTAGCGGGTTTTAATCACGACTTTCTTGCGGGATTAGGGGCTTTAATAATATCTCCAATTATTTTTTTGATATACGTGATTATCCTGCGAATAATTCTAGAAGGGTTTGTTGCCGCACTAAGAACTGCTGAGAATACTACTCAGTTAGCTGAGAATGCCAAACGAGAATACGAGGTCAGGTAATCCCTGAAAGGTTAATATAAAGGGCTTTTCAAAAGGAGGATTTAAACCCTTTAACTTACGATAAAATGTTCTTTATGGAACCTTCTGGAACTCTTGCTGGTTTAGATATTCTGGTAATTGAAGATGATAACGATACTCGCTTTTTCATCACGACTGTGTTGGAAATGGATGGAGCAAAAGTTATACCAGTAATATCCGCAGATGCGGCACGCGAAGTATTATCTGAATTCCAGCCCGATGTTTTAATTTCTGATATTGGGTTGCCTGGCGAGGATGGCTACACTTTCATCCGCAAATTTCGTGCGCTCAAACCAAATAATTGTGGACGAGTCCCAGCTATTGCTTTAACAGCTTATGCTGATAGTGAGGCTCGTATCCGTGCCTTGGAAGGTGGCTTTGACACTCATGTATCTAAACCCGTTGATCCAGAAGAATTAGTTGAGATAGTAGCTAGCTTGGTTGCTTCTTGTCATTGGTAATGATTGTAGTAGCTGATAAGTGCGTTAAGCTACTATTAACGCACTATTTTAACTGAGAGACTACTTAGGTAGAACTTGCCGTAATGCTGCTAAAAGTTGGTCAACACTTTCCTTTCGACTATTAAAGCCCATTAAACCTACGCGCCAAACTTTACCCGCTAGTTCGCCAAGACCACCGCCAATTTCAATATTATATTCATTGAGTAACTGTCGTGCGATCGCTTTCCCATCTACTCCTGTTGGAATGCGGACAGTGGTAAGGGTTGGTAGTCTATATTCTTGTTCAACATGCATACTCAGTCCTAAATTCTCCAACCCTTGCCAGAGATATTCTACATTCTTCTGATGTCGCTGCCACGAGTTCGCTAATCCCTCTTCTGCCAGCAAACGTAATGCTTCCCGCAATGCATAATATAAATTAATCGGTGCTGTGTGGTGATATATGCGTTCAGCACCCCAATATTTACCCAGTAACAACATATCCAAATACCAGTTTGCCACCTTTGTTTGGCGCTGTTGCAATTTCTCAACTGCGCGCGCACTCATAGTAAAAGGCGAAGCACCAGGCGGACAACCCAACCCTTTTTGGCTACAACTATAGGCTAAGTCAACTCCCCAAGCATCCAAAAATATGGGGACACCACCCAAACTTGTTACAGTATCCACCAGCAGCAAAGTGCCAAATTCACGACACAAATCAGCAACTCCTTCTAAAGGTTGCCTTGCGCCAGTGGAAGTTTCGGCATGAACTAGAGCTAAAATAGCGGGACGATGAGTTTCTAGGGCAGTTTTGAGTTCATCAAGGTTAAAGACTTGTCCCCAAGGTTTGGTAATGGTTCGCACATCAGCACTATAACGTCCAGCCATATCTACGAGACGATTACCAAAATAGCCAGCTACACCAATCAAAACTATATCACCAGGTTCAACAGCATTGGCGATGGTTGCTTCCATTGCGGCTGTTCCCGTACCACTAACTGCAATGGTAAGTGAGTTTTCTGTCTGCCATACGTAGCGTAGCAACGACTGAATTTCATCCATGAGGGCGAGAAAAGCAGGGTCAAGATGCCCAACTGGTGAGGTATTCATCGCTTGGAGAACTGTGGGATGGGCATTTGAGGGCCCTGGCCCTAAAAGTAGACGGGATGGGATTTCTAACGGTGTGAGTTGCAAGCGCCCAGAGTCGTTGATTGAAATTGTTTGCGTCATAATCTGTCTTCGCCTAGACCATACTTACCGAATCATAGAGCGATGGCTTCGCCAACGCCAGAGGCGATCGCATCACTGATATTTTAGTGAATCTGTCATTTGCCAGAAGATGTCAGCGCCATAAAGTATTACAGTGATTTAAAGAAATGCCTGACAGTATACTTATTCACTTACCCAGCGCCTTCTTCACGCCGTTCCTAATTTCCTAGCTGATCCTGGTTGCAGTTATAGCTAAGGTAAAAGGTAAAAGAGAGAATTTTTTACTTTTAATTTATTAGCCTCTATGAATAACTTGACAACAGACAAATTATCGACACCCCGGTTGTTTAAAGGCATTGCCCTATTTACACCAGGAGGAGATTTAATTTACTGCATCGACCCTAGCAAGCAAGGCCGATGGCATTTACATTTATGCTCGGCTTTGCAAGAAATCCTAGATTTACCAGAACCACCGCACTTTTTAGTACCTTGTTATACTGCGACTATTGACCACTGGTTAGATCCGCGCACTCAACAAGTGCGAACTTTTGCAGAAGCTTATCCGGCTGTAATTAGACATCAAGCTTTGCTTAATGCCATTTTTGGCACAGGAGAGTTAGTCTGGCAAGCAGCTCCTTGGCAAGAGGGTTTGTGCGATCGCATGGTGTTGACAACTTATCGTTCGTCATTCCCGCAGCTTTGGGAGGATCACGATTTAATTGTTCGTTTAGACCTTTCTGAACCAGTGCCAAAATACCACCAACCAGTGATAGTCCAAAAAAAGGAAGTAATTACACAAGGCTATGTTCTCCGGTTGTTTGTTGCAGGACATAGCAGCACAACCGAACGCATTCTACAAAATTTACACGAATTGTTAGAGCGATCGCTCGGACACCCCTATACTCTGAAAGTAATTGATGTTTTAACTCATCCAGAACAAGCAGAGTTAAATCAGGTTTCTGCAACTCCTACCCTTGTCAAGGTTTGGCCTCACCCGATTCGGCGAATCGTTGGAGAGTTAGATCGTGTAGAAAAGATTTTACAGATGTTAGCTGCTAAGGAAAAATTTTAAGTTTTACAATTGTTTTTACTAGAAATTAAAGAAAGTCTGTACTAAGCTTATGGCTCGTGAACCGCTTTGCAATTAGGCTAGTACCGCAGGGCGGAATTAAAAATTAAAAATTAAAAACGAATACAGCATGAGGGTTTCATTGATTTGGAATGGGTGGTTTATTTCCGCCGCACTGTACTAGTTTTGCAAAGTGCGCGAATAGGTAGGTGTTGGTGAAAAGGTGGCTACGAAAATGGCTGAATTGCCTTGTATGCAAGAACTTGACGGATGTAGAGTTGTGAAAACATCCGCGCACCTTATATGGACTGGCTTTCAGCTATTTTTGTCTAGCACAATTGCCACTTTTCATGTTATAGTTTTCATATCCGCGCTATTGAACCTTGAAAATCAAATAATATAAGGCTTTCAGATGCCAGCTATTGCAATCAACTAAAATCCCTATTAGGGATTGAAACTTCAAGTGCGATCATGGCTTGAATTTGTTTCGCGATTGCAATCAACTAAAATCCCTATTAGGGATTGAAACACCATTATCAATTGGCTATAAGTGCAAGATACTCAGATTGCAATCAACTAAAATCCCTATTAGGGATTGAAACGCACTAATTCACAATTATCAGGATTAGGAGTAGGATTGCAATCAACTAAAATCCCTATTAGGGATTGAAACAGCGACCCTACAGCTATTTAGCTCCCAAAGGCAAATTGCAATCAACTAAAATCCCTATTAGGGATTGAAACAGGTGTCTCGAATATCAACCAGATTTTACTCTCAATTGCAATCAACTAAAATCCCTATTAGGGATTGAAACATAGGCAGAGTTAATTAGTAATAAATTATTGAAATTGCAATCAACTAAAATCCCTATTAGGGATTGAAACAATATTAAAGTACACGGACAGATTAAACCTGATTAATTGCAATCAACTAAAATCCCTATTAGGGATTGAAACTTGCTTGTGCTTTGCGGCTGGTAAGAATGAGAGAAATTGCAATCAACTAAAATCCCTATTAGGGATTGAAACTTTAGAGGTGCGCTGCGGGCAACGGCTACAAAAGATTGCAATCAACTAAAATCCCTATTAGGGATTGAAACTGCATATCGCGCTCGATAATCAGCCCTTCAATAATTGCAATCAACTAAAATCCCTATTAGGGATTGAAACGTGATTCACAAATTACTACAAGATGTGTCGCCAAATTGCAATCAACTAAAATCCCTATTAGGGATTGAAACCATTGCTTCCCGGTATGGGGTAGAAGTGCCAACAATTGCAATCAACTAAAATCCCTATTAGGGATTGAAACTCAAACAGACTTATTATTTACTTATCATTCACCCACATTGCAATCAACTAAAATCCCTATTAGGGATTGAAACAGCTACACCAACACCTGCAAGCGATCGATAAGGTGAATTGCAATCAACTAAAATCCCTATTAGGGATTGAAACTGGACAAAAAGCTCAAGTAGGCTTTTATCCAAACAATTGCAATCAACTAAAATCCCTATTAGGGATTGAAACCGCAAACTTCAAAGCTGCTATATGCAGCCATGTAATTGCAATCAACTAAAATCCCTATTAGGGATTGAAACATAACCTTTGCGTGGCTGCTGACATTCCATATCTAATTGCAATCAACTAAAATCCCTATTAGGGATTGAAACAAAACGGTTACGATTACTATCAAAACAACCAAATATTGCAATCAACTAAAATCCCTATTAGGGATTGAAACAGACAATCGCCATTCTTTGTGCCAATAAGATTTTATTGCAATCAACTAAAATCCCTATTAGGGATTGAAACGCCGCTAGCCCATTCCTTGATTTGGGCTTCAAGATTGCAATCAACTAAAATCCCTATTAGGGATTGAAACCTAGTATCTTGCATATTACCAATCCATGTTTAGCCAATTGCAATCAACTAAAATCCCTATTAGGGATTGAAACCAGCATTAATTAACCTCTGGATTGTCGGGTCGAATTGCAATCAACTAAAATCCCTATTAGGGATTGAAACTGAGTAGCAGCACGCGAACCAGCACCTTGGGGAATTGCAATCAACTAAAATCCCTATTAGGGATTGAAACAAAATTTGTGGATTAACTGTGGCGATCGCTCCAAATTGCAATCAACTAAAATCCCTATTAGGGATTGAAACTGCCACAAGTGACTACCACATCTGCAATCTTAGGATTGCAATCAACTAAAATCCCTATTAGGGATTGAAACATTGAATTCATCCTTGGTAATCTTAGATGCGATCGCGCATTGCAATCAACTAAAATCCCTATTAGGGATTGAAACTTACCTAGACCAACCTCCAAACCTAGTAATGAGATTGCAATCAACTAAAATCCCTATTAGGGATTGAAACCTCTTTCTTCACTGGTAAAAGGCTCTGGCTTCTCATTGCAATCAACTAAAATCCCTATTAGGGATTGAAACCACCGCAAACAGAGAATTCCGATAACAGCCGCAAGAATTGCAATCAACTAAAATCCCTATTAGGGATTGAAACACACGAAGAAGATTAGGCAAAGGGGATAGTTGCATTGCAATCAACTAAAATCCCTATTAGGGATTGAAACAGTCAGTGAAAGTTTCTTTCTTCGGGTAATCCTTGCGATCGGACATTGCAATCAACTAAAATCCCTATTAGGGATTGAAACAATCGCACGCAAATCAAAGTCAATTACAGTTTTTTCATAAAACCTCGCAGGATGCGGGAAACTCAGCGGCTTTAGCCCTGAGTTATTGACATTATTTTTAGTATTCTCTGTGAAAATTGTCAATGAAATTACCCATATAAACTTACCAAGGTTAAAGATTTTCTCAAATAAAGGTGATTTTGACAGCAAACGAGGGATAACTAAGGATAGTTAGATGTATGATGACGATTTTCTTAGTTTATGACCTATTGCCTCAGAATTGCCGATCTACCTACAAATGAGCGTCCGCGTGAACGATTAATGACGCATGGTGCCAAAATTTTAGCTACAGCCGAGTTAATCGCAATTCTTCTAGGCACTGGTCAAGGGCCAGGGAAACTGTCTGCTGTGGGTTTGGGACAATTTATTTTAAGCGAATTAGGCAAACATCAACGCGATCCTTTGGCAGTTTTGCGAGAAGTTAGCCCCGCAGAATTGATGCAAATTTCTGGTGTTGGCCCGGCGAAGGCGACAAGTATTTTAGCAGCAATTGAATTGGGTAAACGCGCCTTTCAATCTCGACCCAATGACGGAACATTAATTGATAGCCCACTTGCTGCTGCTGCTACCCTCAGTCAAGATTTGATGTGGCAGACACAAGAACGTTTTGCAGTTGTGCTATTAGATGTTAAGAATCGCTTACTTGGTACGCAAGTAATTACTATTGGCACAGCAACCGAAACCTTAGCTTCTCCCCGTGATATTTTTCGGGAAGTTATTCGTCAAGGCGCAACGCGGGTAATAGTTGCCCACAACCATCCTTCTGGGAACCTTGAACCGAGTCAGGAAGATATAGAATTAACGCGCCAGTTGTTAGCAGGGGCGCAGCTTTTAGGGATTCCAGTACTAGATCATTTAATTTTGGGTAATGGCAATCATCAGAGTTTACGGGAAATAACAACCTTGTGGGATGAACATCCGCAAGAGGATTAAAATAATTCGCAATGACATATATTTTGTATGACTTTTTAACTCCTAAAAGGCACAGAGCCAACAGTCTAGTACAGTGCGGCGGAAATAAACCACCCATTCCAAATCAATGAAACCCTCATGCTGTATTCGTTTTTAATTTTTAATTTTTAATTTTTAATTTTTAATTCCGCCCTGCGGTACTAGGTGTACACACAAATGTGCAAATTATCTTTTAAATCGCATGAAAGCCGCGCCTATTAATAATCCTACAGCTTGTCCCCAGAAGACAACACCCGATTGATTTACGCCAACGGGGGGGATATTTAGACTGCCGATGCCATAAAATAACTGTTGCACAAACCACCAAAATATATAAAAAAAGGCTGGAAGTTCGATAGGGATATACAAGATTATTAGCGGCAAAATGGTATCAATTTTAGCTTTAGGAAACTTTATAATATATGCTCCTAAAATAGCTGCGATCGCACCATTTGCCCCAATCAATGGTACTGTCAAACTCGGTTCAGCCAGAATTTGTACCACCCCTGTTAAAATGCCAGCCGTCAGATAAAATCCTAAATAGCGTCCATGTCCTAGAATATTTTCTACAGTTTTACCAAAAACCCACAAAAATAGTAGATTTCCCAATATTTGACTAAAACTGCCGTGGAGAAATATCGCAAAAATTAGTGAAAATGCTCGCCAAATAACAATTATCCAAGCCGCAGAGTTGTTAAACAAAATAGCATTTGTAATTGCCCCACTAATCTGCGCTGGAATCACACCCCAACTATTGACAAAATAACCTAATGCATCACTAAATTCTAGTTGAAGTTCCCATAAAAATACGGCAATATTAACGCCAATCAACCAGTAATTAATAATCGGCTTACTCCGAAAACGGATATTATCACTAATAGGAATCATACTAATTTGTAATTCGTAATTCGTAATTCATAATTCGTAATTAAGAAACACTAAACAAGTCTTGATATAAGCGGGTTTCTATGTGTTTCGTACTCAATAGTTCCTACTCCTTACTCCCTACTCCTTCAGTTTCCGTTAACTTGTGGCAAGATTGAAATCAGATCGCATCGCATTTAACTAGGCAAACGAGATGCTGGGAAACACACTTGTAGGAAGATACCAAATTACTAGTAACTTGGGAGGTGGTGGTTTTGGTGAAACTTTTGTGGCTTATGATACTCAATTACCCGGTTCACCTCAATGTGTCGTTAAGAAACTCAAACTCCAAGCAAACGATCCGGTAACTTTAGAGACAGCTAGGCGTTTATTTGATACAGAAGCACAAGTTCTATATAAATTAGGAACTCACGATCGCATTCCCCAACTTTTAGCTTACTTTGAGGAAAATGCCGAATTCTATCTCGTACAGGAATTGATCGAAGGCCACGACTTGAGTCAAGAATTAATCCCAGGTAAAACCCTCAGTCAAGAGCAAGTAATTTCACTTTTAGAAGAACTTTTGACCATTTTAGAATTTGTCCATCAACAGAATGTAATTCACCGTGATGTCAATCCTCGAAATATTCTCAGACGTAACTCTGATGGCAAGTTAATCTTAATTGATTTTGGTGCAGTTAAACAAATTACTACCCAAGTGATTACTCCCGAAGGTTCAATTAAAGGTACTGTTGCTATCGGTACGCCTGGGTATATTCCTGGAGAACAAGCTCATGGTACGCCAAAATTAAGCAGTGATATCTATGCTGTGGGAATAATTGCTATTCAAGCTATCACTGGATTATCCCCAGAGGAAATAATCAAAGATGCTGATACTAATGAAATTATCTGGCACAATCAAGCTACGGTAACGCCAGAATTCGCTCAATTCTTAGATAAAATGGTGTGCTACGACTTTCGACAACGCTATTCTTCAGCAACGGTAGCATTACAAGCACTGAAAGAGTTAACAAAACCACCTGCCGAAACAATAGCCTTAACTCCTCATTATCCACCAAAGAATATAATCAAATCTCAACCAAAAAAAGGTATTTTAGTTAAAATTTTTATGGCAATATTTTTAACTGGTGTCGGTGGAATAGCATCAATCTTTATTTGGAATCACATTAATTCAAATAACGCTATAGAATTATCCAAGCAAGGAAATACACTTTTTGATTTGCAACGCTATCAAGACGCATTAGAAGTATATGAAAAAGCCGTTGATATTAGACCAGATTATGCTCAAGGATGGAATGGTCAAGGTAAAACACTCGATAAATTAAAACAATATAAAGAAGCATTAGCTGCCTATGATAAAGCGATTCAAATTCAGCCAGATTATTTTGAAGCTTGGAGTGGACGAGGTTTTGTATTAGCAAATCTCCAGCGATATCAAGAAGCGATCGCTTCTTTTGATAAAGCCTTACAATTAAATAATCAAAATTCGGAAGTCTGGAATGCTAAGGGTGAAGCTTTAAGTAATTTAAACCAATATGACGATGCCATTAAATCTTATGAAAAAGCGATTGAACTCAAACCAGATAATTACGAAGCTTGGTACAAAAAAGGATTAGCTTTTCAGAATTCTAATCGATATGAAGAAGCGATCGCAGCCTATCAAAAAGTCGTTGATTTAAAACCAGACTATGAGCAAGCTTGGTATAATTTGGGAAATGCACAAGTCAATGTGCGACACTATCAAGATGCATTTACAGCTTATGATAAAGCGGTGCAATACAAATCAAACTATTATCAAGCCTGGTTTTCGAGAGGTAATGTACTGCTCAATTTACAACGCTATCCAGAAGCAATTGAATCTTTTAATCAAGTAATTAGATACAATCCTAGTAACTATCAAGCATGGTATAATCTTGGATGGTCGCTGCATCAAAGCCAACGCTATGAAGAAGCAATAAAAGCTTATAATAAAGCCGCAACACTTAAGCAAAGAGATTATCAACTATGGTATAATCTGGGAAATTCACAATATATCTTGCAAAAATACGAAGATGCGATCGCATCTTACAATAGGGCAGTTCGTTATAAACCAGACCATTCGGAAAGCTGGTATAGCAGAGGCAACGCTCTACTAAATTTGAAACGGTATCAGGATGCGATCGCATCTTACGATCGGGCTATAAAATACAAGCCTAATTACCAACAAGCAATAGACGCGCGCAATCAAGCCCAAGCCCAACTGCAATCCCAGAAACCCAAGCCGATAATTGTGCCAATTATTCCAGTTCCCAATCCCACCAATCCACCACAGGGGACACAATAATACAGCACGGCGGAAATCCAGCTATAGGATTAGTATTTAATTTTGAAATAATTCTACCTCACATCAATAACTAACTTTAACTACTTTCATTATTTTTTCAATTGTTCTAAACAAACAGCAACCCACATCATAATTCTGTTACATCTTTGTTAAGAATAGTTACAAACCTCTTAACACAAGGAAATATTTCTTATGGTAGTTTCACTTGAGAAAAATGCACCACATCAGGTAGTCGTAATTGGTGGTGGCTTTGGTGGACTGTATACAGCAAAGGCTCTGAAGACAGCCAATGTAAATGTAACTCTCATTGATAAACGTAATTTCCACCTATTTCAGCCGCTTTTATATCAAGTTGCTACAGGTACGCTATCACCTGCTGATATTTCCGCACCATTACGATCTGTATTCAGCAAAAGCAAGAATACAAAAGTCTTGTTGGGAGAAGTGAATGATATCGATCCAAAAGCGCAACAAGTTATTTTAGGTGATGAAGTAGTACCTTACGATACATTAATTGTTGCCACAGGTGCTAATCATTCCTATTTTGGTAAAGATACCTGGAAAGAATTTGCTCCTGGCTTGAAAACTGTTGAAGATGCGATAGAAATGCGTCGTCGGATATTTTCGGCATTTGAAGCGGCAGAAAAACAAACTGATCCAGAAAAACGCCGTGCTTTGTTGACTTTTGTGATTGTGGGGGGTGGCCCGACCGGTGTAGAATTAGCAGGTGCGATCGCAGAATTGGCATATCAAACTCTCACAGAAGATTTCCGCAGCATCGACACCTCAGAAGCGAAAATTTTACTATTGCAAGGTGGCGATCGCATCCTCCCACACATTTCGCCAGAGTTATCGCAAGTAGCAGCAGAATCTTTGCAGAAGTTGGGTGTGGTTATTCACACTCAAACCAGAGTCACAAATATTGAAAATAACATCGTTACTTTCAAGCAAGGCGATGAATTGACCGAAATTACCTCAAAAACCATATTGTGGGCAGCAGGTGTTCAAGGTTCGCCTATGGGGAAAGTCTTAGCAGAACGTACAGGTGTAGAATGCGATCGCGCCGGACGGGTGATTGTAGAACCGGACTTGACTATCAAGGGTTATAAAAACATTTTTGTAGTGGGAGATTTAGGCAACTTCTCTCACCAAAATGGTAAACCTTTACCTGGTGTTGCACCTGTAGCTAAACAACAAGGAGAGTATGTAGCTAAACTCATTAAACGAAGGTTGCAAGGTCAGACTTTGCCACAATTTCGTTATAATGACGTGGGCACTTTGGCGATGATTGGCCAAAATTTAGCTGTTGTAGATTTAGGCTTAATCAAACTCAAAGGTTTCATTGCTTGGGCTTTTTGGTTAGTAATTCACATCTACTTCTTAATCGAGTTTGATACTAAAATAGTAGTAGCAATTCAATGGGCGTGGAATTATATCACTCGGAATCGTCGCTCTAGATTGATTACAGGTCGAGAAGCTTTTGGAGAAACAAAAACTGTTAACAATAGGGTGCAACAACCTTCTGTTACACCTCTGTAATCCCAACTACAGACTATAAATCTTTCTGGGGAATCTCTTCGTGAAACTCTATCATCAATTGCATGGTTTCCACAGCTAAATCGCGTAAGTCCCGATTTAGAAATACAACACCTTGAGAACCAAACCAACGGTCAAAAATCGCAACATATTTGGGGTTATTGTTAACAAACCCTTGCATAAACTTAACAAGAGAATAGTTCACTGAGTTGAGAAATTTAGAGTTATTCTCAGGAACCATGCAAGCAATTCCTTCTCGTGAATAGGGACGAGGAGGTGCGATCGCAAAACTAGCTTGATTTTTTCCTCTTTGTAACCATCCTTCTAAAAGAATACTATCAGATGCAAAAGCGTCAATTTTACCCTCTTGCAAAGCAGTAAACCCTTCTAGTCTAGTCTTAAAATATACAAGCTTGGCTTGGGGTTGTGTCTGCTTGATGGCTTGTTCGTTGGTAGTTCCAGCCAGCACACCCACACGCTTATTAATCAGAGATTCCGGGGAACCTAAATTGCTATCCTTCTTAATTAAGATTTGAGTCCCTGTTACACCATAGCTGATGGAAAAATCAACCTTTTTATTTCGCTCCCAGGTAAAGCTACTAGCATCACAGATAATATCAACTTGTCGGTTAATTATCTTAGGAATTCTTTCGGCTGGGGTAAGTCCAACTAATTTAAGTTGAATTTTTTTGCCTAATTCTTTCTCTAACTGCTTTTGGATCAAAGTCAGCATATCCACAGAATAACCAATCAATTTTCCTTGACTGTCAGAGTATGCAAAGGGTAAAGCATCTCGACTTGTACCAGCCGTTAATACTCCGGTTCGTACTACTTTTTGCATCACAGTCTCCGCCCCTGCAACACCAGACATAAATGCTGGTAATATCAAACCAAAGATCGCAGGTGCAAAATTTTTATATATCTGCGACTTAGTAAAAGCAGGTAAACGCAAGAGATTTATTTTAGTATTAATAAACATATTCAAATATTTAGGCATCCACAGGATCAAAGTAAAAAAATTATCTCTGTCAATTGCCAAATAAGCAATTATAGAAATGATTCTTCACATTGTGGAACATCTTTAAAAAGGATAGAGGCTTTGAAGAGCCGTGATGAAATTTTTATATTCACTTTCTAGCTGATTAATCAGCCCATAAATTTGATCTATTTGCTCTAATGGTTGATTTATGGCAGCCTTCTCTAAGGTTTCACAGATATCTCCCAGCTTAACAGCACCAATGCTAAGACTGGGCGATCGCAAAGCATGAGCCGCTTTTTGCAACTTTGAGCGGTCTTTAAGAGTAATAGCTTCTTTAATTGTCTGTATTCTCATGGGAGCATCTTTTAAGTAAATTTGAATTAGTTCAGCGACTAGATGCTTACCATCACTTTCTCCCATGTTTTCTAGTTCTTGCAGAAAACGTTGGTCAATTGTCTTTTCTAAACAGGGATCTGAAGATATAGAAAGTAATGCAGACTCAGGTAAATCTATCAAATCAGCAGACTCTGAATCTTGACATTGCTGAATCTCAAAATTTTTCAGAACCGCTTCCATCGCCTCAATGCGAATCGGCTTACTAATATAATCATCCATCCCGACCCTTAAGCACTCCTGACGATCTTCTAGGCGGGCATGGGCAGTCATGGCAGTTATCCAAGGTTGAGCATGAGGAGAGAATTCTTGACGAATGCGAATAGTTGTTTCCCAGCCATCCATTTCCGGCATTTGGATGTCCATAAACACAATATCGTAGCGTTGCCGTTGCAAAGCTTCCAGAGCTTCCCGCCCATTATTAGCCACATCTGCCCGAAAACCCAACCGTTGCAGCATCTTGAGAGCAATTTTTTGGTTTACCAACACATCCTCAACTAAGAGAATCTTCAGTGGCAAACTTTGGGGAGGCTGGACATCAATTTTTGGGAGATTTGGTGTAGGCAAGCGGGAGTAAGAAGGAATGGTAATTTGAGAATCGCGCTTGCTAGACCAACTACCACGCCAGATTTGCAAAAGCGTATTGTATAACTGGTAATGTCGCACAGGCTTATGCAAAAAGGCTGTAAATTCAGAGGCTATCTGCTTTACCTCTAAAGTTTGCTTGCCTTTAAAAGTCAACATCACCAAAGGTAAATTATGCTGTCTGGGTATAGCCCGAATTTGAGCCGTCAGATTGCAGATATTCAGGTGGGGGCTATCGATATCCAATATAATTAGGTCAAAGGGATCTTCTTGGATTAAGCACGTGACGGCAGCCCTTAATTCTACAGATTGGACATCTACTCCCCAACTCTGAAGTTTCCCGGTTAAGCATTTCCTCAAATTGATGTTATCTGCTGCTAGTAGTAATCTCTTGCCAACAAACTCTGGATAAATACTCAAAGAATTATCAATGGTAGCAGAATCTACTTGCAGCATTAGTGTGAAATAGAAAGTAGAACCTTTAAAAGTTTCACTTTCTACCCACATTCTCCCCCCCATAATTTCGCTTAGGCGCTTGCTGATAGCTAATCCCAAGCCAGTACCGCCATAACGTCGAGTCATAGAGGCATCGACCTGACTAAAGGGCTTAAACAATCTATCTACGCGATCGCTAGGTATACCAATACCTGTATCGCTCACTGCAAAGAGAAATTCGTAGTATAAACGATCGCCAGTTGCGGGATTTGGTTTGAGAACTTGCTGCTGCATAGCGATCGCGATCGCAACTTCTCCCACATTCGTGAACTTGACGGCATTGCTGACTAAATTCCAGAGAATTTGGCGTAGGCGGGTAATATCACCAACGATCAGATTTGGTGTCTGCGACTGCAATTCATACATTAGCTCGATGCCTTTCAAAGCTGCTTGCGGAGCGAGCAAATCCAGAGCTTCTTCCACACAAACTTGCAAGTCAAAGGGTTGTTCTTCCAACTCTAAATTGCCCGACTCAATCTTAGAAAAGTCGAGAATATCATTGATAATAGTCAATAATGCATCGCCACTATTACGGATAGTCTCTACATAGTCGAGTTGCTCAGGTTTAAGGGGAGTATCCAAAAGTAATCCAGTCATACCAATGACCGCATTCATCGGTGTCCGAATTTCATGGCTCATCGTGGCCAGGAAATTACTCTTGGACATATTGGCAGCCTCGGCTGCTTGCTTGGCAAGGTTAAGCTCTTCATTTTGCTGGGCGAGCAAATTGGCTTGATGGGTTTCCTTCGCTAGCAATTGTGCTTGGGTAAGGGCAATACCCATTTGATCTGCTAGGTGTTTGAGCAGATCCATTTCTAATTCAGTCCATTGCCTGGGGCGATTGTGCTGATGGAGAATTAATAATCCCCACAAATCTTTCCGTACCAAAATTGGTACGATCAGATTGGATTTTATCTGACACTGCTCGATTTGGCAGGATTTCAATCCTGTGAATCCTAAATCTGAAATGGCGGTAATCTGTCCGTCACGATACAAATCCAGGTATCTATCCTGAAGACAAGCATCACAAATATCCTTGTTTAAAATCACTGACCATTCTGGGACTACTGCTTCTTGAACAACTTCACCAGAACCATCAGGTTTAATTTGAAAAATTAGAACGCGATCGGCTTGTAAAATCCGCTGAACTTCCGTTACTGTTGTCTGGAGGATTTTTTCTAGTTGCAAGGACTGACGAATTTCTTCAGTAATTTGCTTGAGAAGAAGAGCGCGTTGGTACTGCTCCTGTAAAGCTTCTTCTGCCTTTTTGCGTTCGGTAATATCCAAATGAGTTCCCACTATTCTCAAGAATTTTCCTTGGGAATCACGGTTTACCAACTTACCCCGATCCAAAATCCACTTCCATTTTCCTGATTTCGTGAGAAAGCGGGCTTGCACCTCATAGAAAGGTGTCTTACCTTTGAGGTGAGCTATCAGCCGTTGTTGCACCAACCGTCGGTCTTCGGGATGGAGCAACTTATTAATAACTTTAATATCTTTGTCCAGTTCCTCTGGGTCATAACCCAGCATTGTGTACCAGCGTGGGCTACGATAAACTTCTCCAGTTGCTAAATTCCAATCCCAAAGCCCTTCGTCTACTGCATCCAGCGCCAATTTTAACTGTTCTTCACTTGATCTCAGAGCATTTTCCGATTGTTTTCGGAGGGTAATATCACGATATTTCCACAAATGACCGTAGAATTTCTGATCGACCACAATCGCTACATAGTCTTGTTCAAAGATTCGTCCATCTTGGAGTTGCCATTCTTGATTGAGAATTATTTGTCCTTGGCTCAGGATCTCATCTAAGCGCTGGATAAATCTTTCTGGCTCAACAAAAAGTTGTTTACTCATTTGGGATGCTTGCCAACAATCCAGTCCTTTTAAAGCTTCTGGAGCAAGTTGAATACCAAATAGATTGCAGAACTCTTGATTTGCCACAACAACATGTCGGTTCTCGTCTTCTAGCAAAATACCAACCTGTAAACTTTCAATCAGCTTTGTCAGTCGAGAAGCCGTAGTTCTTAATTCAACCCTTTGTTCTGTGAGTTTCGCAGTTAGTTTTTTGGCATCTGCAAGAGCGGAATTCTTAGCTTGTAAGAGAAATAAATAATCTGCAACTGAGTCATATAGAGGAAAATCAGCAATGCTTAGTTCTAGCTTGTTTAGAGCGGTAATATCAGTAATCCAAGGAGAGCCAAGAAATACCAAATGATTGCCACCCTCCACATATACCATCTGTCCCTTTAGCTGCATTTCTTTGTGATGAGATTTCAGAAGAAACAGCGATCGCGTTTGTTGGCAAATGGATTCAAAGCTAACTGGACAATTGGGGCGATTGATGCAAAAATGTTCCTCTAGGGAATTATTGAGGATTGTAATAGGTTCTAAAATGCGTTGAAGTACCTCACCCACCTGGACAATCTTCATCTCTCTATCTATGACCAGATGAAAGGGAAACAATGCTGCAAATTGGTCAGCACTAAGATTGAATTGCCTTAACCCTAGAGCATTATTATTTATCATCACACTGGGAATCTTTATATTTAATAGAGAATATATCGTGAGGATCTCCCTGTTCGCGAAAACCAGTTTGGATAACATCCATCTTTGTGTGAAAGCGTTTTCCCAATCCCTGGAGTAAACCAATCACCATTGGAGATAATCCTTGCCGAGTAGATTGATAGTGGAGATTCATAGATTTATCGCTGTTGTGTTCACACTCAAAAGATGGGGGACGAAGTTCCGAAAAAATCAAACCCACTCGAGCATGAAGGTTGTCAAGATTCTCTATGAACTGAGGTAATGAGTTTCCAGCGCTGGCTAAAAGCTCTCCATAGCCTTCTTCGGCAGTATAGGTAAGCCAGTATTCTCCAAAGGCTGTCAGAATTTCGTGTGCAGGTATATTTAATACCTCACAAGCGGCTTCAACTAAACAATAGGTAACATCGTCAGGATAACCATCTATACCAATAAAAAAGTCAATATCCTCAAGTGCAGCCTTTTGTTTAATAGTTTCCCAAGTATCGTCACCGTGGTATTTGCAAATCATGTCTTGAATTGCTTTGTTGACTAGACCATACATTCTTTTAGCTCCTTTGTATCGAGAAAACAGCTAGTTACTTATAACTACTTTTGATAGTAAAAGTACTTTTTATCAGATAAAAATTGAATATAGCCTATAATAATTAATTTCTGAAAATTTATCACTTTTGCTCCTAATATTTTGTCTATTTTCAAATATCTAGTACCAAATAAATTATTTAAAGAGTTGTTAAGTTTTTTCTATCAATTCAATTTTTTGAGCCAAGAACTTAGGTTTACGCTTTTCAACAATCTTGGTGATGTGCGTTATTATGCAATAGGGTTCAGTTAATGGTTATTGGTGTAAATAATCAGTCTTTGAAGACGCGATAAATCGCGTCTCTACATCAGGGTTTGGGGCTGATCTGAACCGGATTGCGTTATTATGTCCATTTAAAAGACTACTCAGGATAGCAATTAAACAAGTATATTCTGTCACTTTTATTTTTGCCACTTTATACTTGTATTGAAATTTTTAAAATTTAGCGTATAACTTTAGTATGCTTCTACGACTGGTCAAACCCTAAAAAATAGTGCTTTACTTAAATTAACAAACTATGCCGTAATTTTACGTTGATATCATGTCCACTTAAAGACTTATCATGAAGATTGCAGGGGGAAATAGGGTTTTCCGATTTTTGCACAGATGTGGCAAAGCAGGGTAGCCCAGTGTTGAGGACATTCATGATTGGCTACACAAAAATAGTATGAATCAAAAAACCCTAAATCGTCTAAGTTTTTGGGTCATTTACTTTTTTTGGAAGTCCCTAATGCGATAATTTCTTCAAAGCAGAAGCAGTCTACAAGATTGGTTAGCGCCTTGATAAGATGAGCGTGCTGTTCAGGAATTTGCTTAATCAACATGAGAACTTCTTTAGCATTTATTCGCAGCGCTGCCTGATGCAGTTGCTCGATCCAATCGCTGGGCATTACGCTTAAATCTGCAACCGTTAATAAATCGGGTGTGAATGATGAAGCGTTAGAAGGCCAAGATGCTTTTTCCTGATTTTCCAGTTCATCAGCATAAATATAGCGAACACCCAAATATTCAGCCATCTTTTCAAAAATTACGGTTGTCCGAAATGGCTTACGCACAAAGTCATCAAAGCCTACAGACATTGCTGTTAAGCGGTCTTCTTCAAATGCACTTCCGGTCAAGGCGATAATCACCGGGGCTTGAGCGATCGCTGCTTTAATCTGTTTGGTTGCCTCAAATCCGTTCATAATTGGCATCCGCAGATCCATCCAGATCAGGTGAGGCGACCAACTTTGCCAAAGGTCGATGGCAGCTTGACCATTTACTGCCTCCCGCACCTCAAAGCCAATGGGGGTCAACAACTCAACCAGAAGCCGCCGATTTTCTAGTTTATCCTCAACAATCAGAATGCGATAACTGGGTTGTCCCTTTTCTAAACCGATAATTTGCCGAATTGGTGCAGACATGGGCAAGGTATCCATAATTACTGTCCGAGTTCGGATATCAAAGGTAAAAATTGAGCCTTTTCCTAGCGTACTATTTACCCTGATATCTCCACCCATAAGCTGCACAAATCGCTGGCTGATGGGTAATCCCAGTCCAGTGCCTTCTTGAGCTTTTTGTCCCGCCTCTGTTTGGACAAATGGCTCAAATAGGCGATTAAAATCAGAGTTAGCAATGCCGCAACCCGTATCTTCGACGCTGAAGTTGAGGGTGATAGGTTCATTTGGTGTAATGTTTTGGTTAGGAGTTTCTACCCTCAAGGTTACTTGACCAATCTGCGTAAACTTAATGGCGTTTCCTAATAGATTAACCAGAACTTGGCGTAATTTACTTTCATCGGCACAGATGTATTGGGGAATCGCTGGCGATCGCTCCAAAATGAGTTGTAATCCTCTTGAGCGGGCTTTCAATGCAAACATCTGTTGCAGTCGATCCAGAAGGCCGTAG
Organism: Nostoc sp. KVJ3; assembly: GCF_026127265.1. Lineage (GTDB taxonomy): Bacteria > Cyanobacteriota > Cyanobacteriia > Cyanobacteriales > Nostocaceae > Nostoc. The sequence continues at coordinate 3,124,570 of NZ_WWFG01000002.1, forward strand.
AGGTCAAAATTTGTTTCACTGAGAATAACTCGACCTGCTTCAATTTTGGACATTTCCAACACATCATTGATTAAGGTCAGTAAGTCTTCGCCACTGCGGTTAATCGTATCAAGATATTCTTGCTGCTGTGAGTCGAGCGATCGATTTCGCAGCAGCAGTTGGGTAAAACCAAGGATGATGTTCAGCGGAGTCCGCAGTTCATGGCTCATGTTGGAGAGAAACTGGCTTTTGGCGAGGTTGGCAGCATCTGCGGTTTCTTTGGCTTGTTTGAGGGCGGCTTCGGTTTTTTTCAGCTTGGTGATATCACGAGCAACCCAAAGTACTGTATTGTCGGATAATGGCGAAACGCTGGCTAAAAACCAAGTTTCTCGATTTTTATTCAACAAGTGGTATTCAACAAAAACATTCTTGCGACTTCCGTCAGGATTTCTGGGTTCTTCTTTGAGATGCAAAGCTTGCTGAATAGCATCGACTATTAAATTGGCGATTTCTTTTGGTAAAACTTCATCAACTTTTTTGCCAATGCGATCTATATCAGGTTTATAAGCGAAGGATTGGGTTAGCACATACTTGGTTTGCACATACTTTTGGTAACGACCCTCGGCATCAAAAACTACTACCATATCAGTCATAGCAGCGAACATTAACCGGAGTTCTGCTTCGGATGTTTTGAGCGCTGCTTCGACATTTTTGCGACCCCTTTGGGCAGCTTCGCTAACGCGAATTTCCCTCTGAAGTTGGGCATTTTTCTCTCCAAGTTCTCTGGTGCGTTGCGTAACTCGGCTTTCTAATTCCTCGTTGGTTCGTGCTAGGGCTAAAAAGGATTCGCGCAACTGATGGGCCATAAGGTTAAAAGACTCTGCCAAAGAGTTTAGCTCGGTCGTACTGTTCACAGAAACCTTTTGATCTAAGTTTCCTCCGGCGATCGCTCTTGCTGTACTTCCCAATCGCAGAATTGGCTGTGTAATCCAGCCAGCTGTTAGAAAGCCCAATCCAGTTGCCAAGGCAAAGGCACATACACAAAGCACAATTGTGGAACGAGTATTGGCATTGATTTGATCCATAAAATCCCGTTCTGGAACAACCACGACGATTAGCCAGTCCAACCCCTGCTTGTTTTTCATTGGGACAATCTGTAAAAATTGCCGTTGCCCCTCAATGTCAAAATCTAGTTGTTGTTTTTCAGTAATCTGGGTTAATTTTCCAAAGTGTTGCTGCAAATATTCCGCAGTGCGTCGCGTCAAAATATCACTACTGGCGATCGCCTGAACTCGAACCGGATTCTGATCTGTAATTGGGACTGTCGGATTTTCAATTACGTATGGTTGTTGAGCGGCAGAACTACCAACCAGTAACCCTGTTTGGCATTCTAAGATGAAAGTTTCGCCCGTTCGCCCAATTTTGAGACTCCGCAGATATTGACTAATCCCAGTCAGGGAAAAATCCACAGCAGCAACGCCTAGCAGATTTTCCTGGCGATCGTAAATGGGTAAGCTGGCATTCAGCACATATTTGGGTGTGGCAAACAGTTTATAAATTCCCCCCCAGTTGGCTGTTTTAGACTTAACTGCCGATTGATACCAAGGACGAGTCCGCGGATCGTAATTCGGCTTGACTCTTAAAAGTTTAGTGTAATGTCCTGGTTGATCTGCGGCATAAATCCGAATTTCATTCCCAGTAGACTTACCTGAAAGTTTCACCTGAAACTGTCCATCATCCGCCCTTTGAACTGCAACGTGTTCACCATATTCTGACGCAAGGTAAACTGCTGTCACCGTGTCAAAGGTCTTCAATTGATACCAAAGGTGTTGTTCTAATGTTGATAGTTTTTGAATATCAACTTCACCCAGTTGGATGGCATTAGCATTTAGTTGATTTATTTTATGAGGCGTTTCAACATATATTTGCAGATACTGCTGAATTCGAGCCGTGATTTCATTTCGGAGTTGGATTGCAACTTCATTGACTGCCCGTTGCCCATTGTGTATTGATAACCACCCGGTTAGTCCTACAGCTAGGGAAATTTGCAGCACGAACGGCACTACAAGAATGTGGCGCAACTGTACATTTTTAGTCAGTTTTGAAACTTGAAGGGTAAAAGAATGCATATCCGAATTCCTGAAATTCAACAGCAATTTTGTGGTAACAATATTTACACAGAAGCCTCTTTATTTTGGATGAATTCTATTTGCATAATTATAGAAGATGAACCGTCTCAGATGATATTACCCTCTTGGGTAATATTAAGAAAGGATACACAACCCAATTATGTGAGAGTTTAAATTTATCGAAACAGAATATATGCCTCAGTCGTCAGAATTAAGCAATAACTGTAAAAGGTCTTACGTATCCAATTCATTTTTAATTACTATTAAGAAAAATAATTTCAGTAGGTAGACGGATACAAGCATTTTATTTGATTTGTGAAAATTCGCGGGGTTCAGATCCCCGACTTCTTCGAGAAGTCGGGGATCTGATTTTTAACGTATGATTGAGAACTGCTCTCTAAAAACAATGATATAAATGTAAGTTAATCAGTACCTTTGAAATAATAAATATCATCAAAGATTTGTTACACGGATGGAATTTAGTATGACTGTTAAACCATAATTTCTGTACAATACAGATTCAGTAGCTTGATAATTAACGACTCTCTTAGCCCTTCAAGAAGCATGGAATTAAGCCAATCAACCAAGGGAGATATTCTCATAGTTGATGACACTCTGGATAATCTTCGTCTCTTATCAGCAATGCTTACCGAGCAAGGATACGAAGTTAGGAGTGTTACTAATGGTGCGATGGCGTTGATTGGCATACAAGCTCAACCTCCAGATTTGATTCTGCTGGATATTACGATGCCCGGAATGAACGGCTATGAAGTGTGTCAGCACCTGAAATCTAATCCTCAAACACAAGAGATTCCCGTCATTTTTATTAGTGCTTTGAATGAGGTATTTGATAAAGTGAAAGCCTTTTCGGTTGGAGGCGTTGATTTTATTAACAAACCTTTTCAGATTGCAGAGGTGGTTGCTCGAATAGAGCATCAACTGAAACTTTGCCGCTTACAACTGCAACTCCAGGAGCAAAATCGCCGCTTGCAAGAGACAGAAGCAGAACTAAGGCGATCGCTCGATCATCAAAAAGCGCTAAATCAACGCATCGAGGAAATGGTGGCGCTAGAAGAACGCAATCGGATTGCGCGTGACATTCATGACTCTCTAGGACATTCCCTCGTAGCGCTAAATGTGCAAATGGAAACAGCACTAACCCTTTGGGAAAAGGATCCCAATCGGGCGCGATCGTTTTTATTAGAAGCGAAAAAATTGGGTTCTGAAGCCTTGCAAGAGGTGCGGGAATCAGTTTCGGCAATTCGCTCCGATCCACTCCACGGACAATTACTCGAAAATGCGATCGCTAACCTTGCAGAAGAATTCTATCACCTCACCGATGTCTTACCATACTGCAAAATTGATTTATCACAACCGCTTTCCGATTCAGTAAATCATGTTGTATATCGGATTATCCAAGAAGGGCTAACCAATATTTATAAACACGCCAATGCCACAGCTGTTCAAATTAGAATTCAAACAACGGCGGCGGGGCTATCGTTGATCCTCCAAGATAATGGTAAAGGCTTTCAATCGGATCAATCTGTAGCAGGATACGGACTTCAGGGAATGCGAGAACGAACAGCTACAGTAAATGCCCAGCTAGAAGTTGTCAGTAAACCTGGCGCTGGTTGTCGGATTGTTGCTAACTTTCCCAGAGATGAGGGAGGGGGGTAGGGGAGGCAGGGGGCAGGGGGCAGGGGGCAGGGGGAGAAGAATTAATAACCAGTCCCAATGCCCAATGCCCAATAGACATCGTAAAGAATAAATGTCTAGACGTTACAACATGTAACGTTTCTGCAAGGGTTTCAGGTAATGCATCATTAATTTTTGAAGATATGTATGCGATCGTTCATCAAACGTTCATCAAAATCAGAAAGAGATAGTTACCATGAAAAATGATAAATCCTCTCCTATTCGCCTGTTAATCGTTGACGATCAGAGCCTCATTCGTCAGGGACTGAAAGCAATGCTAGAACAGGAACCTGATTTGCAGGTGGTAGGTGATGCTGAAAATGGTAAAGTTGCTCTAGAGCTTGTTGCAGAACTCCAGCCCGATGTAGTGCTAATGGATATTCGGATGCCCGAAATGGATGGACGAACTGCAACAAAAATGATTACAGAAAACTTTCCTAATATTAAAGTTCTCGTCTTGAGTACATTTGATGATGATTCTTATCTAACAGGGGCGATGCGTGCAGGTGCAAAAGGATATTTGCTTAAAGATATGCCTTCAAGTGAACTCGCAGATGCAATTCGCTTTGGGCATTCTGGCTATACTCAATTTGGCCCGGGGTTATTTGATAAATTATTAGTTACGCAAGCAACTTCAACTAGCCAAAATTCCACTTCATCAAAGCCATCGGAAATTACTGCACGAGAACAAGAGGTTTTATGTTTGATCGGTGTTGGCGCAACGAACCGCGAAATTGCCCAACAACTTTTTATTACAGAAGGAACGGTAAAAACTCATGTGACGAGTATTTTAAGCCGCCTCAATCTCAAAAACCGATCGCAACTGGCAATCTATGCAAATTCTGTTCTCAATCAAGAAAAGAAACTAGCCGGGAAGCTGCCAGAATAAAAAGTAGATGACATAAAGCTTTCTCCTTCATTTGTCCTTTAGACATCTCCAAAAAATAAATGATCCAATTTCTGAACTTCACTACGACTTTCCCTCCCCCCTGCTCCCTGCTCCCTGCTCCCCTGCCCCCTGCTCCCTGCCCCCCTGCTCCCTGCCCCCTGCCCCCTGCCCCCTGCCCCCTGCTCCCCTGCCCTTAAAGCTTCTGTCGCGCCATCAGTTGGGCAAACAATCCTGGTTGATTGGCTAGTTGATTAAAACTGCCTTCTTGGACTATGCGACCATTCTCGAACACATAGATGCGATCGGCATTGCGAATGGTACTCAGACGGTGAGCGATCGCAATGCGTGTTACCTTCAAACGCTCTAAACTTTGACTGACGATCGCTTGGGTGCGGTTATCTAGGGCACTGGTAGCTTCATCAAATAACAAGATTTTAGGTTTTAATACTAGCGATCGGGCAATCAATAATCGCTGCCGTTGCCCTCCAGAGATATTAGTTCCACCTTCACTAATTACCGTGTGCATTCCCATTGGCATCGATTCGACATCCTCAGCAAAGCCAGCCATCCGCGCGGCTTCCCACGCTTCATCCATCGTAATCATCGCGCCACTGGCGATATTTTCAAAGATGGAAGCAGATGTCAAGCGGCTATTTTGCATCACAACCCCTAATTGCCGACGCACTGCATGAATATCCAGCCCAGCTAAATCTTGTCCGTCGTAGTAAATCGTGCCAGATTCCGGGACATCAAACCCCAGTAATAACCGGAACAGCGTTGACTTTCCACTCCCCGAAGCTCCAACAAAAGCGATAAATTCGCCGGGTTCAGCATGAATGCTAACATCATCCAATGTCAAAGGCCCGTCATCTCGATACCGGAAAATTACATGATCCACAACCACTCGCCCAGAAAGCCGTCCTGGATCGGTTTTTTCAGAGTCAACTTCCGGTTTAGATTCCAGAATCGGCTGCGCTCGTTCCCACAAAGGCACTACTTGTAAAACATCTATAATTGTGCTGCTGAGACTGGTAGCTCCACCGATAAATGTGCCAAATGCGGCGTTAAATGCTAAAAATACACCTGTAGATAAACTACCTTCTTGGGAATTAGCTTGCTGAAGTAAACTGCTGGCAAACCAGAAGAGAATTGCTGTAGTCAATACAGGCAAGATTTTATTAATTACAGCTAGAGCATCTTCAATACCTTGGGTACTCAGCATCCATTTAATTTGCTGACTATACTGTTTTCCCCAAAAAGCAAAGGCGCGGGCTTCTGCGCCGGCGACTCGCAATTTGCTAACGCCGTTGATTAACTGTACCATCACCCCTGAGAGTTGTCCTTGTAACTCTAGTAAGGGACGAACCTTGCGTAGAGTATAAATTCCCGAAACCAGAGTAATAGTAATGTTGACAAAAGCAACCAGAGTAGCAATTAATGCTAGCGAACCGTTGTAGTAAAAAAGCAGTCCTAAATTCAGAAACGCAAACAAACTGGTGAAAATACTTCTCAGAACAGTGCTACTGAGCTTTTGGCGGATTTGGCTAATGGCGCTTACTCGTGAATTCAAGTCTCCAGTTGAGTACTGGCGGAAGAATGATGCTTTTAGATTCAATAACCGATCCCAGACTGCTGCTTGGGTGGAAGCATCAGCAAAGGTTTCCACCCGCATGATTGCAAAGCCTTGAGCAAGTTGAAACAAAGTGCTACCAAATGCAGTTGCTAGCAGCGCTAAAGCTATTTGCACTAATAAACCGCGATTGGCATCAGGAATCGCACTGTCAATCAAGATGGCGGTAGCTTGGGGGACGATCATCCCTAATAAAGTTGTCGCCATACCCGTAGCCAAGACAATCAACAATTCCTTGTAATGTCCTTGGAGAGCAAATTTCAGTAAATCGAGGGTGGTGAGGAGTTTATCAGGTAATGGGCGATAGAAAGTATACCCAGTGAGCGCCAGTTTAATCGCACTTTTAGCATTAACCGGAGTGCGCGATCGCCCAATTGGATCAAAAATCTCATAGCGCGTATCAGATACAGGTAACAGCGCCACCGGATAGTTATCTTCTAGCGTGTAAGCCAGCATCGCACCGCAATCCTTTTTCCACCATTGGCCCTGTAAAGCGATCGTCCGGGTTCGCAAACGAGAAGCCCGAGCGATCGCTTGTAGCGGATCTTGAACTCGTTTCAGGTCTTCAGACTTTGCTGGTGGTCGAATCGTTACACCCAAAGTCCGCCCCACAGCACCCGCAGCGATCAGCAAGGCTTGGTCAAAATCATTGGCTTCAACTTGAGCAGAAGCGGTAATTTGCGGAGATTGCAGCAACGAGGCTAACTCGCCCAGCGTCTCCTTCATGACGCGATCGTTGAGGTGTTGCCGTTCTTGAAATCGGTTTAATTCTACCGCTTTTTCCTCCTGTTCCAGAAGAAAAAGGCTCTGAAGAAAGTAGACTTGAATTTGGAAAATCCCCCTCAACAGAGTATTAGCATCCTCAATCTCAGACGTAGTTAGGATTTCTAGCTCAGTTGTATCTTCAGCTTGAAACCACATATCTGCGCTCAACGGCAACAATCCTGATTGAGGCATAACTAACAGTTGCTCAAACCCCATCCAAACCGCGTAACCACGCTGAATTTGTACCCAGGATACCAGTTCTCGCTGTGGTTGGAAAATCTGACCACTGCTGAGTGAGAAGTAGCGAACCCCTTCTTCTTGAAACGGCAGTGCAGGTGGAGTAATAGAAGACAGCGCCAATCCTAGTTGCTCAATCCATCCCTCGATTAAAGTTACTGCTTCGCCATTGCGATCGGCAATAAATTCCCGAAAATCTTTCCTTGAAACTTTCATAAGTTCCGTTTCTTCAATCGACACCGCCAGCAGTTGATACGGTATCGGCTGAGAATCACTAATGATGCCAAACATTGCCTGTCTAGTTCGGGTGGTAAATAAATAGCGGCGACTTCCCTCAGCAATCCCCTCTTTCACCGGAATCGCAAACACCGCCAAGGAACCCGATTTTACGATCCAAATCGTCTTCGGATCATTGAGAATAATTGGCTCATTGCCTTTGAAGTGATAGTACTCTCCCGGTAGGGTGGCGCTCCGAATTTGATCTAACATATATATTCCTGCTCCATAAAATTAATCCAAAGGCTTGGCGGTTCAATAAATAAATTAATTGTGGATAAAAATTTTGCTAACCTCTTGACTCTGTGTTCTCTGCGCCTCTGTGGTTAAATAAAAGACTTTTTAACCGCAGAGACGCAGAGAAGCCAGTGCGTTGGGCGGGTTCCCCGACTTGTTCGTGCAGCGTCTCCCCTTGGGAGAAGCAACTGGCGCGACGCGGAGAGAAAAAAGAGATTTTATAGGTATATTTCACTTCTCTTGGAGTGCTTCCCCTTCACTGCGAATTAATTGCAAATACTTGCCTTCAACCTGCTGTAATTCCTCATGGCTACCCCGTTGCACCACCTTGCCGCGATCGAAGACAATAATTTCGTCACAATCCCGAATTGTGCTTAACCGATGCGCCACAATTACACAAGTACAGCCGCGCTCCCGAAGTTTCTGATCGATCGTTTTTTCTGCCTCAGCATCGAGCGCACTGGTGGCTTCATCCATCACCAAAATTGCCGGATTGTTTACTAAAGTGCGGGCAATTTCTAATCGTTGTCGCTGTCCACCGCTCAAATTAGATGCCCCTTCTGCGAGGTCAGCGTTGTAACCTCCAGGCATGGAAAGTACTACATCCTGAATGGCGGCATCTTTACAAGCGCGAACCAAGTTACTAAAAGGAACAGTCGAATCCCAAAGGGTGAGATTGTCGCGCACACTACCTGCAAATAGCGAGATATCTTGCTCAACTAAGGCAATTGAATTAGTGAGAATCGATCGCGGAATGTGTTTTCTCGGTTGACCATCAAATAGAATCTCTCCCGCCCACTGTTCGTATAATCCACACACCAACTTGGCAACGGTTGACTTACCCGAACCACTGCCACCCACTAAAGCAACTCGTTGTCCGGGTTTCAGCGAAAGACTGAGATTTTCAATCAAGGGAGGTGCAGAGCGGTTATAGCCAAAGGTGATGTTACGGAGTTCAACATAACCCTGAAGTCGAACGTTGGCGGCAGGTAGTTGAGTTAGCGATCCACTTATGTCTTGCTCTACAGCCGGGTCGATGGGATTGCGTAACACGTCATCCAACCGACCCAAATTGCCTTCCATTTCCTGGAGTTCACCCGCTAAACTCACCAGATTATTTACAGGCTCTAGAAATCTCTGCATCAAGGCTTGAAAGGCAATGAGCATCCCAATACTGAGTACGCCATCCATTACCCGTAGCCCTCCCACTGCTAGCAAAAGCATGGATGTAATGGAGGTGAGAAATGAGGGCAACACACCCAGGTTTTGATTAGTTGTATCCATTTCTTGGCGAGCATTAATGGCTTTAGCGTAATAACCTGCCCACCGCGAAAAGAATTCTGACTCTAGCCCGGATGCTTTCAGCGTTTCCATACTTTGCAGTCCAGAAATCGCTACACCGCTGACTTTGCCTTGTTCTTGCATTAATCGCAAGTTGGCATCAACGCGCTGCCGTGAAACCCATCGCCAGACGCTGACATTCACGATTACAAAAGAAATGCCGATCGCAGTCAAAACGACATCATATTGCAGCATCACTAAAGCATAAAAGATAACGGTGAAGCCGGAAATAACTGTCGTCGCTAATCTTCCTGAAAGTAGATTCGCCAAGCTATCATTGAGGCGGACACGGCTGCTAATTTCTCCGGCAAATCGCTGATCGTAAAAACTCACTGGTAGCCGCAAAATATGCCACAAAAATCGGCTAGACATCCCCACAGCCAGCTTAATTTTCATGCGTCGCAGAAATTGCAACTGAAGCAATGTGAGAAAACCATTCAATATTGCTGTGAAAATCATTCCTAAAATTAATGGCCGCAACCAATCACTTCTGCCTTCAATCAAGACATTATCCACAAAGGCTTGGGAGAACGCAGGGATGGCTAATCCGGGAATCACTAAGAGCAAGCCGGCAATGATACAATAAATCAGCGCTCCCAGAGAACTCTGCAATCGATCCCATAAGGATAATGTCAGGCTTGGTTTCTGTCCTCCTGGCTGGAATTCTGCACCTGGTTCACCAACTAACACTACCCCAGTAAAAGACTGATCGAATTCTGGGAGCGAAACTGTGCGCGGCCCGGTGGCAGGATCGTTAAGATAAACTTTGTCTTTGGCAAATCCTTCAACTATCAGAAAATGGTTAAAATTCCAAAAGACAATATAAGGACATTGCAGTTTGCGTAACCCAGCCAAATCGACCTTAAAGCCTTTCGCCTGTAATCCGTAGCTGCGAGCCGCATTGAGAATATTAGATGCTTTACTACCATCCCGTGAAACACCACAAGCTTGACGGAGTTCTGCAAGAGGGACAATGCGATCGTAATACCCTAAAATAATCCCCAGTGCGGCTGCACCGCATTCCACTGCCTCCATTTGTAAGAGGGTGGGAGTCCGACGACGGCGATCGGGACGGCTGATGAGCCGTTGAATTTTTTTGAATCGAAGCCCAATTTTTGATTGAATTTGCCGCATAATCAATACATTCCACTCCACGATCGCAGAATCGGAAACACAAAGGAAATCGGAGATTGTTCATCCACTTTCACGCGCACTGAGGTAGTAGTTCCAGATGTAATTTGACCGTCTGGCCCTTTAGATGACGACCACCGGAAATGGGTTTTAGTCGAGGGATCTGGCTCAAGTTCTGCGAAAACTTGAATTTGTGCCCCTTCTGTGGTTAACCCTTGCAAAACTTCCAAACCGCCAACAACACTTGATGCGCTCTCCTTACTAACCGGAAACGCCGAAATACTTGTGACTTTCCCGATAATGCCACCAAAGCGTTCTCGTTTAACGGTAGAAGGAGTTACTTGCAACTCCATCCCCTTTTGAATCTTTTTGCCTTCGCTGACCGGAAAGAATGCCACCCCAACTAACTTATTCGCGGAGTCTCTAGCTTCGATTGTGCCAATGCGAGCGCCCTTTTCGAGAGTTTGTCCAGGAACAGCAGAAAGTTCTAAAACCCGTCCATTGAAATTGCTAATAACTTGGCTGTTGGCTTTGATTTCTAATTTTAATTCTGCGATCGCTCGCTGCGTGTCTTGAATTTCTTTTTTCCGATTAGTAGAAATAGCTAAATCTTGTTCTGCTTGCCCAGCAAATTTACTATCTAATACTGCTAACTGAGCTTGTAATTCTTTAGTTGAATTTATATTTGCTAAAAATTCTCGTTCTGCATCAGCTTCTTTAACATTAAGTTGTTTGAGTTGCGATTCGATTTCATTGATTTTGGTTTTACTATTGAGAAATTCTTGTTGCGCCTGAAGGACAGTATCACTTGAAACCGCTCCTTCTTGGCGTAACTGCTGGCGAATTTGAAATCGCTCTTTGAACGTAGGTATCAAATCTCGCGTTGTCTGTAATTGTTCCTCTAAATTGTGACGCTCTTGCTGAATCGACTCTAGACCTTTGCTTCTGAGAATTGGCGTTAGGGATTGGGTTGTTTTGAGAGTTTGCAGAAGCGCTTGATGTTGTTGCGCGATCGCACCTTTATCTAAAACCGTGCGCTGAAGTTGTAGAGAATTGGCATTTTGGTCTTGTTCTTGAAGTTGAGCCAGCTTAACCCGTGCAAGTTTTAACTTGTCTTGAAGTTCCGTTTGGTCGATTGTCGCTAGCACCTGTCCTTTCTTCACCTCATCGCCTGTACGAACAAAGAGCATGAGAATCTGCCCAGAACTAGGAGACTGAAATCCAACGACTTTGCTAGGAAAAACCACTACGCCTTGTCCGGCTATGGTAATGGGAATGCGACCAAAAACACTCCAAGTCAGTCCAACCGCAATTAGAGATCCCATTGCAACTAACGGAATCCACTTCTTTGGCTGCACCACCTGCATGAGTTGATCGAGCCGCTCCGGGGAGGATAAACGATCGAGTGCTTCTTTGCGGAATAGATTGCTTTTGTGGGTCGTCATTATACTGACTCCATTCAATTTGTAGAAATTTGTATATTAGGGCATTGGGCCTTGGGCATGGGGAATTAGGAATTGGGAATTGGGGGAGTAAAGAAGCAGGGGAAGATGAGAGAGAAGAATTAATAACCCATGCCCAATACCCTTAAATAATTCAACTACCGCGAACTTGCTTGAGCATCCAATCAAATCGAGTTCCCGCGAGTGTTACTTGAGCCAAAAACCCAGAACTCAGTTCATCCTCATAAGTCAAGCGTTCATCTAAAGATTTACCCGAGCTATAGGTGATTCTGCCGTAACCTAGACTATTGATGATTCCTTGCTGTTTATCTGCTAACAAAATCGCTAATACTCGATAAAATCGGGCAGCAAATCCCACATCGTGGAGCAATTTGGCAGAAAGTCGCCATCGGGGAATCGATAAAACGATCGCATCCTCAACTGCCCGAATGGTCATCGCAGGGGGACTGGCTTCGACGAAGGGCGTTTCACCAACTATGTCACCCCGCGATAATCTCGCAAACTCTCGTTCGATATGATCTGTCTGTTCTAAAGTTGAAAAGGCGCGGGTAAGAGGATTGCTGGTATCTTCAGCAATGGAAGCCACCATTTTGCCATCTAATAAAATATAGAGAGCATCAACGGGTCTTCCAGCCTGAAACAAGACCGTACCCGCAGGGATTTTTATCGCATTTCCTGCAACAATCATCCAACCAATATCGCTGTCATTTAATTCTGCAAATGTAAATAAGATTTCTCGAATTTGGGGCTGAAAAAGCACAGTTGTGCTTTGGCCAATTTGGCCGATCATCTGCTCTAATCGGTGAGCAAGTAAAACTGCGATCGCTCGATAAAAATGGGCAGCAAAGGTGACATCCTCTTGCAATTTTTGAATCAATTGCTGCTGAGGAATCATCAACACCAGCGACTTTCTCGCGGCTTTAACGGTAGTCGAAGACTGGTAGGATGCTAAAAACGGCATTTCTCCAACAACTTCACCATTTGCCAGCCGTGCAACCTCTCGTCCTGAGAGTTCGCCACCTTCAAGAGCCGCAAACGCCCGACCAATAGGATTATCGTCAGCCTGAGCGACAGAAACGCTTAACGCGCCATCTAGCAAAATATAGAGGGCATCAACAGGTGTTCCTTGGCGGATGAGAATCGTACCGGCAGTAATTTCTTCCCTTTGACCCGTTGCCAAGATCCAGTCAATATCGCTATTTGTTAGTTCTTTAAGTAGAACTTCTGTCATAATTTAACTTCCTTCTGTTCTGCTAACGGGGGAGAAATGGGGAGCGGCAGACTAATTCGTAATGGGCTACGCTAACCGTAATTCGTAAGTTAATTAATCTCCCCATTGCATATTGACTAGCTTGATGAATCGCTGGTATGGGTTTGAGAATTGCTGTACTTGTCATTCCAATAAGGAAGGTTTTTATCCTCGATGTATTTAGCGATTGTTTCAGATAGATTGTTATATTTATCATCTGTAGGAGAGCCAACAGGATAAGGCTCACCTATGGCAATGCCACCAGAAATATTTATGAGTTCTTGAACAGATAACTCTTGTGATTCATTTTGCGTTTCGTTTTCCATTACAATTCTTTCTCCTTTTCATTTCATGATTGAATTCATTTAATTTTGTAAGGGCAAGATCGTAAAACACGCGAGAATAATTCCAAAAAGCAGTTGAGTAAAACTCACCCAACTGCAATATTGATGTGATAAATTCTGCTCATGTAGAACCTTTAATCGCAGATATATCTCCAAACAACTCGCCAATAACTTTTAGATCCTCAGTGCTTGCATCTGTAACCAAGACTTGAAAAGCAGAAGATTCGATATTCTGCGTATCAAAATTAGTCTTACTAGAACCAGACCCTGAACCAAATTGGCTTATCTGACTAAACGAGAAGTTCGTTTGACTGAAACTAGCAAATGAAATAGCTAAATTCAGTCCTCCTGCTACCTCATCTAACTCTTCATCCGACAATTCACTGAATGCGCTATCATCATCACTTGGAGTCATTTCATCACTTGACATAAAATCTCCTTTCTATGGAGTTGTAATTAAAAGAAAGGGGGATTGTGGTAAAACTAGATATTTTGTTACTAAAGCGCCCCTTTCGTGAAGGCTAATTGAATCTAGGGCTTTTGAGCAATCTCACCCTAGATTCCCAGTGGCAAGATTAATCAACAAAGTCGTGTCTGAAGGCAATCGATTTACTCTCATCGTTAACGGCAATACCGCTTGTCCCAGCGAAACCTTTACCAGCAAAGGCGCTTGAATTAACTGCTTCAAAATTGGTTTCAACAGCAGCTAACTGGGTAACGTCGATTAAACCACCAGCAACGGTGTCGAGTTCTTCAGTTGATAGTTCTACGGGCTTAATGTTGTCAGACATGATGTTTTTCCTTAGTGTGTAATGTGTTTAGGTAATGGTGTAACTCAAGAGTCTTTAGGTAAAAGTCTTTTAGTGACTACTGAACGAAGTCGTGTCTGAAGGCAATCGATTTGGTTTCATCGTTAATGTCAATACCGCTTGTCCCAGCCAAACCTTTACCAGCAACTGCTCCAGAATTAACTGCTTCAAAATTGGTTTCAACAGCAGCTAACTGGGTAATGTCGATTAAACCACCAGCAACGGTGTCGAGTTCTTCAGCAGATAGTTCTACGGGTTTAATGTTGTCAGACATGATGTTTTTCCTTGGTGTGTAATGTGTTTAGGTAATGATGTATTAGAGGTTAATAAACGAAGTCGTGTCTGAAGGCAATCGATTTACTCTCATCGTTAATGTCAGTACCACTTGTTCCAGCCAAACCTTTACCAGCAACTGCTCCAGAATTAACTGCTTCAAAATTGGTTTCAACAGCAGCTAACTGGGTAATGTCGATTAAACCACCAGCAACGGTGTCGAGTTCTTCAGTTGATAGTTCTACGAGTTTAATGTTGTCAGACATGATGTTTTTCCTTGGTGTGTAATGTGTTTAGGTAATGGTGTAACTCAAGAGTCTTTAGGTAAAAGTCTTTCAATGACTACTGAACGAAGTCGTGTCTGAAGGCAATCGATTTGGTTTCATCGTTAATGTCAATACCGCTTGTTCCAGCCAAACCTTTACCAGCAACTGCTCCAGAATTAACTGCTTCAAAATTGGTTTCAACAGCAGCTAACTGGGTAACGTCGATTAAACCACCAGCAACGGTGTCGAGTTCTTCAGCAGATAGTTCTACGGGCTTAATGTTGTCAGACATGATGTTTTCTCCTTAATGTGTAATGTGTTTAGGTAATGATGTATTAGAGGTGAACCAACTAGAGTGGTTCGGTGTGTAACTCAAGATTCTTTGGATAAAAGTCTTTCAATGACTACTGAACGAAGTCGTGTCTGAAGGCAATCGATTTGGTTTCATCATTAATGTCAGTACCACTTGTCCCAGCCAAACCTTTACCAGCAACTGCTCCAGAATTAACTGCTTCAAAATTGGTTTCAACAGCAGCTAACTGGGTAATGTCGATTAAACCACCAGCAACAGTGTCGAGTTCTTCAGCAGATAGTTCTACGGGCTTAATGTTGTCAGACATGATGTTTTTTCCTTAATGTGTAATGTGTGTTGTATCAAGCAGAGAGAGTGATTTGCTGGTTAGTCGCTTACCGCTTCCCTCGCTTCATGTCTCTACAATACGAATTCAACTCCCTCACCCGCATCTGAAAAACGTCTAGGATTTTGCCTAAGCGAAGTAAGTAGATGTCGTCTAACTTTCGCTCTATTATGTCGAGCAATGTCTAAGACTTTCGTTATAGGCTGACGGGGTTGGTTGCAACAAAAGTCATGAATTTGGCTTGAAATCTGGAATTTCATTGCACGTCGCTGTATGACTAGATTTGTAAGCACGAATGCAGATTAGATTGAATCCTCATAAACAACAGCATTCTACGCTGATCGTTAAAAAAGTTGAATCCAATGAATAATTATCTATAAATCTCTAGCAATGTTGTATATACAACGGAAACAGCAATGTTTAACAGATTCAAATTAGCAACCAAATTTACTTTACTTTTATTGCTGGTGTTCATCGGCGCGATCGCAGTTAGTGGTTTGGCTTTATCTCATGCGCTTCAGCAAAAAGCAGAAGCCGAAATCGGTTATCGCAGCCAAATTATTGCCGAAACTATGAACTCAGTGAGGAACTATACCAATACGCGGATCAACCCTCTTCTGACACCGATGCTGGACAATAAAACTACATTTGCCCCTGAAAGTATTCCCAGCTTTGCGGTCAGGGAAGTATTTGAAAATCTTCGCAAAAACGAAGATTTTAAAGATTTTGTATATAAAGATGCCAACCTAAATCCAACTAACTTACGAGATAAAGCAGATGTATTTGAAACACAACTTATCGAACGGTTTCGCAATGAACCAAGCTTGAAAAACATATCGGGTTTTCGTGACTCTTATGACGAGAAATTATTTTATAATGCTCGTCCATTTTCCCTGAAAAATCAAAGCTGTCTACAATGTCATAGCACCCCTGATGTTGCTCCCAAAAGTCAGATCGTCAGTTATGGCTCAGAAAATGGTTTTGGTTGGAAACTCAATGAAATTTTAGGCACACAAATTATTTATCTTCCTGCCAAACAAGTTTTTGATGACACTCATCGTGCATTTGTTTTATTTATTAGCTTATTTATTATTATCTTTGGCTTCATGATTTTGCTCATTAATTATTTGTTAAAGCGAAATGTACTACAACCCCTTAAACCAATGGCCCAACTAGCTCAAAAACTTAGTATGAATGAAATTAGTGTTGAAGAAGCAAAAGAATTCGATCGGGAAAAACTAACATCGATTGTGCAGCGTCATGATGAATTAGGACAATTAGGACGAGTTTTTCAACGCATGGTACATGAAATTTCTGCCCGCGAACAACAATTTAAACAACAGTTACATACACTGCGGATTGAGGTTGACGAGGCCAAACGTGCGCGAGAAGTTGCAGAAATTGCTGAATCAAAAACATTCCAAAGGTTGCAAGAGGAGGCAAAAGTTATCAGAAACAAACGGAATACTCCAAATTAATAATTACAAATTTGATGCGTGAGCATCATGACAAATTACGAATTAAAAATTAGGCTTGAGGATTTTATTATGTCTCAAATTATTTCTATTCACTCATTCCGTGGTGGAACTGGTAAGTCAAACGTCACGAGTAATCTTGCTGCCCTAATTGCTCGCTCTGGAAAGCGAGTTGGGATTGTTGATACAGATATCCAATCTCCAGGAATTCATGTTCTGTTTGGTCTTGAACAAGAGCGAATCCGCTACACATTGAACGATTATCTATGGGGTCGTTGTCAAATTGAAGAAGCAGTTTATGATGTTAGCGCCATTCTCAAACAAAAACAAACGTTTTTTGGTCGCCAGGGAAGTGTTCATCTAATTCCTTCTAGCATTAAGATGAGTGACATTTCTCGAATCTTGCGTGAAGGCTATGATGCACGCCTACTTAATGATGGTTTACATAATCTAGTTCGTCGTTTAAAACTGGACTATCTATTGATTGATACTCATCCTGGCATTAACGAAGAAACGTTGCTATCAATTATTCTTTCTGATGTTCTGCTGGTGATTCTGCGTCCAGATAAACAGGATTATCAAGGTACAGCAGTGGCGATAGATGTTGCTCGGAAGTTAGAAGTGCCTAAAATGCTAATAGTGATTAATAAAGCTCTACCATCTTTAGATTTCAAAGAGTTAGAGAAACGAGTGGAGAATACCTACAAAACCCCTGTGGCTGGAATCTTACCTGTTTGTGAAGAGATGTTTAAATTAGGGAGCGGTGGTATTTTCTGTTTACAATATCCAGATCATGTATGGACTCAAAAAATTAGTGCGATCGCTAAACAAATCACTGGTTCTGGAGCCAAATTATTTGTCAAATAGACTAAATATATCGCACTTCATCTCAATGGACAAACATTTTTTCAAAAAATACAGTTGATTGCTGCCTAGCAACCTGACCTAAGTTGCGTTTAAGGATCTTAAAATATTCGACCAAGATTTTAACTGTCTTAACTGTCCTTGCACTTTCATGAAAATGATGAAATACTATAGCAATCCTAAATAAAATTCAAATACAAAAATTGAAATCTAGCTACCTACCTAAGTAAGTCGGCGTTAAAATTTAAACGTATGTTATTGTAAGTGAAACAAAATGAAATAAAGCAATCACAAGGGTCTTGTGGCTTTTATATTTTGTTACATGGTTAGGTTTATTTGTGCTGACTTATTTATGAGAGTAGAACTTAGGGTATTCGTAAATCAAATAGTATTTTTATAACAAGCGTGAAATCTGTATGTATTATAGAGAATAGTGTTTTACTGAGTTGTCTTTTGCATCAAGAAAAATCTGACTTCATTCGTTTTCGATAGCGAAAATTATTCAAAAGTGAAGCGACAACAGACTAGAAATTTCATTTTTTTAGCAAAAATGAAGAAAAGCTTTTTGCATATTTATACCAAATAAAACTATGAAACTAAAACAAACGAGAAATGCTTGTTTTTTCATTTTCTCTTAACATTATTTACGGTCAAAATCAATTTATATGTGTTTTTATTAAGGAATTAACTATATTGTGGATATTTTTAAATATGAAGAAATCATACAAGGTAATCTAAATTCATTTTCTAGAATAATTCAAGATAATTTAAATTATATAGTAATCACTGCTTTGATACTATGTATAGTAGTAATTTTGTTGTCATTTTCATTTGCATTGGCTTTATTTTTAAATAAAATGAATGAATTATTTACGGTTAGTTTTGTTTCTCCACAAATAAAAAAAATCTACACCCTAGTTATTTTTCCTTACCAGAACTGGGTAAAAAAATCTGTTTACTTAATACTGATTGACCTAGTATTATTAATTGTTCCTCTCCCCAACTTGCTTAAGTATATAGAAATTCCTATTGGCTTGTCAACAGCCATTATAGTTGGCTGGTTGTGTTCACGCTTGTTTGAAAAGTTTCTTGCATTTTACTTGGCAGAATCTACCCTCAAGCAAAAAATTAATGGTGAGCTATTGGTTGTCGCTAATATTATAGGTGATGCAGTTATTGTTCTGATAATTATCTTTATTTTTGCCCAGACTCACCATATCAATGTAGTGGCTTTGGTGACGAGTTTAGGAATTGGGGGCATAGCCATAGCCTTTGCTGCTAAAGGGCTTTTAGAGCAGTTATTAGGTGGAATCGTTATTTATATCGACCGACCTTTTGTGATTGACGATTATATTGGCTTGCCTGATGGTACATTTGGCAGAGTCGAATCAATTGGTTTACGTTCTACTAAAATTCGGAATTCGGGGAAAGGGACGTTAACTATAGTTCCTAATAATTCCCTCACCGAATTAAGTATCGAAAACTTTACAGGTGGCAGGAAAATTGTCTCTCTAATTTATTTAACTTTATATCGGGAACTTTCCGAAAATGAAAGAGCTTTAATTAGTCAAGTTATTTTAGAAAGTACCAACGATCTATATGGAATTGATGCTCGCAATACTGAGGTTAGTTTTAAAGATTTTGTTCAGAATGGAATTCAGATGACCCAGGCTCAACTTAAATTTTTTATTCTCGGTTCTGGTGAAATGGGAATGGATATGCGCCGTCAGTTGCTAGATGTGGCAAAAGAAAATATTATGATAAAACTTTCTGAATATGGCATTGCTTTTGACCTACAAGAAAAACCAATTAATATTGATGCACCTATTAGTATTTAAATAATTAAATTACAATGAATATTTTGTTTCATAATATACAAAAATGGTTGCTCGCAAACGAATCAACACGCAATTTTTTAATCTCATTGGGGATTAGTCTTGCTACTTTCTTGTTCTTTGTTTCCCTTTCAATTTTTATTGGTAAATACACTCCTTTATTTTTAAAAAAGATTATTCAGAGAATTTCTCCAGTAGGAATATCAAAGATTTATGGAAGTTTAATTGACCCATTAGAAAATATACTGAGAATTGTCGGAACGCTAATCCTCATTTCTGCATGTTTGAATTTGTTAGAGAAATATACAGGATTTTATTATTTTTTAAAATTTTTCTTAAATTTAGGAGTAATTGTGAGTTTGGCAGTTCTATCATCTAATTTGTTCCGTCAATTATTGCGGGTATACGGCATTGTTTTACTTCGCAAAATAGGTCTGGAAGTTGATGAACTACTGCTGGTTTTTGAAACTCTTGCTAATATAAGCATTGGGTTTATTTCGGCTCTGGCGTTTGCCCAGAGCCAGAATATTAATTTAATTGGTCTACTTGCTGGTTTAGGTATTGGGGGACTCGCAGTTGCTTTTGCTGCTCAAAAAACCTTAGAACAAATTCTCGGAACAATTGTCTTGTATCTAGATCGTCCTTTCTCTCCTGGAGAATATATTCGGGTAAATTTAAGTTCTCAGGGCATATTATTTGCCCGTGTCGAAGCCATTGGTTTGCGTTCGACAAGACTGCGTACTGCTGGTAAAAGTACGCTTGTCATTGTTCCCAACTCAACATTAGCAAATACAGATATTGAAAATATTACTAGAGGCAAAAAGGTAATGGTAATGCTCTATCTTGATTTTACACGCAGCTTAGAAAAAGCGGAACAAGCATTAGTAGAAAAAGTTGTTAAGGAAAGTACTAATACTTTATTTGGGATTGATCCAGGCAGTACAAAAATTAACATATTTAATCGAGAAGAAAACGCGGGAGTTCGGGCGAGGGTTAGTTTCTTTATACTAGGTTCAAATGAAAATTCCATTGACTTCCGCAAGCG
The DNA here is from genome assembly GCF_026127265.1 of Nostoc sp. KVJ3. Taxonomy (GTDB): domain Bacteria; phylum Cyanobacteriota; class Cyanobacteriia; order Cyanobacteriales; family Nostocaceae; genus Nostoc. Next base: position 3,145,140 of record NZ_WWFG01000002.1, read on the forward strand.
TTTACTGGAATTAGCCAATCAAGCTATCTCGAAAAAGCTCAGTGGTTACGGCATAGAATTCACTATGCAAGAATCGACACTCTATGTAGAGTCGCACGTAACAATTTAATGAGAACAATGATAGTCAGTGTGACTTGCATTCTAATCAGACATCAACTCACCCTCGTAAATTGGCGAAGGTATTGTTTAACAACAGATAATCAGTTGAGTGAACCAAAATAAAACCAGATTAATCTATGTCATCAATAGCCGGAAAAGTTGCAATTATCACTGGTGCATCGCGGGGAATTGGACGAGCGATCGCCCTAAAATTAGCTGGTAACGGTGCATCTATCGTCGTCAACTATGCGGGTAATGCAGCCAAAGCACAGGAAGTTGTTGGAGAAATTGAGAAGTTGGGAGTAGAAGCGATCGCTATCCAAGCCGATATTAGCAAAGTAGTTGACATCCAACGGCTGTTTGAGCAAACACTTCAACGCTTTAGCAAGGTGGATATTTTGGTCAACAATGCCGGAATCGCTTTCTATAAACCAATTAGTGAGGTGACAGAAGAAGATTTCGACGCGATTTTTGCTATTAACGTCAAAGGTACTTATTTTGCTTGCCAACAAGCCGCGCAACATCTGGCAGAAGGGGGACGGATTATCAACTTTTCGTCATCAACTACGGTGATGATGCTACCAACTTATAGTGCTTATGTCGGAACCAAGGGCGCTGTTGAACAAATCACACGGGTACTAGCTAAAGAATTGGGTGCAAAAGCGATCGCAGTTAATGTTATTTCTCCTGGCCCCACTGATACAGAACTATTTCGAGAAGGCAAAACTCAAGAACAGATAGACCGTTTGGCCCAAATGGCTGCTTTTGGTAAACTGGGAGATGTGCAAGAAATCGCTGATGTCGTAGCGTTTCTTGCTAGCGATGAAGCTAGGTGGATCACTGGGCAAAACATTCGTGTAAACGGTGGAATCGCGTAGGGCGATCGCAGTTATCATACTAATAAAATGGATTGCAATATTTGGGCTGAAAAGTTTTGGAGAAACTAGAAACGGTTTATCCAAATAATGGCTCATATATTCAGTTGTAGAGTCTGTGTTTTTGCATTAAATATCACTTCACTGCCATCTAAAATTATGGATTTGTCCAACTTTACTACACTTCAAAACTTAGAAGCTGCCTTTGGTGGTGAATCAATGGCAAATCGCAAGTATCTGTTTTTTGCTGAGGTAGCGCGTCAACTTGGGTTTACAGACTTGGCAAAACTTTTTAAAGAAACAGCAGACCAGGAAACCGAACACGCTTTTGCACATTTTAGGTTGCTGCATCCAGAACTTGCGATCGAAGATTCGGCTGCTTTAAGTGATGAACAAAAGCGGGAAATTATATCTCGCTGTTTATCTTTGGCAATTGAAGGTGAGACTTACGAATATACCACAATGTACCCAGAGTTTGCCGCAGATGCTCAACGCGATCGCGACAATCCTGCGGCTGAAGAATTTCTCAAACAAGTTAAAGAATCTACCGATCATGCCAATACTTTTCGGGAAGCTGCACACCGTTTTGGCTTGTTAAAATTCATCGAAAATTACCACGCCGATCGCTATGCCGAAGCCTTAGAAGTATTAAACGGTGGACAAGCAGCAACTAGAGTTACAGGTGAAGATCCTAAAACTCGTAAATGGATTTGTAGACAATGCAGCATGATTTACGATCCTGTTGCTGGCGATCCTGATTCGGGGATTGCACCTGGTACACCTTTTGAAGAAATCCCCGAAGACTGGGAATGTCCCATTTGCGGTGCTAGCAAAAAAACCTTTAAACCATTTGAGGAAAAAGTTGCAGCTTAAGACGACAATTACAGCAGAATCTAGAAAACCATGAGTAGCATTGCTAACTGCTGTAATTAAGCTGTGTTTTTAGCACATAAATGCGAAGTATCTTTTGAGATACTTCGTGTTCTTGTTTTTATCTATTTATTAAATAATCTCAGAGGATGTTTTAAAAGTCCTCTGGTCGGTAGCAAAAAGTTTTAGATCCCCTAAATCCCCCTTTTTAAGGGGGACTTTGATTCCGGTTCCCCCTTTTTTAAGGGGGGTTAGGGGGGATCAACAAGTGCCTAAAATTACAGTCAACGACTTTTAAAACATCCTCTCAGCTATTAACTAATAACTGAAATGATGTTTTATGTCAAAATTTTTAGTGAGCGGTAAGCGAAGCCATGCCGTAGGCTTATCGCTTGATAATACTTAATCAAAAGAATTGATAAATTATTACTATTTTAATTGCCAAAAACTGAAATTAAAATAGACTCCGATTATACCACAAAATATTTATGCAAGAGTTCTGATAAAGTACAGAGGAAGGATCGAAACTTACTTTCAAATAAATAGAAAAGGAATGCGTGTATGGGCAAAGGGAGATTAGAAGCATTCAGTGATGGGGTGATTGCCATCATCATCACCATTATGGTGCTAGAAATCAAAGTGCCGCATGGGTTCGATTTAGCCGCGCTACGTCCGCTAATCCCAGTATTTCTGAGTTATGTGCTGAGTTTTATTTTTGTGGGCATCTACTGGAACAATCACCATCATCTCCTACAGGCAGTCCGACACGTTAATGGGCGTATCCTTTGGGCTAATCTGCATTTGCTGTTTTGGTTATCGCTAATCCCCTTTGTCACTGGCTGGATGGGCGAGAATCACTTTGCTGCTATACCAGTCGCCCTTTATGGTACGGTGTTGTTGTTTGCAGCGATCGCTTACTTTATCCTGACTCGCGCCCTGATTTTTCACCACGGTAGAGATTCAACATTAGCGATCGCAGTTGGTGAAGACTTCAAAGGAAAAGTGTCAGTGGTGTTTTATGCTATAGCAATTGCACTTGCCTTTGTGAACTCATGGCTTGCTTGTGCATTCTACGTTTTAGTCGCGATTATCTGGCTTATCCCTGACCGTCGCATTGAGAAGACTCTTAGTGAATTTTAGATTTTGGATTGAAATCAAAATTTAAAATCCAAAATTGGGTGATTATTACCAAAGTACTGTCAGGTAGCAGAAAGCTCTCTTACTTTACCTGACATAAGTTTTGTAATACTTTAGTAATCAATTACTGCGGCTGAAAAATACAGCAGCGACAATAATTAAACCTAAAAGCGCGAGAGGAACCCAGAGATTAGCGATATCTGACAAACTCATATTTAATTACAAATTACAAATTACGAATTACCTTAGAGGATGTTTGAAAAGTCCTTTTCTCTGTAGCAAAACGTTTTAGATCCCCCAAATCCACGCCACGTGCTTCAAGTCGGGGAACCCGCCCAACGCAGTGGCTCCCCTTAAAAAGGGGGACTTTTACTCCGGGTTCCCCCCTTTTTTAGGGGGGTTAGGGGGGATCAATAAGTACCTAAAATCACAGCCAACCACTTTTCAAACAACCTCTTAAACCTACGCCTCCTTTAGCAAATTCTTCAACAGTTTTTTGTGAAAATTCATGAGTTGCGATCGCTTGCAACATTGCCAATGGTAAAGTCAAATGATCCGCTCCGGCTTGCAGTGAGGCTGCTGCTTCTTCGGGAGATTTGATACTAGCTGCCAAAATCTTCGTATCACTACCTTTAAGGACGCTAGCTATATCTCGCACTAAGGCAATACCGTCACCTAACAACCGCGTCGCCCGATTTACATAAGCTATGGCAATTTTTGCTCCCGCCTCCCGTGCAACTGCTGCTTGGGCTGCACTGTAAATTGCTGTCACCGAACAGGTAATTTCTGGTGATAGATTCGCCACTACTTCAAAACCTAACGGTGTTGCGGGAATCTTCAAAATTGTTTGTGAACCAATAATCTCAAAAGCTTTTCTACCTTCAGCTAGCATTCCAGCTTTATCTGATGCCACAAGTTGGTAGTATAACGAGCCAGAAGTCAAGGCTACCAATTTTTTCAGCGTGGTTTCTGGTGGGGTATCGCTTTGAGACAACAGCGTGGGATTAGTTGTAATGCCTTTCACCCATCCCCAATGTTTTACCACTTCAGCTTCAGATGCGATCGCTGAGTCTAGATAAATTGCCATAGTTCATCCCCTTAATACTCTCGCTATAACTCTGCATTTATATCTCGTGCGCTGTGAAGCACACGAAGCACTACAACGGTTTCGTTCTGAATAGTAAAAAGAATTCGGTATACTCCCCTTCCTTTTCCATAAAGGAGTTGCCGTATTTCTTCTTCAAAGACATCATCAAGACCAGCCAAGGCACATCTAGCCGGGAAGGTATCAAGGGATGCAACAGCGTCATTGATTTCATTTACCCACATTTTTGCCAACTCTGGTGAGTCGTTCTGACGAATCCACTTTGCTGCTGCGTTGATATCAGCCTTTGCCACTGGAAGAATAATGACTCCGTACTTCATTCTTCATCCAGTGATTTCATTATCTCCTGAAATACCTCATCAGCACGTTCTCCTTTTCCTGCTTTCATCTCTTCAAGTGCCATCTTAACCGCGTCAATGGTCTCAAGCCTTTCAACAAGCTCTAGGAGTTTCTGGTACGACTCGACATCCTGCACAACAAGTTCAGCTTTACCGTTAATGGTCAGCACTATCGGCTGTCCAGTCTCCCGTAGCTGCTCCATAAATTCTGTGGTATTCCGCTTAAAGTTTGAAAGGGAATTAATACCCTTACTAATATTCAACATAAAACCTCCTATCCACAAAATTTAGTAAACGTTGCTAAATTTGATGCAAATTTAGTTTACGCTTAATACGAGTGTAATGCAAAAGTTTTCCGTACCGTTGTAAGCTGTCGCGCATTTAATTTGCACAATTAGGGCGGGCAAGATGCCCACCCCACAAAAAATTCATTTTTTTGAGAATGCAAATTAAAAGATTTTCAGCTTAGTCGGGGTCAATCCAAAATCCAAAATCGTTTGACATACCCTTTCAGGGATAATTCAGGTTATACAGCAGCCTAAACGGAGAAATTAAGATGACATCTCCAGAAACGGTTATATGGCTACAAGAACGCACCTCTTTAGGAATTCTCTCGCCTGAAGTGTTAAATGCGATCGCTCAAGTAATTGAAGAACAAGTAGTGAGTGCCGAAACTGACCTAGTTAGCGAAGGCACTCCTCCAGAAGCCCTTTATATTCTTGTAGAAGGTCAACTCGAAAGCAATACCACCAATGAAACCAACCCAGCTTTAGCTTGTGGATTCCTTCCTGGATCGGTGATTGAACTCAAAGAATTGCTGTTGGATGAATCAACTCCATTCACAATTACTACGGTGACAGATTGTCACTTGTGGGTTGTGCCTGGTGATAAATTTCGTGAAATAGTCAGCCAATACCCCGAAATCGCTAAGGCTTTTTCCCGCCAATTGGTTCAAGAATTAGCCCAAGCTACATCTGCACTTGGCTATGAACAAGAGCGTTCTGTAGCTTTGCGTCCATATTTAGTTACCAAAGCCCAACGGGGAATTGTCGGTACGAGTCGCTATGCTGTGCGGTTGCGCGAGCAAATTCGAGAAGCAGCTGCTGACCGCAAATCAGTGGATATTTTCGGCGAACCAGGGCTAGAAAAGGACAATATAGCAGCCTTGATCCACTTTGGTTCTCCAAAACGGCGAGAACCAATAATTAAAGTAAATTGCGGTATTCTGCAAACAAGCGGTGCAGACTTATTTGGTCGCGCTGGCGGTAAACCAGGACTGTTGGAATGGTTGGGAGAAGGTACTTTAGTTCTCAACAACATCCAAGAATTGCCCGATGAATTATTACCTCCCGTGACGCAGTTGCTCAAAACGGGCACATATACCCCCGTAAGCCGTTCGGGAGAATCAACACCTGAACCCCGCCTCAGTAAAGCCAGAATTCTGATTGTTTCAGAAAAAACTCAGCCGACAATTGAACGTTCTGTTGGCCACATTATTAAAGTACCACCGCTACGGGTGCGGAAAACTGATATTCAGGTACAAGTTGAATATTATACTAGTCTCTACATTCGAGCTAGAGGCGTTCCGAAACCGCACATTACCCCAGAAGCTTTACGTCGCCTCCAGTCTTATGATTTTCCTGGCAATCTTAAAGAATTAAAAAATCTGGTTGAAAGAGCGATCGTCCAAGCTGAGGGTGCTAATGAATTAACAGAAGAAATTTTCTGGCCAGCCGAAGCGAAGAAAAAACGATTTCGGGTAAATCTGTTAAATGCCTATCCGAGTTTGCGGCGGTTTTTGCGGAGTCCTTGGTGGCCCGATCGCATTAATTATGGTTTTACGGCAACAGCCTTTGCAATCATCGTTGCAATATTATTTATTGGGCCACAGACGCGCGATCGCAATTTCGTATTAAATTTCTTTTGGGCTTGGTGGTGGCCTTTCTTCTTATTTCTCTTTCCCTTTTTGGGACGCATCTGGTGTTCTGTTTGTCCCTTCATGATTTACGGGGAAATTACTCAAAAGTTATCTCTCTGGCTATGGCCTCGAAAACTCAAGCGCTGGCCGAGAGAGGAAGCTGAGAAATGGGGCGGATGGTTTATGTTTGGTTTGTTCACCCTAATTTTCTTATGGGAGGAACTCTGGCATTTAGAAAATACTGCTTACCTCAGTGCTTGTTTACTGCTGTTAATTACTGCTGGGGCAATGATTTTCTCTGCTCTTTTTGAGCGGCGATTTTGGTGTCGATATCTCTGTCCCATCGGTGGGATGAATGGTTTATTTGCCAAACTCTCAATGACAGAACTCCGTGCCCAGCAAGGGATATGTTCTGCTAGTTGCACGACGTATCAATGTTATAAAGGTGGGCCGCAAAAGGGCGAAGGGCTGGAAACTAATGGATGTCCTTTATACTCGCATCCCGCGCAGTTAGAAGATAACAGAGATTGCGTACTGTGTATGACTTGCCTAAAAGCCTGTCCTCATCGTTCCGTCGAGTTCAACTTGCGTCCCCCTGGAATTGAACTGTGGACTACTCATGTACCCCGTACCTATGAAGTAGCATTATTATTTTTGCTCTTGGGTGGAATATATCTGCATCGCTTGCCAGAATTACAATCTTGGTTGGGGTTACAACTGGATTTAACTCAGTTTTGGCAGCACTTGGGATTATCGTTAATAGTGTTAATTATCCCAGCGATATTTACCTTTGGGGCTTATGGTTTGTTGAAACTGTTGAATTTTAACCGGAAGCCAAAATCATTTGTAGAACTTGCTTATGGCTATTTACCATTGGTTTTGGGTGGGAACTTGGCTCACTATCTGCGTTTGGGCTTAGGCGAAGGCGGACGGATTTTACCTGTTACCTTTGCTACTTTTGGTTTTGGTGGAGAACAATTGCCAATATTGGTTGCTCACCCGGCTGTGATTGCCTTTTTGCAAGGTGCAACGATAATTTTCTCAGTGTTGATGACTATGTTATTAACGCAAAAAATTGCAAAGCAATCAGTGCGATCGCTCATACAGCAACACCTAGCTGCGATCGCTTTGGGAGCTAGTATGTGGGCAATTATTGTGTTGTAAAAACATTCCCTTTTCAGCAGAAGGACATTGCTACTCTAATGTCCTAAACCAGACTTCTAAATCCGCGATCGCATGAAAATCCAACAATGCTTCACCAAGATTTTCTAATTGTTCTAAGGAGAGAGTTTCAATCTGCGATCGCACCTCTTGGGGTAATTCTCCCACCCGTCGAGTCAGTTGACGGAGAATGAGCAATTGCCCTTCTGCTTCCCGTCCACGCTGTTCCCCACGTTGTTCGCCTTCAGCGAGAATTTCTTGATAAATTACTGACTCGCGCATCATACCCTCCCGAAATAATTGTCGAATCAAATCCTGATTGTATTTTAACCCCGCTAAGATTTGGGTGTAAGCAGAAATTTCTGGTCGTTGTCTTGGCTCAAGTTGATTAACTTTTTCCACAACTCGTTGTAATAAGCCTTGGGGTTGCGTGGTTGCTGCCAGTGGTGCTAAAGGTAATAAAGCTGGGTCATTGAGGAATGATTCAGGATTTTCTAACCACATTTGAATCACGCGATATTCATGACGAGTAGTTTCGACTGAAAAGACAGTTTCAATTACCGTTCCTGGTGCAGGGGGAAGCAATAATACAACAACTTGTGTTATGGGTAGACGATACAAACGTACCCAATAATCTAGCATCCGCAAGGGTAGTGGCGGTGTAGATTCTAGTTTGGTTTGAAATTCCAAGTGGAGAATGCGTCCTTCTAGCTGTAAGAAGGTAACGTAATCAGCGCGAATCGGTTCAATACTCAATTCGGTTTTGAGAACTTTGACGGAAGTTTGCTCTGTACCCAAAACCCAACTAGCAAAACGTTCGGGATGTTTTTCGGAAAGTAGTTTGCAGAGGTTATCGAAGGACATTGACGATCGCCGACAATTGAATGAGACATTGCTATTATCTCGTGCAGCAGCATTTAGTAGCGATCGCATTGGGAGCTAGTATGCGGACGATTATCGTATTTTAATGATATGGGATTCCACTCTGGCCTCTCTCCAAAAAGGCTAATCACTTAGACTAGGTGCAAAAAGTGAGTTAAAAACATTCTTCTTCCCTACGAACGTGATAGAAAATACTTATATAACTTATGATTTTTGACTCATAGTGTAAGGATTACAGATAATGCATGTTCTCAAAAGATCCATCAAACCAGCACCTTATATATCATTTCTCCACATCTACAAAACTACTTGGGGGACGGCTGGGGATATTTGTTTAATCCGGGAATCTGTCGCGGAAGAAAGTACAGCGAAGTTTGTCGGGCATAAAATCCAAATAGTAGTTCCCAAAGGGTTGGAGCGCGATCGCATCGCCAACTGTCCCATAATCAAAGTTGCAGGTAATGTCGGCGACGGACATCCAAAAGAGCATCCCTTGGAATGGGAGGCTTATGAAGGTGTAAATACAGAACTAGCGGAAGCGGCTCTCAAACCTTGGGGCTTCAAGTTAATTGAGCTTTAATGTAGCGAGTTGATTCCGTTCAACTGCCAGGACGTAGCGCATTACCAATTGGCTTCAACCATGCCTAAGCATCTACTTAAAAAGCGATCGCTCTTTTTCCTTTTTCCTATTATCCTGCTGTTGACACTCCTCCTCGCGCTGCCTTGGGTAAGCGCAAAAGAACCACCTAAGTCGAAGCCAGAGGCATGGCAGATTAACGGTATCGTAGCTGCCCTTGATGATGGATATGACGGAGTAAAGAAACTCGCTTTTGAAAAATTCAATGAATATGATCTAAAAAATTTGAAATCGGTGGTTCAGAAACCAGAGGATATTGCTCAGAAAGTTTTCAAAATCCTCAAGGATAAAACCGTTGACTCCGATGTTCGTTCCAGTGCAGCATCGGCATTGGGAAATCTGGGGGAGGCTGCCAAACCCTACGTCAAAGACATCCTCGACTTCCTCAAGGATAAAACTGTTGACAAAGATGTTCGTTCCAGTGCAGCTTATGCATTGGGAAATCTGGGGGAGGTTAATAAACCTTACGTCAAAGACATCTTCGACATCCTCAAGGATAAAACCGTTGACTCAGATGTTCGTTCCGGTGCAGCATTGGCATTGGGAAATCTAGGGGAGGCTGCCAAACCCTACGTCAAAGACATCGCTGACATCCTCAAGGATAAAACCGTTGACTCAAATGTTCGTTCCCGTGCAGCATCGGCATTGGGAAATCTGGGGGAGGCTGCCAAACCCTACGTCAAAGACATCCTCGACATCCTCAAGGATAAAACCGTTGACTCAAATGTTCGTTCCCGTGCAGCATCGGCATTAGGAAATCTGGGGGAGGTTAATAAACCTTACGTCAAAGACATCCTCGACTTCCTCAAGGATAAAACTGTTGACTCAAATGTTCGTTCCCGTGCAGCATCGGCATTGGGAAATCTGGGGGAGGCAGCCAAACCCTACGTCAAAGACATCCTCGACTTCCTCAAGGATAAAACTGTTGACTCAAATGTTCGTTCCCGCGCAGCATCGGCATTGGGAAATCTGGGGGAGGCAGCCAAACCCTACGTCAAAGACATCCTCGACTTCCTCAAGGATAAAACTGTTGACTCAAATGTTCGTTCCCGTGCAGCATCGGTATTGGGAAATCTGGGGGAGGCAGCCAAACCCTACGTCAAAGACATCCTCGACTTCCTCAAGGATAAAACTGTTGACTCAAATGTTCGTTCCCGTGCAGCATCGGTATTGGGAAATCTGGGGGAGGCAGCCAAACCCTACGTCAAAGACATCCTCGACATCCTCAAGGATAAAACCGTTGACTCAATTGTTCGTTCCCGTGCAGCATCAGCATTGGGAAATCTGGGGGAGGCAGTCAAACCCTACGTCAAAGACATCCTCGACATCCTCAAGGATAAAACCGTTGACTTAATTGTTCGTTACGGTGCAGCATCGGCATTGGGAAATCTGGGGGAGGCAGCCAAACCCTATGTCAAAGACATCCTCGACTTCCTCAAGGATAAAACTATTGACTCATTTGTTCGTTCCCCTGCAGCAGAGGCATTGGGAAAGATAGAACAACTCAACCTGAATAATATTGTTGTAATTCTAGATAGCATCTATTACGCAGGTCAATCGGAATTTGAACAGTGGCGATTTTTAAGCTATTTCCTGGGTGGCGGCACTGATGAAATCAAAACACTGCTCACATGGCTGGGTTTTCCTAACCCTAAAACAATTCCTACTCAATTAAGCCACGATCGCGGTGATAAAACTCTCAAAATCTTTGCCCAAGCCTGGGAACCGAGTCGAGATTTGGCACGATTACGGGAAGACTTAGCAAAGCAAATTGCTGTAGTTGCGAGAAAAGTCTCTTGGCAACCACAAGATATTGTTATTTTAGAAACTCACTACAACAACCTCAAAAACGCCGGATACAGCGAAGCTGATTCACTGCAATCAGTAATAGTTAACCTCAAGGGTTGGCAGTGGTTTTTCAACGCCAGAATGATGATTTTAATTCACGCTGCCTTTTGGCTAGCCCTGATTTTCGCTTATCCCAAATTTCCCCAAGTTCAAGCCATCTTCTTCTGGAACCCTTGGGTAAGGCGTATCTTAGGCATGGGCTACGTCGGCTTTCTCCTCGCTTGGATTCCCTTTTTCCGTCGCAAATTATTTGAACCCTTCAAGCCTTCCCTGTTAGCCGATGCCGGGTTAGATAATTTTAACCCCCAAACATACTTCCCAGAATCTCAGGTGAAAGTTCCCAGTGCCGAAAAACCCCAAGGAATTACCCAGGTGCTACCCAGCATCACCGGGCAAATTGTTCTAGAAGGTGATTCCGGGTTGGGTAAGTCGATGTTTCTGCGCCATCTGGTAAAAACCTCACCGCGCATTGTGGTTTATCTCCCAGCCCGCAAGTGCGACAAGGGGGTAATTGAAGCAATTCAAGCCAAGCTGCACGGACAAGCACAAGATGCTGATTTTCTCAAGAATTTAATTTACAGTGGTGCGTTAGATATCTGCATTGACGGACTCAACGAAGTCACAGCCGACACCAGGGCAAAAATTTGCCAGTTTGTCGAAAGCTATTTCCGGGGTAACATCATCATGACCACCCAGCCCCTAGAGTGGACACCACCTTCAACTGCCAAGATATATAAATTACAGCCCCTTGAACAAGCCCAAATTCAGCAATTTTTGCTTTCCCGTCAGCCGCGACTCCCCAAAGATGCGAAAGTACAAGGTGATGATTACAAACAAGCTTGCAATAATTACTTAGCTCAAGCCCTCAGCAACCAGCAATCATCTGAGGAATTAGCTGCTAATCAAAGGGTTCTCTCTAACCCAATGGATTTAACTGTTGTGGCGTTAATGATTTCTCAAAGCGAGTACCCCGATTTGTTTCACCTGCAAGAACAGCAATATAATTTGATAGCGGCCGAATACCTGCAAGAGTGGAACCAGGAATTTCCCTTAAAAAAATTCTCCGATGCTGTTTATCAAATGCGGCTGAACGATGAACAAGCGCTACCTGCGGATGATTTTTACCAGGTAGTCCAGTCTTTAGAAGATGAGAAATATAAAATGGTGGTCAGCCGTCAGTGGCAAAACGAATCAGGTGCAGCTAAGAGAGAATGGTATTTCCGCCATGACAAAATTATGGATTTCTTTTTAGTGCAGAACTTTCTCGGCGAGAGTGATGAAGCGAAAAATCGGCTGATTGACCACATGGGCGACTCCCGTTTTCGGGGTGTGTACTTTTTGCTAGTTAATTTACTGCCATTAGATGCTGCAAAAGAACTGAAGGAAAAGTTAGTTCAATACGCCGCCGATACTAAAGACCATACTGTGAGTGATACCTTTGTGCAACTGTTGCGGCCAAGGGCGTGATATTAATTCGTAATTCGTAATTAAGAAGATGTTTTATTCCATTTCAAACAGGATTTGTCAAGACGGTAAGAGTACTCCAAGTAAAAAAATGCTCAATTGTCATTGCGAGCGAAGCGAAGCAATCGCAGCCCTTGGGATTGCTTCGCTTCGCTCGCAACGACGGGTTTTGGATCATTTATTTTTTGGAACACTCTAAACCCTCAACCTGCATCAAATCCAATTCTCGCTCAAATATTTCATCAATTGGCAACATTTGACCATCAACAGTCATAAATTTATGATCTTTTGTTGCTCGAATTATTGAACCATCTTCCAAACAATACTCAAACACCTCTTGTTGTCCGCGATCGTGCCACTGTGCCACAGGTTGCGTGTAAATATTACCATTATTATCAACACTGTACACAGTACATTCAATCCGTTTTTCGACAATTTCCCCAATGGGCAACAATCCATATTCTACTGTCAATATTTCCGTGTCATAGCTTAAACAATATTCAGCAAACTTCAACATTTGCTCAAATAATTCATCTGCAACTTTTTTCTGAACGCCATTTTTCGCTGCACCATCCACAAATTTCTCTCGCTGCTTTTGCATCTCCGAAACTTTCTTTTTACCCATCGCCCGCCGCAGCAAGTCAGCTTGTCCTAATGAATATCCAGCCATATCCTGAGCAATTTTCATAATTTGCTCTTGATAGACCATAATTCCATAGGTTTCGTCTAATATTGGTTCTAAAATAGTGTGTTGATAATCAATATTTTCTCGACCATGTTTGCGGTTAATAAACTTAGGAATCAGCCCCGCATCTAATGGCCCAGGTCGATAAAGTGCCAAAATAGAAGAAATATCTTCTATATTAGAAGGCTTCAAATCTCGCACTATCTGACGCATTCCAGAAGATTCTAATTGAAATACCCCTTCTAACTCACCTGCTTCTAATAATTCATAAGTTTTTTGTACATCTTTCGGTAAACTGCTATGCTCACCTTTAGCTAATATCTTCTGGGCTTTTCTTTCCTGGCGCGGAATTTCATCAGGATCAACCCGATATCCTCTAGTTTCTTGAATCAAATCAACGGTCTTTTGAATCAGTGTCAGATTCCGCAAACCCAGAAAATCCATTTTCAATAAACCCATTGATTCCAAGTCTTCCATGAAATATTGGGTAATCACAGAACCGTCATTATTTTTCTGTAACGGCACAATTTCATCTAGTGGTTCATCTGAAATTACCACCCCGGCTGCATGAACACCAAAGGTTTTGTTAGTTCCTTCAATTCGCATCGCCATATCAAGCCAATGCCGAACATGGGGTTCTTTATCATATTTTTCTTTAAACTCTGGTTCTGGGGTTTCATTAGAAATCATCACCTTGAGTTTTGTTGGCTTCCCTCGCACCACAGGAATTAATTTCGCCATTTTGTCAGCTTCTCCGTAGGGAATATTTAATACTCTGGCGACATCTTTCAAAACTGCTTTAGAAGTTAGGCGGTTAAAAGTAATAATTTGTGCAACTCTATCTGCACCATATTTTTCAGTTACATAATCAATAACTTTATCCCGTTGTTCAATACAGAAATCTGTATCAATATCAGGCATAGATTTCCGTTCTGGGTTCAAAAAACGTTCAAATAGTAACCCATGATGCACAGGGTCAATATTAGTAATTCGCATCGCATAAGCAACTAATGAACCAGCCGCCGAACCACGACCAGGCCCAACAGGAATATTATTATCTCTAGCAAATTTGATGTAATCCCATACAACTAAAAAGTATTTGGAAAAACCCATTTGCTGAATCATTTTTAGTTCATATTCCAATCTTTCTTTATAGACGGAATCGACTTCTTGGCGAGATTTGCGATTTAATCGTTCTAAAAGTCCACTCCATGCAACATCTTCAGCGTAAGTGTCAGCCGTATGACCAGAGGGAATGGGGGGTGTAGGAATTTGAGGCTCACCCATGATATGGTAAGGCTCGACTTTATCAGCGACTTCTTCTGTAGTTGCGATCGCTTCGGCAATGACATCATCCGGTAAATGGTCACGAAATAGCTGCCGCATCTCTTCACCAGATTTGAGATACTCTGTACCGCTATAACGCATCCGCTTATCTTCAATAATTAGCTTGCCAGTTTGAATACATAGCAACGCGTCATGAGCTTCAACGTCAAAACAAGAAATAAAATGCGAGTCATTAGTAGCAATAATTTTAATGCCTAGTTCCCTAGCAATTTTCACTATTTCTACATTCACAATCCGGTCTTCTTGGGAACCGTGGTCTTGAATTTCTAGATAATAATCATCACCAAATACATCTTTATACCACTGAGCAACTTTCCGGGCTGCATCTGGTCTACCACTGAGAATTGCTTGGGGGACTTCTCCACCTAAACAAGCGCTGGTTACAATTAAGCCTTCATGATATTGTTTGAGTAAATCTTTATTAATACAAGGGCGAGAAAAAATTCCTTTACCTTGAACACCTTTGAGGTGAGAAATCGTGGTTAATTTAACTAAATGTTTGTAACCTTTAGTATTTTTGGCTAAAACGACCTGATGATATTTGGGGCGGCGTTCTTGTTTTTCGATATCGCCGTTAATTACATACATTTCATTGCCGATAATCGGCTTAATATTTTGACTACGGCAGATTTTGATCAGTTCAACGGCTCCATACATGACACCATGATCGGTAAGGGCGATCGCTTTCATCCCCAATGCGATCGCTTGATCCACCAACTCTGGTAGCTGACTTGCCCCATCAAGTAGACTGTAGTCACTGTGAATATGTAAAGGCACAAAGGACATAAGCATCTCCAACCACAAGTCAAGATATCTCTAGGGGCCTACCTTGTGGTATACCCTTTCAAGCCGGATTTTGCAAAGCAACGGAATATTAGATTAACAGTTTTTACCTACAATTAAAGCTGTTCTTTTTCCGAAATTATCACTATCATCAGTGTTGTTTTAATAGTTACAGCAGTTAATCAGCATCTAACTAATGAGTCAAGCAGAGAGAACTACTTCGCCTGAAACCAAAGCTGGCCCTTGGTGGCAGCGTATCCCTCTCACATTACAAATTCTCATCGCCCTTATAGCCGCAGTCAGCGTCGGAATTGCCCTTGGTGCGGGTAATCCCAATCCCACCAATGCCACTTTAATTAACAATTTAGCAATTCCGGCTGATTTAGTGTTAAAGGCTCTCCGCGCCCTAGCTACCCCTCTGATTCTGGTAGCGGTTCTGCACACCTTAATGACTACTAACATCCCTGGTACAGCCGGGCGGCGGCTAGCAGTGCTACTTTTAACTAACACAACCGTAGCTATTTTAGTAGGACTTTTGGTAGCAAATGTGCTGCGTCCAGGGACTTGGGGCAAAGTAACCACCTCAACAACCACACAAATAACTGCTCAGAGTATTGACCCCTGGGGAATACTCAAAGATGCTGTCCCCGAAGCTGTTCTCAAGCCATTAGTTGATAATAATGTCATTCAACTAATTGTGATTGCCCTAAGTTTTGGCATCGTTTTGCGAGGATTAAAATCTGAACAAATTGCCCAAGGCAAAAACGGATACCAGCCAATAGAGGATGTGATCGGAATTTTATTTGAAGCGGTAGTCCGCATCCTCAATTGGGTAATTGTCTTAGTGCCTTTTGCCGTTTTTGGAATTGTTGCTAAAACCGTTGCTATGCAAGGATTTACACCATTTAAATCCTTGGGTGCATTTATCGTGTCCGTCCTGTTAGCGCTGGCATTGCAAGCGTGCTATTACCTCACCAGAGTTAAATTTGGTTCTTGGGTAGACCCTTTAAAATTCCTCGCGGGCGGTTCTGATGCCTTTTTGACAGCTTTCTCAACTTCTTCTTCTGCCGCAGCAATGCCCGTAACCTTTGAGGTTTTGCAAACAAAAGTCGGTTTAAGGGAATCTTCTGCTGCTTTGGGGGCATTAGTCGGGGCTAATTTCAATAATGATGGCACTGCCCTTTATGAAGCAATGTCTGCGTTGTTTATTTCCCAACTAATTGGACAACATTTAAATCTGGGACAACAATTAATTGTCATCCTGACCTCGATTTTTGCCTCTGTAGGTGCGGCGAATATTCCTAATGCGGGACTGGTGACAATGACACTGGTGTTCACTTCTGTAGGCTTACCCACCCAGTACATCGCTTTGCTAGTTACTGTAGACTGGTTTTTGGATCGCTGCCGTACCGCAATTAATGTTATGGGAGATATGACAGTCAGTACTTTACTTGACGGCAAAAAGCCTCGTTCTGTAGACGAGGCTTAGTTTGACGGCTTTTCAGGTAGCTAAGAGATATCTGGTGAAATTAAATATGTGTTATCTAGAATCCTTGTGTAGAGACGTAGCAGTGCTACGTCTCTACATTCTTTTTTCACCAAACGTTTAATGCTGTTGAGGCCCTTTGGCATCACATTCTTTAGTCCAGCAGCGCTCTAGAAGTCGCAGATGCCAGAGGAATGCAAAGCGTTGGGGATTCAGTACTAATTTAGTATCGTGACTAAATAAAGGCTGGTTCAGATACTGCCAAAGGGGAAATTTAATTTTGGTGTGTTTTGGAGTCATAAGAACAACAAATATTATAAAAGTTGAGTGGCCATAGTTGGCATTTTGTCTAGCAATTGCCTGATAGTGTTTTTCTAGTTAAAGACTACACTGCGGTTTTACAATTGTCCTGGTGAAAATTGCGGAATTTCATCAAGTGGATTGATGTTGTTTCCGCTTTAATACTGAAATTGCACACACCATTTTTCCGATTACATAAAATTTCGCATTTTTACGTCAGTAGGTGGGTGTGAAAATTTATAACTATGTCATTGCAAACGGAGCGTAAAGCCTTCGGCATAGCTTCGCTTAACGCGGTAGCGTCTTGTAGAGATAGCGAAGTGAAGCATAAGTCCTTCGGATACGCTTCGCGAACGCACGAGTTTAGGCAATTTTATATTTCGTTACATAGTTAGGTTTATTTGAGCCATCCTAATTGCACCCAATTGAGAACCGCTATAATCAGTCCTTCGTCCTGACGGCGATTTATCGCGGACTTGGGATCTATTATTTTCATCAAATAACCTTAACCGAACCGTATTGAAAGCGATCGCTCTTTTGACCTTTTTTTAATTAAAAATTAAAAGTTAAAAGTTAAAAGTTAAAAATTAAGAAGAATAATAATTTTTAATTAATTAATTTTGGGTACAAGCCCCCACTGATTGCAATTTTTAATTAATAATTTTTAATTTTTAATTGGAGCGAAGCGACTTGACCTCTGCATTCTAATCAGGATTTCAACTACATCTCCTCTATCATTTGGGCGAAATTGCGGCAATACAGTTGTTGGTTGTATTCCTGGCAATTTTTATCTGATGAGTGGGGCGATCGCTTTAATGTTGCTTCTTGGACATATGCCATCAATGGGCGACGAAGACATTCGTATTTCTCAAAGGCTTTGGCTATAGCTTGCAGATCGTTCCAGTGATTCTCTTCAGCAATTTTAGCGATGAGTGTTGTAACTACTAATGCATCTTCCAATCCTTGATTGGCTCCTTGACCCATGAAGGGAGGCATTCCATGTGCTGCATCGCCAACTAAGACGATTCGCCCTGCACTCCAGGGTGATGGAGTTTTAGCAGAATCGGTTTCTATATTAAGGTCAGTCGGGTTAGAAACTTGTAGAGAATCCGAAATAGCACGATGAATGTAGTAGGGACGCTGCTGCATTTTGGTCGGAGGAGATAAACGCACTAATTGCTTGAGCGTATTAGGAAAACCTGCTTTCTCCAACTCCTGCAAAGCTAAGTCAATTAAAGAACTTTCAGACTTTTCTTGCAACGATTCTAAAGGCAAAGCAAGATGTATTATGTACCCTAGTTCCCCAGTTGGTCTGTAATATAAAATTATTCTGATATTTTTTATACAAACAAAATTTCCATTTATTTCATCATTAGTAATTGTTACAAGTGGTGAGTCTAGAAAGAAATCTTCTTTTAGCTTTGTCCATAGTTCTTTTGTAACTTCAGTTATTTCACTACAAAATATAGCTGCAAACCCAGAGTATTCAGGTCGGGCAAAATCATGATATTGAGTATCTGTGTAAAGCAGTCTCCGAACTGTAGAATTAATGCCGTCTGCTGCAACAAGTAGTTTAGCTCTAATGGATTTTGTTACTAATTCTTGGGGAAAAATATCTAATTTTTGAGGCTGCGGATGGTTATTTATCTGTCCATTTATCCAATAGGCATAAGGATTTGCTTCTATTTGTGTGTTAGCTACACAATCTATGCGGATACAACCTTTTTGTGGCTCATTCGCAACATTAATACAACGGTGATTAGCTTTAACTCGGTCTTCTGGAAGTAGCTGTCTGAGGGTTGTCTGCAAATTGTACCAAGGCATTGATACTCGACCCTCGCCATAATCTTTAAACCAGTCATCAAAACTAAGGGAGGTTGACTGAATTATCTGCCCCTGTAAGTTTTTGTAAATCCATTGGGGTGAAGTCTTTGGCGGTTGTTTCTCTTGAGTAGATTCAATAGTTTTCTGGTCATTAGACTGCTTGGGGTTTAGTAAACCAAGTCCAGTTTTTTTAACTTCTTCGTAAGCGTTAGAATCTAAATATTTCAGAGCTTGTAATCCATTGGGGAGAAGATCCAATGCTTGCCCAATTTGACGAAAGGTGCGAGTTTGATCGATGACAAGGATATTTTCAATTCCACGTTTACGTAAGCCAATAGCAGTTGCTAACCCAATAGGGCCAGCACCAACCACTACAACATCGTAGATTTCCTGAGAAGTAGAGGTGGAGATAACAGATGTAGCTAAGGTATCTGCTTTGGTTGATGTGTCTGTATGTGTATTAGTTTCTGGCATATTTATACATTGATATAGAAGCTGGGCAATTTGGAAAGCTATAGCCATCAAGTTATATAAGATGACACAACAATATTAAAATCAAATACAAAAAGTTAGATATTTTGCTGCGATCGCACTTTTTGCTCGACGGTTCGTGTTCAGAGGTGGAGCGATCGCCATTTTTGCTCGACGGTTCATGTTCAGAGGTGGAGCGATCGCCATTTTTGCTCGACGGTTCGTGTTCAGAGGTAAAGCGATCGCCCTTTTTGCTCGACGGTTCATGTTCAGAGGTGGAGCGATCGCCATTTTTGCTCGACGGTTCGTGTTCAGAGGTGGAGCGATCGCACTTTTTGCTCGACGGTTCGTGTTCAGAGGTGGAGCGATCGCACTTTTTGCTCGACGGTTCGTGTTCAGAGGTAAAGCGATCGCTCTTTTTACTCGACGGTTTGTGTTCAGAGGTAAAGCGATCGCTCTTTTTACTCGACGGTTTGTGTTCAGAGGTGGGGCAATGTCTTCAATCAGACTATGCTTAGGGTTGTATCAGCTTTCAAACGAGCTAAATTGGCGACTAGCTTGATTTATATTTCTCTAAGGCTCCGATGCAACTCTTGATACAAGCTAAATTAGTTATGATCTCGATTTTGCTGCTGCGATCGCCTTGGTGAAAACCCTACCTATGACCAATGAAGAACTGCTACAAATTATTAAAAAAGTTGCCACAGACAAAGACACAACATTAGACCTTGCTGGCAAAGACTTAACAACGCTGCCAGCAGAGATTGGTCAACTCTCCAACCTTAGGCAGCTTTACCTCGACTCTAATCAACTGACGACACTGCCAGCAGAGATTGGTCAACTCTCCAACCTCAACGTGCTTTACCTCGACTCCAATCAACTGACGACGCTGCCAGCAGAGATTGGTCAACTCTACAACCTCAGCCAGCTTTACCTCGACTCTAATCAACTGACGATGCTGCCAGCAGAGATTGGTCAACTCTACAACCTCAGTCAGCTTTACCTTGACTTCAATCAACTGACGACGCTACCAGCAGAGATTGGTCAACTACCTAACCTCAGCGTGCTTCACCTCAACTCCAATCAACTGACGATACTGCCAAGAGAGATTGGTCAACTACCTAACCTAGAAGCACTAAGGCTTCATGGTAATCCAGTTCCCATTCCACCCGAAATTTTAAGTTCAGCTAATGCAAAAAAAATTTTAGATTTTTATTTCGCTGTGCAAATTTCAAAAGAGACTGAACCTTTATATGAAGCAAAATTGCTCATTGTGGGTGAAGGTGGAGCGGGTAAAACCTCTCTAGCCAAGAAAATTGCCAACGAAGCTTATGAACTTCAACTAGACGAAGAATCGACCAAAGGCATTGATATTATCCAATGGATATTCAAACTCCCTAGTGGACATGATTTTCGTGTCAATATTTGGGACTTTGGCGGACAAGAAATCTACCACCACACGCACCAGTTTTTCCTTACTGAACGTTCTCTCTATGTATTAGTCGCCGATACTCGCAAAGAAAATACTGATTTTTACTGGTGGCTGAAGGTTGTCGAACTCTTGAGCGACAAAAGCCCAGTTTTCATCATCAAAAATGAAAAACAAGACCGTCAGTGCAAAATCGATGGAGGGCAGTTACGAGGGGAATTTGACAACCTCAAGGAAATTTTACCAACCAATTTAGCTGATAATCGGGGTTTACCAGAGATTAAAAAAGCTATTCGGTTTTACATCAGTAATCTTGACCACGTTGGTACACCTCTACCAAAACTCTGGGTAAGAGTCAGAACCGCCTTAGAGAACTATTCCCGAAATTACATCAGCGTTGAAGAATACTTTAACCTTTGCCGAGTAAACAATTTAACTGACCGTAAAGACATACTGCGCTTGAGTAGTTATCTCCACGACCTCGGTGTTTGCCTCCACTTTCAAGACGATTCTACACTCAAACACTACGTTATCCTCAAACCGGAATGGGGAACAACTGCTGTTTACAAAGTTCTGGATAATCAGACTGTTAACCAAAATCTAGGTTGTTTTACCAAGAAAGACCTAAAAGATATTTGGGAAAGCGGCGAATATGCAGATATGCGAGATGAACTCCTGCAATTAATGATGCGGTTCAAGCTTTGCTACGAAATTCCCGGTCGTCGTGACATTTATATTGCGCCTCAATTGCTTTCCATTGAAAAAGCTGATTATACCTGGGACGATCGCAACAACCTAATCCTGCGCTACACCTATATATTCATGCCCAAAGGCATCCTCACCCGCTTTATTGTCGAGACGCACCCTTGGATTGAACAGCAAAAACTCGTTTGGAAAAACGGTGTTGTTCTCAATAAAGACCAAACTCGTGCTGAAATCATTGAAAACTACAATCAACGGGAAATTAAAATCCGTGTAGCCGGAAACCGCAAAAAAGAATTTATGGCAGTCATCACCCATGAACTCGAAAAAATCCACAACTCTTATGAACGTTTGCAATATCAAACCCTAGTTCCTTGTAACTGCGAAAAATGTGAAGGAAGCCAAACTCTTTATAGTTATCCTCTGAACGAACTGCGTGAGTTCCTAGATGATGGTGCTTACCTGATTCAATGCAGGAAAAGCCGTCAAATGGTAAATGTCCGCAGGTTAATTGATGAGGTGCTGTTCCAATCTGATAGACCAGATGGAGAACTCAACCCCAAGGTTGCACAGTTGCAAAACGAACTGGAGCGCAAGCGATATGAATCATTGACGCATCGGTTACGAGATAGCAATCAAGAAGAAAAACCCATCATGAATAGTCAACCTGCAATGGAATTCGAGAAGGAAATTTTCATCTCTTATGCTTGGGGTGGAGAAAGTGAGCAATTTGTCAATCAACTGGATGAGACTTTGCAGGCAAAAGGAATCAAAATCATCCGTGATAAACGCGATTTGGGCTACAAAGGACTAATTAAAGCCTTCATGGAACGGATTGGACGCGGTAAATGTGCGATCGCAGTTATTAGTGACAAGTATTTAAAATCTCCCAATTGTATGTTTGAGCTAGTGCAAATTGCTAAAAATGGTCAATTTTATGATCGAATTTTCCCGATTGTATTAGCGGATGCCCAAATTTATAAAGCTGCTGCAAGACTTAAATATATCAAGCATTGGGAAGATGAAATTAAAGAATTAGATGAAGGGATGAGAGAAGTTGGTGCAGCTAATTTACAGGGATTTCGTGAGGAAATTGACCAATACACGGAGATTCGCAATGCGATCGCAGAACTCACCAATCTGCTCAAAGATATGAACGCGCTCACCCCTGATATTCACAGCAAATCAGACTTTGAGGAGTTGCTGAATGCGATCGCACAGCGTTTAGATGAGTAAAAATAACTTATTGATTAAGCTCAGAGGTTAAGTAATGTCTCCGACAAGCTAGAGATACACCCTTTTAACTCGATAATTTGTCTTCTGAGGTGCAAGCTTTAAGTTCAAAAGTAAAATAATTAGGGTTAAAGGCGCAAGTTCGAGGATAAAAGGCGCAAGTTCGAGGGTTAAAAGCGCAAGTTTGAGGGTTAAAAGCGCAAGTTTGAGGGTAAAAAGCGCAAGTTCGAGGGTTAAAGGCGCAAGTTTGAGGATAAAAGACGCAAGTTTGAGGGTTAAAGGTGCAACTTCGAGGGTTAAAGGTGCAACTTCGAGGGTTAAAGGTCAAGCGATTGCCCTTTTAACTCGACAACTCGTGTTCAAAGGTGCAATATTTGAGTTCAGAAGTTAAACAGTGAAGGTTGAAAGTAAATCATTAGCTCTTTAATTCACATTGGAGTTTACACTGTCCAATCCTGTGTCATCAAGTTTGGAACTTTGCTAAAGTCGCTAGTGTTGCGAGTCAATAATACTAAGCTCCGTGAAAGTGCAATCGAAGCTATTCTTAAATCCATCGTGGCTATGCGAACCCTTTGCGCTCGTAACCCTTCAAATATGGTTACTGCTCCAGCATCGAATGGTAAAATTGGTGCTGCCGAAAACCCCTGAATGATTTCCATTAGCAGAGTATATCCCCGAACTACATCACCAGGTGTTTGGGAACGAGTAATAAAGGTATGAGCGCCAATTACTTGCTCGTGACAACTCTCACCGCTAACTGCTTTTCAGTTAGCGGGAGCATCTCAGATTCACAAATGAGACTTGCTGCTTCGTAGGCTGGGTATCCCCTAAGCCTCCACAGCCAGGAATCGGTAGTCCAACCGATCCACGTTTCAAAAGATTCAATGCGGCGTTCCAGTCGCGGTCAATGACCAATCCACAAGAACAACTATGAACACGGACGGCCATTGTTTTTTCAACTCTTTCACCACAACTCGAACAATTAATACTCGTGCCTCTAGGGTCAACTCCAAGTGTCAGCTTGCCGCGTTTTACCGCTACTGCTTGCATGATTTCCAGGAACGTACCCCACGCAACATCTAGTATTGACTTAGCTAATCGTGTTCTAGCTAATCCTCTAATGTTCAAGGTTTCAAAAACAATCAAATCGTATGAGTTAACTAACCAATGAGCTACATGATAATGAAACTCTTTTCTTTGCCGAGCAACGTGCAAATGAAGCTTTGCAACTTTATTGGATTGCTTGCTGTGATTGTTAGACCCTTTGACTTTACGTGCAAGTTTGCGCTGTTGACGGGCTAATTTTGATTGTGACGAACGATAATACTGCGGCACTTCAATACTTTGTCCATCAGCAGTGGTTAAAAACTTTTCTAAACCTACATCTATGCCAGTAACAGTTGTGATTTCATCAATAGATAAAGTATCGGGAACAGTCTTGTCTTCTAAAGAAAAACTACAATACCATCCATCAGCTTTAACAAGAATCGTCGCCTGTTTAATCTCAAAACCGTCTGGAATTGGTCGATGTAAGATAACCTCAATCTCACCAATCTTGGATAATTTGAGAATATTACCTGTTAGGTGTGCGCCAGCTTTGGGTGAATTAACACGGGGGAATGTAAACGAACTTATATCACCACGCTTTTTAAAACGTGGTCTTCCTCCTCGCTTGCCTTTTTTGTCAGGTGTTAACCATCGTTTCCACGCCTTGTCCAACCGCATTAAATTTTGT
Organism: Nostoc sp. KVJ3; assembly: GCF_026127265.1. Taxonomy (GTDB): domain Bacteria; phylum Cyanobacteriota; class Cyanobacteriia; order Cyanobacteriales; family Nostocaceae; genus Nostoc. The sequence continues at coordinate 3,169,469 of NZ_WWFG01000002.1, forward strand.
TGTTGGCAGTCGGCATAAATGTTTTTGTAATCGGGGAATAGCTCTTTGGTTTGCTTGAGGTTGCTTGCTTGTGTATAGTAATCTGCTTTATCTGGTATCTTTCCAATTGGTTCAGAAACTAAGCTACATCGGTCAATCTGCGATCTTGTACGTCTTAGCCAGTTCAACCTTTCCCCTAGTGCGTAGTTCCAATGGCGACGCAGCAACTCGCCCCAAGATTCAAGAATGACAACTTGTTCGGGAGTAGGGTTGAGTTTGAACTGATAAGTTAGTAGCATAGAACTATTGTACAGCATTATTCCGTACTTTTGTATGACTACTCGCATAGATATCAGGCTTCCAGAACAAGAACTAGAGATATTAAAAACCTACTGCCAAGAACAAGATAGAACTCAAACAGAGGTAATCCGTGAATTTATTCGTAGCCTTAGAAAGAAAACCAAAAATCAATGAATTGGTAACTATTGGGGTTCGATGCCCCAATAGTTACCCTCCTATCCCCCTCACCGCCAAGCAACGCTTAGGCGGGAGTACCCCGGAGGCTTAGATGGAAACTAACAATAGAAAAAGCAAAATCTGTAGCTTGATGCTGGGCAATATGAGCAGCTAATGTTAAAAACTCTTTTCCTGAGCGTCTTTGAAGAAAACTGATATGGTCAGTGTCCAGTAGATATCTCACAATTGTTCGCCAGTCTCTTCTGTAAATATGTCAGCGTGGCGTAATGACCGACCATACTCTAAAGCTTCTAAAAATGCTGGTTCATCAGAGATTGAGCCAATAACCTTTTCTAGCCAATTACTATAGGTAGGCGCATCAATGACTTTAGAACTTACGCATTGACAAGCAAGACAAAAAGTGCATAAGGAGAATGCAGAAAAAAAACAGCGACCGCTAGTTACCAGAGGCGTTAAAAACAGATAATTTACTTGGCTGTGTTTAGGGTTCGGACAATCAGAGCAATTACTAAACCATCAACCGCTAAATGTGACTTGAACACTTATACTCTGTTTCTACTGGCAGAATCAAAGTATCCAGGTTGCACACGTCTGGCAGAGATAATGGAAAATTTATCTCATGATAGCGTCAATAGATTTTTGCTACGTGAACGGTACGAACCCAAGGACTTATTTGAAGAAATCAAGCCCAATATCAATCTAGTTGGAGGTACTTTAAGTGGAGATGATACGGTAATTGATAAGCCTCATAGTGACCCGGAAATAACAGATTTAATCGGTTATTACTATTCAGGTAGACATCATCGTGCCGTTAAGGGAGTTCAGTTAATTACCTTGTATTACACCGAGTGTTCAGGTAAATCTGTACCTGTAAATTATCGCATTTATAACAAACAAGATAACAAGACTAAAAATGATTATTTACGAGAAATGATTACTGAGGTAATGGATTGGGGTTTAAAGCCTAAAACAATGACAACTGACGCTTGGTATTCCAGTCAAAAAAACCTGAAGTTACTGAAAAACAAGGGATTAGGGTTTTTAACTGGGGTAGCTAAAAATCGCTCATGTTCCATTGATGGTAAAAATTTTACCCAAGTCCAAAACTTAGAAATTCCCGAAGATGGTTTAATAGTGTATCTAAAGAATTTTGGTCAGGTAAAAGTATTTCGGAAAAGTTTCAAAAACGAAACTAAAAGATATTACATTATGTATATCCCTGAAAAAGATACACTAAACTCAATTTCCAGAACAGAATTTAAAGAGCTACATTCAATTCATTGGGGGATTGAGTGTTACCACAGAGCTATTAAACAAGTATGTGGCATTGGAAGATTCATGGTTAGAACAACCGATGCTATTAAGACTCACTTTTTTAGTGCAATTCGCGCTTTCACACAATTAGAATTAATGCGGGCAGAAGACTTGATTGAAAATTGGTATGAAATCCAAAGGAATCTGTCTCTCCAAGTAGCTCGTGACTTTATTTTGGAACATTTAGCGCAGAATTTGAATTTGAATACATAGTATCAATTTTCTGTCAATGCGTAAGTTCTAGACTTGATGTTTGATATCTGCAACTGTTTGTTCAAGAGTCGCTAAACGTTGTTCAAGATTTGCTTCATCTAACATAATTTTCTTTGAGACTTTAGTTTCAATGGTAATGCTTATCCGCGCCTGGACAACGCGGATGAGCATCTTGTCCCATCACAACAAACTAAGGTTAGGTGTAGCTGTAGTTTTAGCCTGGTAAGCCTTTTTGACACCAACCCAGTTACTAGCAATTGGCATTCGCCAACCAGTTCCGAAGGCGCGATCGGTGATTTTTAAGCCGGGGGGTGCTTGTCGCCGTTTAAATTCAGCCCGCGCCACCATTTGGATTACTCTGTCTACAATTACCGAATCGTGACCGGCTGCAACAATTTGCGCTGCTGATTGGTGGTTGTGAATCAGGCGTTGCAAAATATCGTCTAAAATTTCGTAAGGTGGTAAAGAGTCTTGATCGACTTGACCTGGTTTTAGTTCAGCACTTGGTGCTTTTGTCAAAACGTTTTGCGGGATAATTTCGTTATGGCGATTTAACCATTGGCAAAGTGAATACACACGGGTTTTAGGAACATCTGCAATCACTGCTAATCCGCCATTCATATCGCCGTAGAGAGTACAGTAACCCACAGCCATTTCTGACTTGTTACCGGTAGATAAAAGCAGATAGCCAAATTTATTAGCGATCGCCATTAATAAATTACCCCGAATCCGAGACTGGATATTCTCTTCTGCCAGTCCAAACTCTGTACCTGCAAACAAATCACCTAAAGTTTGATCAAAGCCTTGCATTAACTCGCCAATTGGTAAAAGATTAGTCTTAATCCCCAAATTGTCGGCTAATGCCACAGCATCACTGATGGAATGCTCCGAACTGTAAGGGGAAGGCATGAGAACACCGAGGACATTTTCTTTACCAAGTGCAGCAGTTGCGATCGCAGCTACGATTGCCGAGTCAATCCCGCCGCTTAAACCCAACACTACTTTAGAAAAGCGACACTTGCGAGCATAATCTCGCACTCCTAAAACCAAGGCTTGCCAAATTTCTTCATCTTCTGACTCATAGATAGGTTCTACAGAACCCAACTGTAAATCATGTTGTGCCTCGTCAAATTCAACTATTACTAAATCAGTATCAAAACCACGGGCGCGACACATAATTTCACCTTGACGATTTAAGGCAAAACTACGCCCATCAAAAATTAGATCGTCATTTCCGCCAACCTGATTAGCGTAAATAATCGGTTGTTGAAAACGGACTGCACTATGCCTAAGCATTGTTTCTCGAAGCTGCTGCTTGCCAACAGTGTAGGGCGAAGCAGACAGATTTAAAATTAAATCTACACCGAGAATTGCTAAGTCAGCAATGGGATTTACTGTATAACTACGTTTCCCCCAATATTCTTCATCATTCCATAAATCTTCGCAAATAGTTACGCCAATATCGATATTATCTAGGGTGAAATAATTAGCTTGTAAGCCTGGTTCAAAATAGCGACGTTCGTCAAATACATCATAAGTAGGCAAAAGTCGCTTGTGAAAAATTTGCTTTACCTTACCATTTTCTAACAAAGCTATGCTGTTAAATAAGGTTTTACCGCCACTAATGTGTGCATTGAGGTTCTGTTCAACAGTTCCTACCAACACGGCTAAATTTGGTGGTAAATCTTGGGCCAAGTTTTGTAAAGTGATGCCCATCGCTTCCACAAAACTAGGATTTAGTAATAAATCCCTTGGTGGATAGCCACACAAAGAAAGTTCTGGTGTTAGTAACAAACGCGCACCGCTAGATGCTGCGCGTTGTGCCGCCTCCAAAATTTTTTGGGCATTTAAAAGCAAATCACCAATTGTCGGATTAATTTGAGCAATCGCAATCTTCATTTTAGTTAGGAGTTAGGAGTTAGGAGTTAGAAGTTTGGAGTTTGGAGTTATTATTCTCCCTTATCCCACGTAGCGCTTCATTAAATAAACACCAAAGGTTTATCTTTTAGGGGAGCAAAAGCTTCTGCGTCAAACTTATACAAACTAGCAGGACGGCCAGCACCCCGTGATACCTTAATTCCGGTATCGCATAAAAAACCTAACTTGAGTAGACGCGCCCGAAAATTAGAATAATCGGAAAAGTTATCACCTAAAACTGTGGCGTATAACTGATATAAATCGTTTAAGGTGAACATTTCTGGTAAGACTTCAAAAGCCACCGGGCTATACTCTAATTTATTTCGTAACCGCCTGTGGCCATAAGTCAGAATTTCATTATGGTCAAAAGCTAATTGCGGTACTTGTTTTACCGGATACCAGGCTATGCCAGTCATGCGATCGGCAATTAATTCGGCTTCCTCAAATCGCACTAGGGCAAAGTAACTAACTGATAGATAACGTACGCCATAACTATCAGTTGCTTCCCGTGGATCGCGATTCGGCCCGCCAAAGGTATACAGTTGTTCTAAGTAGAGATTGTTGACCTTAATTTTCTCCGCCATAATACGATAGGCGGCATCTTCTAAAGACTCTCCTGGACGCACCAAAGTACCGGGAAGACTCCAATGATTTAAAAATGGTTCTTGCTGTCGCATTACCAGTAGAACTAACAGCCGATTTTGTACAGTATCTACAGAAAAAATTACATTATCAACACCAACCTTGAAATCGGCCAAAGGTTGTTGGTTTAGCGGAATTGGTATCTTTTTTTGGGAACGTCCTGGCATTCGTACAAATGCTCTCGATTAATATAGGCAACTACAGGGGCAGTAAGGGCTTCAGAATCTCCATGTTCGCGGTATGCTGTTGAGGAAACATCTAGACCGGTCAGACTAGCGATCGCAATTTTCCCTCCCAGCTTTTGCACTACCTCTGAACTAGACTCATCTATTGCATATCCGGGTCGCGGTACAATCAGTAGTTGCACTTTCTGTAACAAATCTTCAATGCGATACCAACGTGGTAGCTGACTCAGTAAATCTGAACCAATAATCAACGTCAATTCAGCATCTTCACCCCAAGTAAGCTTTGCTTTCTCAACTGTTTCCAGTGTTCTGAAGCTACTTAATTCTTGTTCCAAAGCAACATTGTGCCGTGGCGCGTCTATATCCGCAATCAACAATCGTAACATTGCCGCCCGATGTTCTAAGGGTGTTTGATGGGACTTAAATGGATTATCTGCCGCCCAAACCGCTACCCAATCATAACGTTCAGATAACCAACTCAGAATTTTTTGATGTCCCGCAGTTGGCGGATCGGCACTCGTTCCAAACAAAGCAACTCTCATAATAATTCGTAATTCGTAATTAAGACATACCGAAAGAGTACTTCTTACCTCTGTGTCGCGCCAGGTGCTACAACGGGGGGAACCCCCGCAACGCACTGGCTTCTCTGCGCCTCTGCGGTTCGTTTCTTAGTTTCTTCAGTCAACACCCGTAACCCCTCAGAAATCTCCACCTCTACAGCTATAGGAAGATCCAAACGCCGTGTCTGTTCTGACAAACTCGCAACTGAGGCAAAGGTACGCTGACGAATTGTCGCCAACGACTCGAACGGTTGCACCTGTTCACCCTCCTGCACTACCAATTGCAACAAAGTTTCTTCCTCTAGAGGACTTTCACCTAAGAGTCCCAACCTGTCTGCTTTTACCTTTCCTCCCGTAAACGAGCGAAAAATCTGCTTACGCCCTGGATAAGTAACCTTACCACTTGACTGCTTCATCACTGGGATACCATCAATGTCTACAAGTTTATAGACTCCATTTACAGGCGAACCTGTAACTAATCGCGTTCCCAATCCGTAACCATCAATTTGTGCCCCAGCAGCTTTTAATCTGGCAATTTCCCACTCATCCAAGTCGCCACTAGCAAAAATTGGCACATCAGGGAGAAGCGATCGCACCTGTTTTGATAAGGTAACTAAATCTCCTGAGTCTAATCGCACTCCTGATAATTGCATTTCCCCGGAATTTACTTTTTGGGCCAAGCGCTGGGCAGCAGCAACGGTATCGTAAGTATCAATCAGCAACGGCGCACCCGGAAAATATCGATGGAATGCACTAAAAGCTTGTTCTTCAGTGCCTTCTATTGCTGATAACGCCATCACCAGGGCGTGAGCCATCGTACCACTCGGCTTTTCTCCCAGTTGTAGCGCTGCTAACACATTGGAAGTAGAATCTAACCCACCTGCTAATGCTGCCCGCGCCGCCCACAAAGCTCCTTGGGGACTAAATGCTCGTCTTGTGCCAAACTCTAAAAGTGTTGCTGATTCCCCTGCTACATCCCGTAATCTTGCTGCTTTTGTAGCAATCAAAGTCTGGTAATTAATCGTATTCAACAGGTAAGTTTCTACGAGTTGTGCTTGCCAAAGGGGTGCTTCCACTCGCAACAGTGGTTGATTGGCAAATACGGCTGTCCCTTCTGGTACTGCCCAAACATCACCGGTAAATTTTCCCTCAGCTAAAAGTGACCAAAAGCGATCGCTCGCATGAGCAAAAATCCCCGTCGCCTGTAATGCCGCAATTTGCGAGGCACTAAAGCGGATTTTGGCTAAATATTCCAATGCCTGTGTTAGCCCCATTGCAATTAAATAACCAAAACCTTCTGGTAATCGCCTGACAGACAACTCAAAGCTGGCCCGTCGTTGTTCGATACCAACGCCAGTGTAACAAGCTGCCATCGTCAATTGGTAAAGATCGGTCAGCAAGCTGTAGTCTTCCGCAGAAAGGTTTAGTTCCTGGTTCTGCTGGCTTTGCTGTTTATATACATAGTCCAAATCTGGCAAAGTTGTCATGCAAGAGATTCCTTACAAGCTGCTTCTTTTATTTATGGTAATATTTACCATAAATAATGTCAACTACTGCTTAGGATATTTCAAAGATTGCTGTTTAGGAGTCTATCAATAGGTGAATTTATCCTAACTTTATAAAATACTTAATATTTTTTAATAGTAAAAGCTAGCAATAATCGTGACATCGGAAATAAGCCAGCCATTTAAAATCACCGAATACAGTGCTGTACGCGAATAGCGGAGCGGGGCGTTTAGCCCGTAACTCGGCTTAGAGTAAAAAAGTAATAATCGCACTTCATTTCTGAAGGTCTGAGAGATGTACTAGCACGAAAGTGCTACCAATACATGGGATGCTAGTTGATGATTAGTGAGTTTTACCAATGTCTGTTGTTTCTGCCATTACTGTTACCGTTCCCGCCACAACTGCTAATTTGGGGCCTGGTTTTGATTGCATCGGTGCAGCTTTAAAGCTGTACAACGAGTTTAAGTTCACTCGCCAAGAGGGTGGGTTAACTATTCATGTCACTGGTACGGAAGCTGAACGAGTCCAAACGGATGAAAGCAATCTTCTCTACCAAGCATTTGTCAAGTTCTATCAACATATAGAGCAAACACCGCCAACTGTGAAAATAGAAATTAAGTTGGGTGTCCCCTTGGCGAGAGGTTTAGGTAGTTCGGCGACAGCAATTGTTGGTGGGTTGGTTGCTGCTAATCAGCTTGAGGGTGCAACTCTGTCTCAGTCACAAGTGATGGAATTAGCGATCGCAATGGAAGGACATCCTGATAATGTAGTTCCAGCTTTGTTGGGCGGATGTCGTCTCGCGGCTAGCAGTGGCACAGCTTGGGAAATTTGTGATATTCCCTGGCATAAAGATTTAGTACCAGTTGTGGCGATTCCTAATTTTGAACTTTCCACTTCCGAGGCGCGGAGCGTTCTGCCGACTGAGGTGAGTCGCGCTGATACGATTTTCAATATGGCACATTTGGGGTTATTGTTGCGCGGCTTGGAAACTGGTAACGGACAATGGTTAAAGACAGCCTTGCAAGATAGATTGCATCAGCCCTATCGCAAAACTTTGATTCCTGGTTATGACGCTCTCAATATCGCAGCCGTTAGCGCTGGTGCTTATGGTATGGTAATTAGTGGTGCGGGGCCAACACTGTTAGCTTTGGCAGATAAATTACACTCGGAGGCAGTGGAGGCAGCGATATTAGCTGCTTGGCAAGAAGAAGGAATTACAGCCGAAGTGCGATCGCTAACTCTCGATACCCAAGGCGCAAAAAGCTTTTAATATTTGATTTTATGGAGCAAATTCAGACTGAAATGGTAGCGCTTAACTCTCAAATTCAGATTCTTCGAGAAGAACGCGCTGCACTCACTATTAATAATGTCATCTCTGCTGAGAATGATTCACCCCAGGCAATGGTTGAAGCATATCGCCGTCAAGCCAGGGAAAATGCCCAATTATCAGTTGAACTTCAGGGCATTGATGCGGCGATCGCTGCTTTGGAAGTCCAGATTAAACAAAAACAAGGTAAGTTAGTGCGATCGCAAATTAAATCAAAAGAACTTATCCAACAGCAGCAGCTGGAGGAAGCGAAAGAAGTGGCACAGGTTCATGCTCAACGCATTAATCAACTGGCAGGTGAATTGGCGGCAGAAGTTCGCCTCCTTAAACGTTGTGCCGATCAGCTGAGTCCAATGTATTGGCAGGTTTATTACAAGCCCTTTATTACTGGTTTCAAGACAATCTCCGTTCCTTATGTCCGCTCTGATTGGGAAGTGTGGACAATTGTCAACCGGATTGTTTAATGCTTGGTGTTGAAGCATTAATCTAAAACACATCTAATTGGCATAACCAAGTTTCATCAAATTCTTGTAGGGTAGGTATCTTGCCTACCTATGATTATAAATATATTGATTCTCAATTGTGATGAATCATCACAAAGACGCGATAAATCGGTGTCAAGACGAAAAAATGATTATTGTCGAGACGGCGATTCATCGCGTCTCTTGCTACAAAAAATAAGCGATAAGTTGCAAAGCTGTTCGCGAACAAACCATTTTATCGTTATTCCTGCTGGCGGCGTTCCTCTATTTCTTGACTAGAAATCATACTGCTGACTCTCTCTACATCTGCCATCATCAAAACTGCTCCCTGCATTTCAATGCCAAGGAGAGGAGTAATTGCCAAGTAACATTTTATTTGTCTACCCCGACGATTGGTAGCATCAAGGATCATCTCTTGAAACTGTTTTTTCCCAGATAGGGAATCGCGGATAGGCGATCGCAACTGCTCGACTGGTAGCCCAATATCTAGGCTAAAGATAGACTTTCCTAAAACTTCATCAGTCCGCAAGCCCCATAAATCTTCTACCATGTAATTCCAAATTGAAATGTTAAAGTTGCTGTCAATTACAACTATTCCATTTTGGAGACTTTTCAGAATAGAGAAGAGAAAAAGGTTTGTGCGATTAAGTTCTGTGGTGCGCTCGCTCAGTTCGTTATTAATTGTCTGTAATTCTTCATTAGTAGATTGAAGTTCTTCATTCATTGTCTCCAATTCTTCATTAGTGGATTGGAGTTCTTCGTTGGTAGTTTCTAATTCTTCATTAGTGGATTGGAGTTCTTCGTTGGTAGTTTCTAATTCTTCATTGGTAGATTGGAGTTCTTCGTTGGTGGTTTCTAATTCTTGTTGCGATCGCTGTAGGGCATCTTGGAGTTTAATATAACGGGTGACATCATGAAAGGCGATGCTGACTCCTAAGAAACTGCTGTCTGTTTCTTGCAAAGGCGTAATTCGCACATCTAGATATTGGGTTTCTGTGTTAGACAAATAGCGCTCTACATTTGTCAGACTGACAGGGTGGCGTTCGGTATAAGCCCGTTCAATTAGCGATCGCAATTCAATCGGTCGATAGGAAAGTTCTAAATCCTGGAAGGGACGAGCTAAATCTTTGGGGGAAAGGGCGAACAAAGTCCGCGCTTGCTCGTTTACCAGTACCAGAGTGCCATTGATATCAATGACTATTTGGGCGATTGGGGCTGTGTCGAAACCCATGTCTCGCAGCCGCAGATGTCGAGACAAACGGCTGCTAGATTCTTCATCTACTGAATTTGCCATAACTAAAAGGCGATCGCGGATATTCACCGACGATACCTTAGTAAATATCCGGTTTTTTAAGTCTATTGGGGTAAACAGACTCGAATGCATCAACAGCATTTCTGCTTTTCCTAAAAATAGATAACCAGTATCATTTAGTGCAAAATGAAATCGAGCCAGAATTCGTCCTTGAGTCTCCGAATTAAAATACATTAATGTATTGCGATTAACCAGCAAATCTAAGCGCGAAATGGGCGCATCCTGAAGCAGATCGTGGCGACCAAAAATTACTGAGCGGCGCAAATCTTGACGGAAGACATAGCGATTACCGACAATCTCAAAGTATTTGTGCCGCAGTTCATCTGATACCGCTTGGACATCTTTTGCTGAATACACAGCTTGACGAGCCTGATTGAGAGCATCTTCATCTACATCTGTGGCATAGATTTTCACTCGTTGGCGAAAATCCTCTGCTCCCAATATTTCAGCCATCAATATAGCCAAGGTATAAGCTTCTTCTCCAGAAGCACAGCCGGCGCTCCAGATGCGAATTTGGTCAGAAGTTCTTTTATTTTTAATTAGATTAGGTAGTATTTGCTCCGCGAGATATTCCCAAGCTGATGAATCTCGAAAAAAAGCAGTGACGTTAATTAGGATAATATTAAAAAGATAATTGAATTCTTCTGGATCAACTTCTAGATAGTCTTGATACTCTTCAAAGTTTTCTATAGTCAATGACTGCATCCGCTTGCATACTCGGCGCATCAAAGTCGAACGCTTGTAGCCTGTGAAATCAAATCCCCGATTTTGTCTAAGATGAATCAGAAGATTTTCAAATTCGGGGTTTTTTTCTGCGGAATTCATAGGGTAGCGTGTAAATGAGAAAAAATAAAAGAGTGAAGTTTTTACGCTTGTCCACGAGTATCAAAGACTTATTTTTGCATTCCAAAATATATTTAAAAACATTACGATTTTACGCAAAGCTACACTTCCCTACATTCTCCTTCCACTAAAGTTACCAAAGCGTTAGAGATTTCATCTAAAGGGAGAATAAAATCTACGTTGCCGGTTTTAATCGCGGCTGAAGGCATCCCCGAAAATTCGGCCGTTTTTAGGTCTTGGACAATGACAGTACCGCCCATTTTTTTTATTGCTTCTACTCCCATCGCGCCGTCGCTACCCGTTCCAGTTAGCACAATGGCGATCGCTCTTTCTTTGTAAGTGGCTGCAACCGATTCAAATAATAAGTCAGCCGAAGGACGTAAAAAATGGACTAATTTTGACTGTGATAAGGAAAGTGTGCCGTCATCGTTAACTAACAAGTGACGATTGGGTGGAGCAATATAAGCTGTTCCTGGGGTAAGGTAATCTCCTTCCTGTGCCTGTTTGACGGTAATATCCGTGCGCCGACTGAGAATTTCTGCCATGAATGACGGATGTTCGGGAGCGAGGTGCTGCACAATAGCGATCGCGGCTGGAAATGCTGCTCTTAGAGTCGATAGCACTTTAACTAGAGCAGTCAGACCACCTGCTGAGGCTGCGATCGCGACAATATCAAAGGCAGCATTCCTAAAGTGAGGTGGATGATTGTTGGCATCTTGCGCCATCTGAATCATTATTTTTTGGCCGTCAGTACCAACCAAACTTAATTAGTTACAAAAAGCATTATTGAAGAAGAATTAAGAAGCCAGAATAGGCTAAACGCCCTGCTACCGCTAACAGGAGTCAGAATACTCAACTGACTCATGATTTTTTTACCTTTGCCTACACTAATTATACAGTATTTTTGAACTTAATTCCTTATTTTTTGCCTTCACCTGTTAAATTTATTTGTTCATCTTCCTGTTCTAAAATGCGTTTTGCCTCTAAAAGTTGCTGTTTGTGTTCGTCACTAACTGTTGGGTATTGCAGATTTAATTCTTGTAATTTTGTACAGATAATATTAGCGACTACCAGGCGCGTAAACCATTTGCGATCGGCAGGAATAACATACCACGGAGCCCATTTTGTACTGGTGTTGTTAAAAACTTCTTCATAAGCCTTCATATAATCATCCCAAAAAGCTCGTTCTTTGACATCGCTATCTGAAAACTTCCAATTTTTTTCAGGAGAGTCAATCCGTTCTAAAAAACGTTTTTTCTGCTCTGATTTAGAGACGTTGAGAAAAAATTTCAGAACAATCACGCCATTGTCTACCAAATATTTTTCAAAGTTATTAATCTCTTCAAAGCGTTGCTTCCATATCTTATTTCCATTAGGAAAATGAGGCAGTTGTTGCTTTCTCAGCATTTCTGGATGCACGCGAACCACTAGGGTTTCTTCATAATATGAGCGGTTAAATATCCCAATTCGACCTCTTTCTGGCAAAGCTCTCATACTTCGCCACAGGTAATCATGGTCTAATTCTTCTGCACTGGGGCCCTTGAAACTATAAACCTGAAATCCTTGCGGGTTCACACCAGAGGTAACATGTTTAATTGTGCTATCTTTACCAGCAGCATCCATTGCCTGAAAAATAATCAGCAAGGAATATGTATTTTGAGCATAGAGAATATTTTGGTAATTTGCTAATCGTTCAATATCTGCCTGTAATTTGTTTGCAGCATCAGCTTTTTGATGAAAATCAGTTTTATAAGCTGGGTCATAGTTTTTTTTCAGAGAAATCTTTGAACCTGGTGGAACAATGAAAGCATCGTAATTCATATATAAAATTTAATAACGGCTGTTTATACCGAAGCATATTATGGAGTGCTAATTCCTGAAAATTATAATTTCTTAATTAAATAATTTTTGATTTAAAATTCATAACTTTTAACCGATTCTGGGGGTTTAAGTCCCCCATTTCTAAGAGTACTTCAAGTAAAAAAATGCCCAATTGTCATTGCGAGCATTCGCGGAGCGTCTCGTAGAGAAGTGAACGCTCGCAATGACGGGTTTTGGATCATTTATTTTTTGGAACACTCTAAATTACGAATTATTTCCGTCGCTTTGGCATAGGACGCATTGTTTCACGCCCTAACATAAACATCCCCGCAACACCCAAACTGACAAACCAAACATATTGATACCAATATTGCCGAATTTGCTCACCAGTGTGGAGTTCTGGATGCAATGTGTTTAAGTACAACAGCAGCACTAATATCATCAGCGCCCCAAAACCAACAAAGCTTAAGCCAACACGAATTCGTGCAGGTCGCAGTTCAAAATCACTGATAGTCTCTAGGTCAATTTCTGCCAATTCCTTAAAGGAGTCATCTGCCAAAGATGAGGTTGCTTGAAATCTATTGTTAAGCTTTGGTGGCAAAATCCGCGACAGTGTTGCTACTGTTGGGCGGCGTAATAAAGCCTCAGTATCTCGTAGCAATTGCAATGGCTTACGAGTATTAGTTAGTTCAACAAACTCTATATTCTCTGTGGGAATTTGGTCATTGGCTTTGCTTTCAAAATCCATAGTATGCTTATGAATTACTCGTCCATCTCTTTTAATGTAGCTAATGCCGACGGAGATAAGCGACTCAGATAGCGGAATATCCAGTATTTGAAGATGGTGTTTAAAATTACCGGAAATGTTGCAATAAATAGAAATATTGCATTTCTACTTGCTGGTAAACCTAAATGTTCTGCTACTCCTTCAAGAAGAACCTCCCACCCATCTGGTGAGTGAAACCCTACAAATATATCTGTAAACAGAATAATCAAAAAAGCCTTAGCACTATCGCTCAGTCCATAAACTATATTATCTATAAAAGACTTCACAATCGCAATTTCTCTGCTGCTCAAAACAATAATTATACTAAAAGAAATTAATGATATCAAATCAGCAAAAACATTACTAACAGCACTATTAGTTTTTACCTGAAATTCCTCAGCTATCTCAATTGCTTTATCCTTGATTTTTTCTTTTACTACTTCTACTGAGAGGGCTGGTGCATGATTTAATAAAGATTCAAATCTCAAATTTTGTTGAAAATTAGATAACTCATGGAGAGCTTCTTTTTCCATGTCCGAATTAATAAAAATTTGAGTTGTCTTCTCTCCTCTAGTCCTTTCTAAGATGGGGGTTACTAATAATTGTTTAGATAAAATATGAGTCAAAAGTGGGACAATAATTAAAGTCAGTAAAAATCTTAGAGCAATTTTCGTCCTATTCTTAGAAATTCGGTAATTTCTGACAAATTCTTCTTCTCTCTGTGGGGAAAAATCTGCTTTAATTCTATTAATAGTTCTGCCAATAGATCCAGGTAAGACTCCATCGTTTTGAGTCGTAGGCAGATTTTTAATATTAGACAATCCTGGCTGTTTATTGATTTCATTCTGATTAATTTTTTGCGGTTGATAATTTGATAGTAATGCGCTGTTACTACTAATTAGTTCATCTTTGATAGCATACTTCTCTACAACTTCATCGATAACCTTCAACTTTTCTAATAAAACAGAATTAGAGATATTGACAATTCCTCGACTAAGTTGGAATTCTGCAAGTCTGATCTTGATAATAGTTAAATTTTTATCAAGGTAGACTTGCCAATAAGACATCGCAGTTTCAGTATAATTTACTGATTCGGAAGATATTTTTTTACCTTCAAAATGTTCTATCTCGATGTTTCTAATTCTCTGAGCGGCTTGTTGAGCTTCTAATAGTGCCCTTTCTGGTGTATCGAAAAACCAATTGTTTAGCGATCGCAAATACTGATTGACATTTTGGCGAAGCAATTCTGCTGTTTTGGTAAATGAATCTTTCATTATATGTATAAATATTTGTATTGTGTGTAGTATAGTTATACAAGCATGAAAACTAGGTAATAACTATTTTAAAATATTATTAACTATTAGACATCTCCAAAAATTAAATATGCGTTATCCAGAACCCTTGTAGAGATGTAACAGTGCTACGTCTCTACATTCATTATCGGAGATGTCTATTTAGGACTGCTATATGAAATTTTATTATGCGATCGCACCAGCAATCATAGGAGTGGCAATTACCCTTGTACAACCGCAATTTGCGGTGTTTAATCACCTCCGGTTCACTCAATGGGTTGTGTACAGGTGGTATTTATTTGGTAAGATAGTGACCTGGAATAAATTCCTGAACTAAATCAAATTCTTGATTCTCTTCAAAATGAGCCAATAGTTGAGGAATTTGGTCATGCTTTCCTAATGTTTCCAGGGTTAATGCTTCCTAGTTAAACAAACGTTTAGCTTCTCGTAAAGTGTATACATCGGTAGACAGTGGTTTAAAATGCTTAACAATGCATTGTGGATTCCCCGGTCTTTGCATATCTTGAGCTAAGAAAGTCGTACCAAACCCTCCTTGTCCCAGTTGGGTGAGAATTTGGTAGCGTCCACCTACGGTTTGACCCTGCATTAAATTTACCTTTTCTCCTAGATTGACTCACTCACTGATTTTGTTAATCTTGATTTTTGCACAAAATCTAAGTAGAGAATAGGGAATAGAAATATTGCTTTTTCATCCCCCTCATCCTCCCACTCCCCACTCCCAATTTTGAAATTATGACTTTGAGTCTGTGCATGATTGTAAAAAACGAAGCTGCAACACTACCTAAATGCCTGAACAGTGTCAGAAAAGTGGTGGATGAAATGGTAGTCTTGGATACAGGCTCAATCGATCGCACTCCCAATATTGCCCAGCAACTTGGTGCCAAAGTCCATCATTTTAAATGGTGTAATGACTTCAGTGCTGCCCGGAATGCAGCTTTAAAATATGTCACTGGTGACTGGATTTTGGTCTTAGATGCTGATGAAACTCTGACTCCAGCAATTGTACCGCAATTGCGAGAGGCGATCGCTAGAGACGAATACCTGCTCATCAATCTCGTCCGCCAGGAAGTTGGCGCTGAACAATCTCCCTATTC
Organism: Nostoc sp. KVJ3; assembly: GCF_026127265.1. Lineage (GTDB taxonomy): Bacteria > Cyanobacteriota > Cyanobacteriia > Cyanobacteriales > Nostocaceae > Nostoc. The sequence continues at coordinate 3,185,220 of NZ_WWFG01000002.1, forward strand.
TCTGGTTTCCAGACTGTTCCGCAATCATCCAGACATTCACTTTGACCGTCCTTATCATGCCTTAGTGGATGATAGTGTGTCAGCAATTTTAACTAAAGAACCCCATTGGCAAATAGGTTATTTACCTGGAATCGCACTTGTACACACAGGATATCAAAAAAGTGCGATCGCTCAAAATAACAAATATGCCAAAGCAGCAGCAGCAATGGAAGGATTTCTCGCGACTCATCCTCATGACCCCTATGTTTGCAGTAAATTAGGGGCATTATATGTGGAAACTGGGAAAATAACCCAAGGTATGGAGTTGCTCAGACATGGAATCACCACCTCTGAAGAAAATTATGATATTTTATACGAACTCCACTATCATTTAGGCATTGCTTACAGTCGCTTGCAAAAATTCCCACAGGCGATTTCTCACTATCAAGCTGCTATCAAATTGCCAATTTACCCGATGCTCAAATTAGGAGCATACAACAACTTGGGTAACTTGCTCAAAGCAGCCGGAGATTTCAACGGTGCGAAAACTGCTTACGCCACAACTTTGAAGATTGACCCGAATTTTGTCTTTGGACATTATAACTTGGCAATGACATATAAGGCTTTGGGTTTATTTACAGATGCGATCGCGTATTATCAAAATGCGATCGAGTTAAATCCCAACTATGCTGAAGCGTATCAAAATTTAGGGGTAGTGTTGCTGAAAGCTGGCAATCATCAGGATAGTTTAACAGCTTTTAGAAAAGCGATCGCCCTTCACGAAAGGTATAATCCCGAAGAGGCGAAGAGACTACGTCAAGGCTTGCAAGAAATGGAGTTGATGTAGAAATAAGGGGACATCTCGTAGAGAAGTACAATTTCGCGTCTCTACACTATAGCGTTTCCTAATCATACAAGGTACATCATAGTCCCCTCATCGCTTGCGGGGGTGGGGTTCAATACCTACTCAACTGAGAACCGCTATATCTGTCAGATGAGAGTTTTAGTCTGATCTGAACCGTATTGATATATGATTAACGCTCTTAAAATGATTTACCATCACGGATACCAGAATGTTCAACTGAGAATTTAGATTTTTAGATGATAAATATTATTCTATATACCCTATAATCTTTTTAATTACGGTATACATCCAGAAATACCGTAGATTTAGGGGTGAATTCTGATGAGCGAGTCGCAACAATCGACACATTTAAGTAAATTGCTAACTGAGAGAATGCAAGCTTATGTCATGAAAGCTTTGCAGACTATACAATTCTCATATCAACACACTATTATAAATTGGTTCAATAGACACAGAGTGCAAAGTTTTGTCAGTCTGTTTCTAGTAGGTGCTTTTTTAAGCATAGCAGTTGCCTCCTGCTCTGGAAGCAGTTCAGCTAGCAAAAATGATGTTAAGTTGAAACTCGTTTCTTTTTCTGTCACCAAAGCGGCTCATGACCAAATAATCCCCAAATTTGTCGAAAAATGGAAGCAAGAACATAATCAAAACGTCACATTTGAGCAAAGTTATGGTGGTTCTGTAGCTCAAGCGGCGGCTGTGATTGCTGGTTCGCAAGAAGCAGATATAGTACATTTGGCGCTTCCTCTGGATGTCAGCAAAATTGCTCTTGCAGGTTTGATTAAATCAGGTTGGGAAACCAAAGCTCCGAGAAGTGGTATTGTTAGTAGATCGGTTGCTGCGATCGTTACCCGCGAAGGCAATCCCAAAGGTATAAATACTTGGGCAGACTTAGCAAAAGATGGCGTGAAAGTGATTGCGGCTAACCCAAAAACTTCTGGTATTGCTATCTGGGAATTCTTGGCTTTTTGGGGTTCGGTAACTCTAAATGGAGGTGACGAAGCCACAGCGTTAGATTACGTCACTAAAGTTTATAAAAATACTCCTACTTTGACGAAAGATGCTCGTGAAGCTAGCGATTTATTTTTTCAAAAAAATCAGGGTGATGTCTTAATCAACTACGAGAATGAGGTAATTTTAGCAGGTAAAAATGGAAATAAATTACCTTATGTTGTCCCCCAAGTCAATATTTCCATTGATAATCCTGTAGCTGTAGTTGATAAAAACGTTGATAAACACGGTACAAGGAAAGTTGCACAAGCATTTGTTGATTTTCTTTACTCTACAGAAGCTCAACGCGAATTTGCTAAATTACAATATCGTCCTGTGAACCCCACTGTCACCCAAGAAGTAGCATCACAATATCCACCAATTCAAACTTTATTCACATCTCAAGATTTAGGTGGCTGGGATATTATTCAGAAAAAGTTTTTTGGAGATGGAGGAATTTTTGATAAAGTTCAAGCTGCCAGCAAAGCATGATATCTAGATTATCTACTAGCAGATAGCTAAGTATAAAGAATTCTCGGTCACTTTACCCAATTGATAATTTATGAGCTTTCGTAGTAGATTTAAGGATAGCTTTCTCCTCATATTTTTAATGATTATTGCCAGCAGTACCACTGCTTGTAGCAGCAGCGAGGAAAAGAAAAGTCAGGTAAGTATTGATGGTGCAGCTGTAGGTTTTCCTATTTCTTTAGCAGTTGCAGAAGAATACGGTAAAGTCAAACCTGAAGCGAAAGTCAGCGTTGCCTCAAGTGGGACTGGTGGTGGTTTCAGTAAATTTTGTAATGGTGATATTGATATTGCCGGTGCTTCTCGCACCATTAGAGATGAAGAAATCAAAAAATGTCAAAGTAAGAATATTAAATTTGTCGAGTTGCCTGTAGCTTTAGATGGCATTGCCGTGATTGCCAACCGCAAAAATAACTTTGCGAAATGTCTAACTATTAAGGAATTAGGTAAAATTTGGGGTGGGAAATCAGACGGGAAAATTTTGAAATGGAATCAAGTTAATTCTAAGTTTCCTAACGAAAATCTGAAGTTGTATGCTCCATCTTCTGATACGGGAACATTCGATTATATGACTCAAGCTGTGACTGGCAAAGCCAAGAATGGCCGTACAGATTATACTGCCACTCAGAATCAAAACCTTCTCGTACAAGGAGTGTCAGGTGATGCAACAGCTTTGGGTTATGTGGGGATATCTTACTATATTCAAAATCAAGAAAAACTGAATCTAGTTGCTGTAGAAAGTCCTACAGGAAAGTGTGAAAAACCAGTTCCGGTGGATAATGTGATTAAAAATATCTATACACCTTTGTCTCGTCCTCTCTTCATCTATGTCAGTAAAAAATCCTTAGATACTAAGCCAGCAGTCAAAGAATTTGTAGATTTTTATCTAGAAAATTCCTGGAAGTGGGTAGATAGTGTTGGTTATGTGGCACTACCTGATGAAGCTTATGTCAAAGTAAAACGAAAATTTGCTACTGGTGAAACTGGGACAAAGTTTAAAAAAGCAAAACCGGGTGAACCAATCACAAACTTTATTTAAATAAAGTCTGAGTCATTGTAGTCTGATTGTAGTCAAAAATTTAACTGTTTATGCAAAATACTAATTATCAAGACGATCCTTATCTACTATCCAGACAATCACTGGATAAAAATGCATCTGAAGATATATCAGAAAAGATTGTTGCAGCAATTTTATTTGCTTGTGCTTTAGTTTCAATTTTGACTACCTTTGGTATTGTCGTAATTATTTTTCAGGAGACATTCAGTTTTTTCCAAGAAGTCTCTTTTGCCCAATTCTTTCTTGATACTAAATGGACACCTCTATTTGCTAATAAACATTTTGGCGTTTGGCCTTTGATTAATGGCACTTTATTAACTACAGCTATTGCTATGGCGGTTGCTATTCCTTTGGGTTTATCTTCTGCCATTTATTTAAGTGAGTATGCTCAACCCAAAGTAGCAGCAATTTTACGTCCAGCAGTGGAACTTTTGGCAGGAATCCCAACAGTCGTATATGGTTACTTTGCGCTGTTGTTTCTTACACCATTGCTGCGGAATCTTATGCCTCTGGAAATATTCAACGCTTTGAGTGCGGGGTTAATGATGGGGATAATGATTACTCCTACTGTTGGTTCTATCAGCTTAGATGCTATTAAAGCAGTTCCAGGTTCTTTGCGAGAGGGATCTTATGCTTTAGGTATCACTAAACTAGAAAGCATTTTTAAAGTAGTTCTACCAGCCGCACTTTCTGGAATCATCGCCTCGATTATTTTGGGTATTTCTCGCGCTGTAGGTGAAACAATGACTGTCCTCATTGCCGCCGGACAACAACCAAGACTAACTGTTAACTTCATGGAATCAGTAGAAACCATGACAGCTTATATGGCGCAGATTTCTGGTGGAGATAGTCCGCGTGGTAGTCTCAATTTCAAGACATTATATGCTGTAGGCGCTGTTCTATTTATACTTACCCTAGCTTTAAATATTGTTAGTTACTGGGTTGCTAATCGCTTTAAAGAAAAATACGATTAATTTTAAGTATGACTACAAGTTATCAACAAGATGATTCTCTAGATTCGTCGGCGGAATTTACCGATAATGTTGAGAGTAGGGAGACATTAGGGAAAGTTTTTGAAGTACTTTTTTTGTTAGGATTGCTGATTGGTTTATTTGTCCTAGCGTTGCTACTTTTTGATATTTTTCGAGACGGATTAGGCAGATTTTTATCACCAGGCTTTCTCACGGATACTCCTTCTCGTTTTCCTGACCAAGGTGGTATTCGTCCTGCGATTATCAGCAGCGTTCTTTTAGGCATTGTTGTGATTTTTGTGACTGTCCCTATTGGTGTTGGAGCCGCTTTATATCTAGAAGAGTATGCACCTAAAGTTTGGTGGACAGCGATTATTGAGATTAACATCAGTAATCTGGCGGGAGTACCTTCTATTGTCTATGGATTGCTGGGTTTAGGAGTTTTTAATTATTTGCTTGGGTTTGGCCCCGCTTTGATTTCTGGTGCATTGACTTTATCTTTGCTGTCTTTACCAGTAATTATTGTGACAGCTAGAGAAGCAATTCGCGCTGTCCCAGATTCTCTGAGAAATGCTTCTTACGGATTAGGTGTCACCAAATGGCGAACTATCAGCAGTCACGTTTTACCATACGCTGTCCCTGGTATTTTGACCGGCGTGATTATCTCTGTATCCCGTGCAATTGGTGATGCAGCTTCTCTAATTGTTGTAGGTGCTGTGGGTTTTCTCACTTTTGACCCTGGCTTGTTTCAGAGATTTATGGCATTACCCATTCAAATCTATAGTTATATCACTCGTCCTGAACCGGGTTTTGCTAGTGCAGCAGCAGCCACAATTATTGCGTTGTTAGTCTTGATTTTAGCTTTAAATGGTGTAGCAATTTATATCAGGCAACGCTTCTCAATACGTTAGGTAATTAAATATCTAATTGGATAAATTCACGAATATTAGGAGAACAGCTAAATGACTTATAGCAATCATAGAAGTCAATCAGATAGTGCCACAATAGATCAAGAAAAGAGTGTCTTCAATGTTGAAGGTGTGAAGGTCTTTTATGGGGGATTTCTGGCACTTTTAGATGTCTATCTAAAGATTCCTAATAAACAAATTATTGCTTTTATTGGCCCTTCAGGATGTGGTAAAAGTACTTTACTGCGCTGCTTCAACCGAATGAATGATTTAATCCCTGGAGCTAAGGTTGAGGGTAGACTTAATTATCGCGATCGCAATATTTACGATCCTAAGATAAATTCTGTCAAATTACGCCGCCAAGTCGGAATGGTTTTTCAAAGACCGAATCCTTTCCCCAAGTCAATATACGAAAATATTGCCTTTGGCCCGCGTTCTAACGGTTACAAAGGTAACATTGATGAATTGGTGGAAGATTCCCTCAGACGCGCTGCTATCTGGGATGAAGTCAAAGACAAACTCAAAGAGAAGGGAACTGCATTATCTGGCGGACAACAACAACGACTTTGCATAGCTCGTGCGATCGCCATGAAGCCAGATGTATTATTGATGGATGAACCATGTTCTGCTCTCGACCCCATTTCTAGCCGCCAAGTAGAAGAACTCTGCTTAGAATTGAAGCAGCAATACACCATCATCATGGTGACACACAATATGCAGCAAGCTTCTAGAGTGGCAGATTTCACGGCTTTCTTTAATACAGAAATTGACGAGCATGGCAAACGTCGCGGCAAATTAGTTGAGTTTAATCCTACAGCCCAAATGTTCAGTTCTCCTCAAACTAAAGAAGCTGAAGATTATATCAGTGGACGCTTCGGTTAAAGAGCTTGTTCTAAGTATTTAGGATAATAGACAACCTTGTACAATAAGGTAAAACTTTGTACAGGGTTTTGTTTTGTGATTTCATCCCATACGGCTGTGGGAAGTAATATTCGCTGATAAAGTTGGGGTAAAAGTTCCAGCTGCGCGATAATTGCCAAGGAAATGAGGGGGCTGCTATAGGCAACGATGACAGAGTTAATCATCGCACAATTCGTCGGCGATTTGGTCATCATCTAAGTTGATAACAGGGATTTGCAAACGTCCTAGTTCGTACATGAACTGGGGTTTGTTCATGCTGCAAAAGGCTGCGGCTTTCCCAAGCGATAGCCTGCGTAGCTCAAATAGTTTGACTGCGAGCAAAAATGTGAGTTCTGCTTCTAACGCTTGGGGTTATTTACCGGAGGTAATAAGTAAGTCATCGGGATAATGAAGGGATAGGATGTGCATGATTCACTTCTCTGTTCCTGATTCCTAATTCTGTCTTGATTATGGCTTACACCAGTCCAACTCGCACCCAGTAGTGACTCAACAACAACTCAACGACTGGCTAAATCACGATTAAATCGCTTATCGAAGAATGATGGGCTGATGTTGCTTTGCATTAGCTTAATTCTGGAAAATATGCTGAGGCTTAATAGTCCGAACTTGAAGTAATATTTCAGTTTAGTACTTATACTGTGTATTATGTTTAAGCCTTTGTCATTTGCTTTAGTTGCAGCTACCGTTTTAGTGGCATCAATCAATAATCCCAGCGCTACTTTAGCTAAAACTTGTGCTTCTAAGTGTGGGTCGCACCCAATTCAGTTTACACCTGGGCAATACATCCGAGTTGAAGTTATAAATAGTACACCAAACCTGATTAAAATCCAAAAACCCTCCGGGACTGATGCAATATCCTTGAGTCCAGGACAGAAATTAAGTTTAGAACAAATAGAGGGTGCGGAGCCAAATACATCTCTGATATTTTGGAGCGAAAAGGGTTTATCACTACAAGCAATTGTCTCGAAACCTAACTTTGGTACATTGCGGCTCGAACTCCGTCCGACTTGGCGCTCTCCAGGCGATCGCTCTTTGTATATTATGGATGATGGTAGGATAAACGTGCTTTAGATAGCAAATTAATGTTATTAGTTATGAGTTAAGAAACAACTTTAAATTCAACACTCATAACTAAAAAGTTCTAGTGCTAGACCGACCTGTATCTGAATTCTCAAAACCTACCAGGCGTTTACCTAATCAGCGCTGGCAAATTTATCCACAAAAACCAGAATTTGCCCAAAAACTGGCGGCTTTGATTAATGTTTCACCCATTATCAGCCAGTTGTTGATTAATCGGGGGATCGAAACACCAGAACAGGCACAAGCATTTTTAAATCCAGAGTCTTTAGTTTTACCTTCGCCATTAGAAGATTTCCCAGATTTGGCGATTAGTTTGGAGTTGTTGCAAAATGCGATCGCTACTCAAACAAAAATTGCTATTTGCGGTGACTACGATGCTGATGGAATGACTAGCACTGCTCTACTTTTGCGCAGTCTCCGCACTTTAGGCGCACAAGTAGATTATGCTATTCCCAGCCGGATGCATGAAGGTTACGGTATTAATAAACGCATAGTTGAAGAATTTCACAGCGAAGGTGTAGGATTAATTCTCACTGTAGATAATGGCATCTCTGCGTTTGAACCAGTTGCGAGAGCGAGAGAACTTGGTCTAGCAGTGATTATCACCGATCACCATGATGTACCTCAAAAATTACCGCCAGCTAATGCTATCCTCAATCCTAAGCTAATAGCAGAATCGTCACCTTATCGGGGTGTTGCTGGTGTTGGTGTTGCTTACATTTTGGCAGTGTCTCTCGCACAACAGCTAGGGGAAACTAAGGGTTTGATCCAGCCGATGCTAGCACTGTTTACGCTGGGAACGATCGCAGATTTAGCTCCTTTAACTGGCGTGAATCGCCGTTGGGTAAAGCGCGGTTTACAGCATTTACCCAAATCCAACTTACCCGGAATACAGGCGTTAATTCAGGTAGGTGGCGTACAGGCGAGGGCAGAGGGAGCAGGGGGAGCAGAGGAGAAAATTTCTAATCCAAAATCCAAAATCCAAAATCCAAAATCGCTAAAGCCTGAAGATATTGGGTTTCGCCTGGGGCCAAGAATTAATGCTATTGGTCGAATTGGTAATCCCCAAACTGTGATTGAATTGCTGACTACAGATGATATGGGGGTGGCGCTGGAAAGAGCAATGCAGTGCGAACAAATAAATGCCAGTCGCCAGGAGATGTGTCAGCAAATTGAACAAGAAGTGATCGCTTATGTAGAAGCAGAATTTGTTACATCTCTACAACAAGACCGGGTATTAATTGTTGTTCAACCCAATTGGCATCACGGCGTTATTGGTATCGTCGCCTCCCGCTTGGTAGAACGCTACGGCGTTCCTGTGTTTATCGGTACTTATGAGGACGAGGGACATATACGCGGTTCAGCACGCTCAATTCCAGAGTTTCACGTGTTTGAAGCTTTGGAATATTGTCACGATTTACTAGGGAAATTTGGCGGACACAAAGCTGCTGGGGGATTCTCTCTACCAGCAGAAAATTTACAGGTGTTGCGATCGCGTTTGATTGAGTTTGCTAACCAGTGTCTTGAACCCCAACATCTTAAACCTCTGCTCAAAATTGACGCTGAAGTTAACCTCGATCGGATTAATCAGGAGCTTTACCAACAGCTTAATGCTCTCCACCCCTGCGGTATGGACAACCCCGATCCAGTTTTTTGGACACCTAATGTTCAAGTGGTTGAGCAAAAAATCGTTGGGAAAGGTCACATTAAACTGACAATTGCCCAAACTATTGATAATCAGGAGTATAGAATTAAAGCGATCGCTTGGCGTTGGGGCGACTACTTCCGCTTACCGCCGCGAGTGGATGTAGCTTACAAACTGCGAGAAAATTACTTTAACGGCAACACCACCATCGAACTAGAGTTAATCGGTGTCAGATTACCAATTCAGCTTCAACAATTTTTGGCTTCGCCACCTATACCGTCAAGCACCACCTTTGAGTACAATCAGCGACAGTATACTTGTGGTTTATATAAAAACGGTATTGGCACAGAATTAAGAATTAAAAATTCTGAAGGGAAAGTCTTAGTCATGCAGCCAGGACATATAATTGGTCTACTGGGCACTAATCGTCAAAATGCCAAAGAAGTTGATCTCTCTCACCCACAGTATGACAGTATTATTCAAGCTGCACTTCAGGCTTTATCAGTTAAGAGTTAGATGTTAAGAGTTATTAATTAACCTATCACTTGTGACTGTGATACAGTGAGTGCTGATTTATGAATTATGAGCTATGAGTTGAGAATTAAATTTTATTCCTTACTCTTAACTCCTCATTCCGAATCAGCACTCAGCCCACTTATAAGTTGCCGTTGCGAAATGCCAGTACAAAGATTACTGCTGGGCCAGCAATCACAATTAGCGCTATAGACAATAATTGGAAGATGACTTCCCAATTGATACTGGTAAAAGCGTTAACCAAGTCAGATACAGCGTCAAACATTTTCCTTTTCTCCTCTCAATTGTCTTAAAAAATTCAATAACTTAATTACAAAACCCGAAATCGATCATATCTGGCTATGGACTGCTAGATTTAATTTACTTAACAAAATTATAAGAAAAGATATAAAAACGTAAAATAAGGGAATTGGGCATTGGGAATTGGGAAATCAATAGTCTTTCTTCCCCTGCTCCCTGCTCCCTGCTCCCTTGTTTCTTCCTCATTCCCCATTCCCCACTCCCTAATTAAAAATGTCAACTTGGCAATGTGTAAAACAATGTGGAGCGTGCTGTAATCTCGAACCAGCAGAGCGTCCAGATTTGGATGAGTATCTCTCACCAGCAGAACTAGAACTCTACCTCAGCATGGTAGGTGAAGATGGATGGTGCGTTAATTTCGACCATACCACGCGAGAATGCCGCATCTACTCAGATCGTCCTCGTTTCTGCCGTGTCGAATCAGAAGTTTTTCAAGATATGTATGGGGTTGAACCCGAAGAAGTCAACGATTTTGCTATTGACTGCTGTCGCCAGCAAATAGAAGGAGTATATGGCGATCGCAGTTTTGAAATACTACGCTTTGATAAAGCTGTTGGGCTGTAAGGAGGATGCAAGGAAATTTCTTTGTATTTACTTTAATGTAGTTGCAATTTATTACAACAATCTGAGAATATGATAGAAATATGAAAAAAATTTAGTAACCCAAACTACCGCTTGTGAAACTTGACTCTGCACCTTTGAAGATTTCTGGCATATCTCAGACTGAAATCGAGCTAGAACTGAGAGACAGCAATGATTTGAACTTGACTCCTGCGATCGCCCAGCCAGTTCAGCCTGTAGTTGTCGATAGTCCTCAAAAGCAGCAATCAGTGTTAGTAGTTTTTGGTACAACTTTTGTAACCATTTTTCTAGCAGAAATTGGAGATAAAACTCAGTTATCCACCCTGTTAATGAGTGCAGAATCTCATTCGCCTTGGGTGGTATTTATCGGCTCGGCGGCGGCTTTAATAACCACCAGCTTATTAGGCGTACTTTTAGGTAGTTGGATAGCTAGCCGAGTCAGCCCAAAAACCGTAGAAAAATCAGCCGGTGTGATGTTGTTAGTGATTTCTCTAATGCTCTTTTGGGATGTATTTCAAGGTTAGAGACGCGATTCATCGCGTCTGTACAATTTATTCTCCCTCATCTCCCCCACTCCCCCTTAATAATATGGATTGGCATCTTTTAGGACTGAGCTTTATTACAGTTTTCTTATCAGAATTGGGTGACAAAAGTCAGCTAGCTGCGATCGCACTTTCAGGGCGTTCTAAGTCTCCACATGCAGTATTTTTTGGTGCAGCAGGTGCATTGCTATTAACAAGCCTGTTGGGGGCATTAGCAGGGGGAGCAGTAGCCGAATTATTACCTACACGGTTGTTAAAAGCGATCGCTGCTGTAGGGTTTGCCATCCTCGCTGCACGCTTGTTATTATTTAACAATGAACCATCGACAGATTCTGAACCAACACCATAAAAAGGAATCAGAAAAGAGAATTTAGAATACTCCACCCATGAACGGATAGAGTTATAACACCGTCAGACTCTGATTCATACTAAATTCTGACTCCTGACTCCTGAATTATTCTTCACAAAAGCTCCCAACCAGTTCCTTTATAGCCGTATTGAAAAATTTCTGGATGCAAAATTTCAGCTAAAATTTCTAGAGAATCTACCAGTCGAGGCCCTGGACGATTAAAATAAGAATTGCCATCAGTGATGTAGACCCTACCAGCTTGCGTAGCGTGTAGTTTTTCCCACTCTGGACGTTGAGTTAACAATTTGGCTTCTTGGCGAGTGCGATTTAAATCAAAGCCACAAGGCATAAAAACAATTACATCTGGATTAGTTATTAATAGTGTTTCCCACGGCAAGATAGGAGAAGGCTTACCTATAACAGAAAATAGAGAATGTCCTCCTGCCAAATTAACTAATTCAGGAATCCAATTAGCGGCAATCATCAAAGGGTCAGTCCACTCGATACAGGCTACAGTAGGAAGTTCATTTAAAGAAAGCCCTTGGATTCTTTGCTGACATATTTTGACACGAGCTTCTAAATTTTCTAAGACTTTTACCGAGTCTACCCCAAAGATGTTGCCAACTCGTTCAATATCAGCCCAAACATCTTGGAGAAGATTGGGTTGTAAAGAAATAATCTGCGGTTTACTGTCAATGAGTCTAGCAACTGCCTTTTCAACCTCATGTAAGCTGACAGCACAGACATCGCACTGATCTTGAGTGAGAATATGGGTAGGCTGCAACTGCTCTAAAACATTAGTTTTGATTTCATAAATACTGAGAGCAGATTGCAATAAATTATTTACCTCATCGTTAATTTTGCTGCTAGAGGCATTGGAATCTAAGCGTGCTTGGGTACAAACAGGGCGATTGAGGATTTCTGGAGGGTAATCGCATTCGTGCGATCGCCCCACAATAGCATTAACCAGCCCTAGTGTCGCTAAAATCTCTGTTCCACCGGGAATCAGGGAAACTATTCTTACATTACTATCCGTCATCGTTCCACCCCCATAAAAGTTGGCGTTACCTTAATTTTCGCAAAATTTGACTCATTAAGTATCTTTCTCTAGGGGAATAACGGTGTTTTGGTAGTCATACTGATTATCTATGAAGTTACTCCCAAACAAGAGGCTTTTATCCCTTGCTTCACCAAGCTTGTTTTTGTGTAGTACTAAGAAACAAATTGACTTGCAGCGCTTTTCAATTAATTAAACTACACTACTCCCCAATTTAAAACACTATACTACTTAATATGTAGAATTACTCGATAGTGGAATTCTTTTAAATGCTAATTATCCCCTGGCAAAAATTACTGAAATCAAGTAATAAAAACAATTAGCAAAATTTAGTTTTGAACTCGTTACTTAGAATCAAAAAAAATAATTAGAAAAAATATACTTTCCGGTTATGAAAAACCATATCAAGTAATTGTAGTTATACAAAGACAGTTCTACTTTTTGCGTAGAAGTGCAAGGCAAAATTATTTCTTCTTGAGGTCAAGTGATGCAGGTGGTGTCAGCTAGGGATATTACAGAGCAAAAGCAGGCCCAAGAGGCTTTACAAATCAGAGAAAATAGTCGGCGCAAACAAAGCCAGACGCTAGTACAACTGGCAAGAAGTAAAACATTTCAGCAAGGTAATCTCAATGCAGTATTAAGAGAGATTACAGAAACTGCTGCTCAAACGCTTTTAGTGAAGCGAGTGGGAGTGTGGCTATATAATGAAGATCGTTCAAAAATTGAATGCATTGATTTATATGATTTAAGCACCAAGGAGCATAGCTTTGGCAACTCACTTTCGCAAAAAAATTATCCAGTTTATTTCCAGGCTTTAGAAGAAGAACGAACCATTGCCGCAGATGATGTCAGAAACGACATCAGAACCCAAGAATTATTAGAGTCTTATCTTGCTGTTTTAGGCATCACATCTCTGCTGGATGCACCAATTTGGCTAGAGGGTCGGTTAGTTGGCGTAGTGTGTCACGAACACATAGGCGAAAGTCGCCAATGGACTTTGGAAGAAGAGACTTTTGCTGGCTCGATCGCAGATTTTGTTACCCTGGCTATAGAAGCAAGCGAGCGAAACACCGTACAAGAAGCACTGCGAAAAAGCGAGGCGCAATTTCGGGCGATTTTTGAGCGTTCTTCTATCGGCATTGGACTTATAGATATGAAAGCGCAGATAGTCGATATCAATCCAGTACTGTGTGAAATTTTAGGATATAGCCGAGAAGAACTATCCGGCAAGCGCTTTACAGATTATATTTCCACACAAAAGGGAGATTTAAAACTTTACAAACAACTGATGTCAGGAATCCGCACAGAGCTAAAGATAACTTCGAGCTTGGGCTTTCAACCTTCCGAACTTCAGGAAGAGGTTGTGGAAAGACATCGCATTGAAATGGAAAGACGCTGCTTACATAAAAATGGTAGCCTAGTTTGGACTCACATATCTGTTTCTGTTATACCAGACAGCAATGGTGAACCTGAGTTTTTTCTAGCGATGATTGAGGATATTACTGAACGCAAGGAAACAGAATTGAAACTGCGTGCCTCTCAAGAAGCAGCAGAAGCTGCTAATCGAGCCAAAAGTGAATTTTTAACAACCATGAGCCACGAACTACGAACGCCTCTTAATGCGATTATGGGCTTATCACAGTTACTACAACAAGAAATAGTTGGCTCTCTGAATGAAAAACAAAGCGAATATGTAAGTTGTATATATAGTAGTGGTGAGCATTTGCTGGCACTGATTAACGATATCCTTGACTTATCTAAGGTAGAAGCAGGTAAAGAAAAGCTATTAATCTCACCTTTAGCAGTGTCCGACTTATGTAATTATGCTATATGGACAGTGCGCGATCGCGCCTCAGAAAAGGGATTACAACTCACCTGTGAAATTGACCTAGAAGATGATATTTGCATTGCTGATGAGCGGCGCATCAAGCAAATGCTCCTCAACCTGCTCACCAATGCCATTAAATTTACCCCAGCCGGCAAGGTATCGTTGGTAGTGAAAAAAGTACCCCAAGGAATAACCTTTACAGTTTCAGATACTGGAATTGGTATAGATTCAAACCAGTTTCAATTTCTATTTGAACCGTTTAAACAGCTTGACAGTCGGTTAAATCGACAATATGAAGGCACTGGTTTGGGTTTAGCTTTAACCCGCAAATTAGCGCGTTTACATGGTGGAGATGTTACTTTTACATCCACTTTGGGAAAGGGTAGTCAGTTCACTTTGTTTCTACCAAATCCCTTGCTTTCGGGAGCAATGGAGGATGAACTAGATGGGGGAGATGGGGAGGAAAATATTGCTTAAATCTTTAAAAAATATGACCCTTACATAAGTCCAAATTTAGTTTTTTTGTAAAATGTCAGACTTAGAAAATTTTACACCTAAACTCACAGCAGATGGTTCATTCACCTTTGTCTCTCAAGAGTTTGGTGAATCTTTTCACAGCCATTATGGAGCGAAGCAGGAGAGTTTTTTTAAGTTTGTGGAACCAACTCAACTGGCTACAATCGCGCAAAAATCAGTCTTGCGGTTGTTAGATGTTTGTTATGGGCTAGGATATAACACAGCTGCTGCTTTGCAGACAATTTGGACAGTGAATCCCAGTTGTTGCGTTGAAGTAATCGGTTTAGAACTGAATCCAGCAGTACCACAAGCTGCGATCGCTCACCACTTGTTCGATAGCTGGGACTTTACTTATACTGAAATTTTGTCCCAGCTTGCTTTTGAGCATCAAGTGCAAACACCTCACCTGAGAGCGAAGCTACTAATTGGTGATGCTAGAACAACCATCGCCCTAGTCCGTCAGTCGAGTTTTTGGGCAGATGCAATTTTCCTCGATCCTTTCTCACCACCACAGTGTCCTCAATTATGGACTGTTGAATTTATCAAACAACTGTCATTGTGTTTACATCAAGATGGTCTATTAGCTACCTATTCTTGTGCTGCTGCTGTACGCACAGCCCTTGTATCTGCTGGTTTAGCTATAGGTTCTACCCCACCCGTAGGTAGGCGATCGCCTGGTACTGTGGCAGCCTATTCTGGGAGTACTGAGTCCAAAAACTGCTCAAGACTGACCACTCTCTCACAAGTTGAAAAAGAACACTTGCTAACTCGTGCTGCTATCCCCTATCGCGATCCTCAATTATGCGATCCAACTGAAGTCATAGTAATGCGCCGACAACAAGAGCAACAAACCTCCTCTCTCGAACCTACCTCCCATTGGCGAAAAAAATGGCTATTGGGAACACAAGGCAGGGATTTTATGGGAAGTAGTTTGTAGTTATACTGATTAATGAGGTTCTGTAGAAGACAAGGGAATTTTGCCCCAAGTCTCACCAAGGTCTTCAATTCCAGACAAATTATCTATACTTTACCCAAGATTCTGATTTCTTTTCCAGATACTTAGGTAACGAGTTTGACAATGTAAGTAAACTAGACTCATAATGTGTTTAATTTTACGTATCTTTAAGCATTGTTTGGGTATTGCAATAAGCGAGTAAGTAAAAATATGTATACTTAATGATTACCATAAAAACTTCTAAGGAAAAGCCCTATTTTTGAGATAAATTGAGCAATTACAGTGCTTATTGGCGTTGTAACTTGAAAAAATATCCGTGAAAAACCTGATTTAAAATTTATACAAATTTATCATACTGGAATTAGAAGCAAAAAATTTGACAATAACATATCCTTTGTTCCTAATATAAAAGATACAAGCTGCAAAAAACTCAGATAGGCAGCTTGAGACAATACATAATCCTGATGAAAACTCTGACTCAGATACAGTAAAACATTAAATTTCTTTTTCAAATCTAAACACTGTTAACTTGTGCAAAAACTTGGAGTGCCTTTGTGATTCAATGGAAATCCAACCATACTGGCTTTACAAAACAAATTGTTAATGAGTCAAACCCCATTAGCACAGTAAAGAGTATCGGTTCAAATCATGCTGTAGGATTGCAAAATAATGTGGAGGCTTATGCTTTAGGCTTATCTGAAGAAGACCTGATGCTTAAAGATAGTCAAGCTGCCTCTTCTTGGATAAAAGTTGATGTTTGTGGTGATGATTCCTTAGTCTCTAGAACACTACAAGTAAAAGGTTCTAAAGTGAATGGATTTGATTTAGAACCGCCGAAGGTTTTAGTAGTTGACGATCATGCCGCCAGTCGGATGACTGCTGTTGCCCTCTTGGGGATGGAAGGATACGAAGTGATTGAGGCAGACAGTGGTTCTATTGTTGTCGGATTGGTAACTCAAAAACAACCAGATTTGATTTTGCTGGATGTGATGATGCCAGGAATGGATGGATTTGAAGTTTGCCAACTACTAAAACAGGATGAGCAAACTAGGCTAATTCCAGTAATTTTTATTACAGCATTAAATGACAGGCGATCGCGCATTCGGGGAATTGAAGTTGGGGCAGATGATTTTCTCACCAAACCCTTTGATCGTGTAGAACTAGCGGCGCGTGTAAAGTCCTTGGTGCGGCAAAAGCGTCTAAACGAAGATTTAGATCATGCCGAACAAGTACTATTTTCCATTGCTATGTCCATTGAAAGTCGCGATCCCAACACAGGCAATCATTGTGAACGCCTGGTAAAACTAGGACAAGTTTTTGGTGAATACCTCAACCTCTCACGCTACCAAATTCGAGATTTGATGTGGGGTGGCTATCTCCACGATATCGGCAAGGTGGGTATTCCCGATGCAGTGCTATTGAAAAAAAACCAACTCACTCCCGAAGATTGGCAGATAATGCAGCAGCACGTTTTAATTGGGGAAAAAATCTGCCAGCCACTACGCAGTATGCGGGGTGTAATTCCCATTATTCGCCATCACCACGAGCGCTGGGATGGCTCAGGCTATCCTGATAGACTCAAGGGGAATGATATTCCCTATCTGGCCCAAGTATTTCAGTTAATTGATATTTACGATGCTTTAACCAGTGAACGACCTTACAAAATAGCCTATACCACAGAAGAAGCACTTTCAGTAATGCGAGAAGAAGCTAATTCCGGTTGGCGCAATCCTAAACTAATGCAGCAATTTGCCGAGTTTATTCGCTCTTGTCAAGAAAAATAGTAGGTAGTGGAGGATAATACACTTCTTACAGAAGTAGGGAAAAAGCGTAATCAAAACCCTCGATTAGCTGGTATGATTTGAGCCTATATTTCAAAGTACCAACAGCATTAATCATAATTTTACTGATAGCTGATAGCTAATTATGGTAGTTGTAGCAATTCTAGCGGCGGGACGCGGCACACGGATGAAATCAAGCTTACCCAAAGTTTTACATTCTTTGGGGGGGCGATCGCTAATAGAAAGAGTTCTCGAAAGTGTAGAACCACTTTCACCCTCACGGCGAATCGCGATCGTGGGATATCAGTCCGAGGAAGTGCAAGCCGCCATGCATTCAATTCCCGGCTTGGAGTTTGTCGAACAGACTGTGCAACTGGGAACAGGTCACGCCATCCAACAATTACTTCCTCACTTGGAAGATTACACAGGAGATTTACTGATACTTAACGGTGATTTACCGTTGATACGCAGCGAAACTCTCAAGCAGATGTTACAAACTCATACCCGAAATCAAAACGCCGCCACTATTCTCACCTCACACATATCCGACCCTACAGGCTACGGGCGAGTTTTTTGTAACGATGAAAATATTGTGCAGCTTATGGTTGAACACAAAGATTGTACTGCTGCTCAAAGACAAAATCAGCGGATTAACGCTGGAGTTTACTGTTTCCGCTGGCCAGATTTGGCAAAAATGCTTCCTCACTTACAAGCAAACAATGCCCAAAAAGAATACTATCTTACTGATGCCGTGACTCAGGTCGGACAAGTGATGGCAGTAGATGTGGAAGATTATCAAGAAATTCTCGGCATTAACGATCGCCTACAACTGGCAACAGCATCAGAAATTTTACAAAAACGAGTCAAGGAAAAATGGATGCTAGCAGGTGTCACCCTCATCGACCCCACAAGCATTACCATTGATGAAACAGTGGAATTATACCCAGATGTCATTATTGAACCCCAAACTCACCTGCGGGGAAATACAGTAATTCACACAGGAAGTCACATTGGTCCAGGAAGTTTAATTGAAAATAGCCACTTGGCTGAAAATGTCACAGTCCAGTATTCAGTAGTAATAAATAGCAGTGTGCAGACAGGAAGCCGAATCGGCCCTTATGCTCATTTACGCGGTCAGGTAGAGGTAGGTGCTGGTTGTCGTGTGGGGAATTTTGTGGAATTGAAAAATACACAATTAGGCGATCGCACAAATGCAGCACATTTGTCATATATAGGTGATAGCGTTGTTGGTAATCAGGTAAATATTGGTGCCGGGACAATTACCGCCAATTATGACGGCGTGAAGAAACATCTTACCAAAATAGGCGATCGCACAAAAACTGGTGCCAATAGCGTTTTAGTTGCTCCACTCACTTTGGGTAATGATGTCTACATCGCAGCTGGTTCAACTGTTACAGAAGATGTGCCTGATGATTCTCTAGTGATTGCCCGTAGTCGTCAGGTGGTGAAACCAGCTTGGCGGAGGAAAAGTTAGGAATGTAATTCTTCTTTCTGCTTCCAGAAAATACTACGTTCTTTAACAGGCAACCAATGGTTGCCTCAATGCTGATTAGCTTACCTTTGGTGAGCTTCGCTAATACATCCACATTGCCACAACGCCTTTATAGTCGCAAATAGTACTTATATTTTCTCGCGAATGATTCAGCATTGCTAAAGAATCATTGACGAGCTAAGTATATACGCAATATAATTGTTGTAGTAGAACCTAACGATAGAGTTAATTAAAATATTTTTCCCAGAGAATAAAGACAAGCAATATTGAAGATAATTTGGATGAAATAAATGAACACCAAAATTATTGCTTTCTTGGGAATTACCGCAGCTTTTGTAAGCTTAGGAAGCCAAGTGTACGCCCAGTCACCAGCATCCAAAGCAAATCCAGGACAATACAGATTTACTGGTGATTCTCTAATTGGAATTGATCGTAGAACAGCCCAAAATGACTTCGGAAGGTTTTTTGAGCAAACGAATCCAGCAAGCATCTCTAATAATAGAAGAGACAAAACTCCGGCCAAAATCCAATTTAACGAATCATTATCACTACCAGACACTTCTGTTTTCTTAACACCAGCTCGATCTGGCAATGACAATGACGGATTGCAAGTACAGTTAGATATAAAGAGACAATAATCAGGTATAAAGGTTGACGCGGCAATTTCAGTTTGTCATTAGTGTCAACTTAGATTTGCAAGCCAGTTGCTTATTGCTGTTAAGTAAAGATAAGTTGCGAGCTAATCAGAAAAATTGCTATGGGAATCATATTTGATTGCGTGAAAAAATATAAGTATCTGTAGGGGAGCCAGTCATTTGGGCAAGTTTCCCGACTTGAGCGTTGCGTTAGCGTAGTGTCTCCTTCAGGAGAAGGAGCGTCACTGGCGTTGTGTTAGACAAAACGTCGTAACGCACCATAAGCTTAGAGTACTGACATTGTGTTAGCACAGAAAGTACGGCATTAAACCCTTGATAATGGTGCGTTACGAACTTCGTTATAACACAACGCCAGTTGCCACAACGGAGGGAACCTCCCTTCGGGTTCACCAGTCGCCTACAGCGCTGGATTCACCGCAACGCACTGGCTCCCTCACAATACCTAATTTTGTTCAAAAATCAAATAGGAGTCTTATATCAAAGCAGCTATGCATATACTTGGCCATACAACTCCATCATCGGGCTACATATTAGCGCTGGACTTAGGTACAACAGGCAACCGCGCCTTTGTATTTAACGCAGACGGCAAGATTGTTGGGCAAGCATATAAAGAAATAACTCAGTATTATCCTCAGCCAGGATGGTTAGAACACGATCCTCAACAAATCTGGCAAGATACCTGTTGGGTGATGCAAACTGCAATTGGGAATGCCCAGATTGTTCCATCTACGATCGCAGCTTTGGGACTAACTGTACAGCGCGAAACCTGTTTGATTTGGGACAAAACCACTGGTAAACCACTCCATAGAGCGATCGTCTGGCAAGATCGCCGCACTGCTCCCCTTTGTCACCAGTTGCAAGAGCAAGGCTATGCTGATGAAATTTACGATCGCACCGGATTAATCATTGATGCCTATTTTTCTGCTACTAAGCTCAGATGGCTATTAGACAAGGTTACAGATATCGATCTAAACAACATATTAGCAGGGACTATTGATACCTGGGTGCTATGGAATCTCACAGGGGGTAAAGTTCATGCTACCGATCACAGCAACGCCAGCCGGACAATGTTGATGAATCTCAAAACCTGTGAGTGGGATGAAAATTTACTGAATCTGTTTCAAATTCCGGTTGATATTTTACCCCAAATTCAGCCTAGTTTAGGAATATTTGGAGTTACCGATCCTACTTTGTTGGGCGCTGAAATTCCCATTACCGCCATCTTGGGAGATCAACAAGCGGCTTTATTTGGTCATGGCTGCGATCGCCCCGGTTTGATAAAATGTACTTACGGGACTGGTAGCTTTTTAGTAGCCCACACAGGCAATCAAATTGTGCGATCTCTACGAGGGGCTACGCCTACGCACCATCAACTCATTTCTACAGTGGCATGGACAAAATTAAACCCAAGTGGAGCCTTGGATGTAGGCTATGCCTTAGAAGGCAGTATGTTTACCAGTGGAGCTTGTATTCAATGGTTGCGCGATCGCCTCAAACTGATTAAAACTGCTGCTGAAAGTGAAACGATGGCAAATCAGGTAACAGATAATGGCGGAGTATACTTTGTCCCTGCATTTAGTGGACTGGGCGCACCTTATTGGGATATGAGTGCTAGGGGAGCCTTTTTCGGCATTACCGCCAGTGTCCAACCAGAGCATCTAGTACGCGCTGTATTGGAAGCGATCGCTTATCAAGTTCTAGAAGTCGTGCAAGCGGTTAATGCATCTAGCACTACTCCAGTTGGTCGATTAACCGTAGATGGTGGTGCTTGCGAGAATAATTTTTTGATGCAGTTCCAGGCTGATGTATTAGGTATTCCAGTTGAACGGCCGATCATGCGCGATACAACCGTTCAGGGTGCAGCATTTGCAGCAGGTTTAGCTGTAGGATTTTGGGATAACTATGAAGCACTGGTGCAGCAACGACAAATTGAGCGTGTGTTTGAGCCGAGGAGCGATCGCCCATTGTCCAATTTTGGTATTTGGCAAAAAGCAGTGAAACGAACTCTTGCTTGGGAGGAGTAGTTACCTTTTGATCGTGTTAATTTCTGTGTATCTAAAAAAATATCACTCATATATAAGGATGCTGGATGCATGATTACTAAACCTAAGATTTTTATTGATGGCGAATCGGGAACCACAGGCTTACAAATTGTCTCACGCCTCAATCAACGGGATGATATCGAGTTAGTTAGTATTGATGCGTCTAAACGTAAGGATGCAACTGAGCGAGCCAAACTAATTAATGCCGTCGATGTTGTTATTCTCTGCTTACCTGATGATGCGGCCCGTGAAGCTGTCAGCTTAGTCAGTAGTACTACGGTTAAGATTCTTGATGCTAGTAGTGCCCATCGCACAGCTAATAGCTGGGTATATGGCTTCCCTGAACTCAATCCAGGACAGCGAGAGAAAATTGCCAGCGCGCAGTTTGTCAGCAATCCAGGCTGTTATCCCACAGGATTTTTAGCCTGTATCCGTCCGTTGATTGCGAAGGAACTTTTAAAAAGTAATTTTCCCATCACCATTAACGCAGTATCAGGTTACTCCGGTGGTGGAAAGAATCTCATCAACCAATACCATACCTTCCATGAACAGCAAGCTGGGGGAGACTCACTATATCCATACAGCATCTATGGTTTGCAGTTTGGGCATAAGCACGTCAAGGAAATGCATTATTATTCAGGTTTAGCATCGCCACCACTGTTTGTACCGTCGGTAGGGGATTTTGAGCAAGGGATGCTAGTTCAAGTGCCTTTGCCGCTAGGGACTTTGGATAATCCACCATCAGGTGAGGTAATCTATAAAGCGATCGCTGATTACTACCAAGGTGAAAAATTTGTGCAGGTTGCTCCATACCAAGATTCTACTCTGCTGCGAGACGGAATCTTTTTGGATGCGCTCGCAATCAACAGCACCAATATTGTTCAGCTTTTTGTATTCGCCAATGACACCACCAAAGAAGCATTGCTAATTGCACGTCTTGACAACTTGGGCAAAGGCGCATCAGGAGCCGCAATCCAAAATCTAAACATCATGTTAGGCTTTCCAGAAGAATTAGGATTGTTATGAAAAAACATTAGGGAATAGGGGAAGAAGGACTTACTCAATGCCCAATGCCCGTGCTAGAAGCACGGGGTTTTACACCCAAGTTTTCGATAAAAAATCTTATATTTTAACGCCCAAGGCTTCCCGATTCAAAATCTGATTCAACTTACCGCTACGATAACCTTCCAAATCCAGGGTTACGTAAAGAAATCCGAAATCCTGAAATGCAGAAACTACTTTCTGTAAATCTGTTGTTAATACAAACTCTTTAATTTGTTCTGGTGGTAATTCAACGCGTGCTGTATCCCCTTCCGATCGCACGCGCAAATTCTGCCAACCCAGTTTTCTTAAGAAAATTTCTGCTCTACCAACTCGTTGTAACTTAGCGACAGTAATCTCTTCACCATAAGGGAACCGGGAACTGAGGCAAGGTTGAGCGGGTTTATCCCACCAAGGTAAACCGAGTTGTTGCGAAAGTTGGCGAACTTCAACTTTGGTGACACTCACTTCGGCTAAAGGCGATCGCGCCCCTCTTTCTTTTGCTGCTTGAATTCCTGGGCGATAATCATGCAAATCATCGGCATTTACCCCATCTACTACATAAGGATAACCCAACTCTAAAGCTAAAGGTTTGAGAGTATCGTGCAATTCACTTTTACAAAAATAGCAGCGATTAACTGGGTTAGAAGTGTAATTGGGATTTTCCATTTCGTGAGTCTGGACGATTTTATGAGGAATCCCAATAGTTGCGGCTTGAATTTTGGCATCTTCTAACTCTTCTGGCAACAGCGAAGGAGAAACAGCCGTGACAGCCAGAGCGCGATCGCCCAATGTATCATAAGCAATTTTGGCAACCAAAGTGCTATCAACGCCCCCAGAGTAGGCAATCAACGCTTGTTCCATTTCTTGAAATAAGGCTCTTAATTGCTCAAATTTTTCTGTCAGCATAATTGGCAAATCCTTTTACAGCCCCATAAAACCCTGCAAATTCCATTCTAGTAAAAACAAATTTGGCTTTAGATTGGCGCTTTGCTATATTTAGCTACCAGGCTGGCTAAAAGTGGTAAATCAATCGGCTTAGAAATATAGTCATTTACTCCAGCAGCTAAACAGGTTTCGCGATCGCCTTTCATCGCCATTGCTGTTTGAACAATTATCGGAATCACTTGATATCGCTGATTTTCTCGCAGTTGTTGCACCAAGTTAAGACCATTTCCATCTGGCAGAGAAACATCCATTAAAATCACTGCTGGCTCTAACACTGTTAGAACTTCCCACATCTCGACAGCACTCTTAACGCAAGTCAATCGATACCCCAATTTCCCTAGATAAATTTGCATCAAATCAGCGTTAGGTAAGTCATTTTCTACCAGCAAAATATCTACAGAAGAACTAGGGGTAAAAGTTACAGGAGATGAAGAGTATTTTGCTTCTCCTACTCCCTCATCCTCCCCCACTCCCTCATCCCCCCCTACTCCCCCTCTTGCTTCCGGGGAAGTACAAGGGTAAAACGGGAGCCGCCATCTACTTCAGATTCTACTTTCACGTAACCACAATGAATTTGGGCGAGTTTGCGAGTTACAGCTAAACCCAAACCAGTCCCTTCAGCACCAGCAGCGACAGCCTTGGCAATTTGGAAATAGGGTTCAAATAGTTGAGTTTGGTCTTCTTGAGAAATGCCAGTGCCAGTATCCCAAACTGTAAAATGTACAGATACACCTTCGGGAACAACCTGTAAGCCAACACTTCCTTTGCTGGTAAACTTTAGGGCATTGAAGAGTAAATTTAACAGCATTTGCTTGAGTCGCAAAGAGTCAGCTACTAGGGTTGTGATATCAGGGTCAATTTCTAGGCACAGTTTTAAACCCTTATTAGCAGCTTTCTCTTTCACCAGTGCCAAAACATTGTTACATAGCAGTGGCACATCTACAGTTTCCCACTGCACTTCTAGCTGATTTGCTTCAATTTTAGAGAGATCCAAAATATCATTAATCAGAGCTAGCAAGTGCTTGCCACTAGACTGAATGATGTTTAAATACTCCCGTTGGCGTTCTATGGTTGGTTCATACCCTGGAGCTAAAAGCAGGTGAGTAAAGCCAATAATAGAACTAAGCGGTGTGCGAATTTCGTGGCTGGTGTTTGCCAGAAACTGATTTTTGAGTTGATTGGTACGCTCCAATTCTTGATTAGAGCTACTCAAATCTTGATATCGTTGCTGCGAAGATAAGATGTGTCTAAGTTGTAACAATGCCGTAGTACAGTATTTGGCAGACCTTGCCATAAATTCCGATCTGAATTGAGCTTGCGATTCTATCGGTGACTCACAATCAGAGCTGAGGGACGACGCTGCGGCGATCGCTAGCCAGCCGAGGATCTTGCCAGAATCATCAGCTAACCGCCAAGCACTTGGCGGCTGTTGATTCTCAAGCTGCTGCAAATCTTCGAGTTCTATAACCTCTTGCAATCTTAACAGCAGCTTTTTTTCTGCTGTCAGCACTTCTAGAAATAAAGGTTGTGAGTTTTGAGATGGAGAACGAGAAACATAGCAAACTGTGGCAATAGTCTCTTCTGGTTGAAACAGAGCGATGCCGACAGCATAATCTGTAAGGGCCAGATGACTGCTGTTCATTACATTGTTAATCTCGTTAACCACAGCTTGAAGAATTTCTGCTTCTGCGGCTTCTGCCTGGAGGACAGTGTTACAAGCAGAAAGCAGGTAATCATTAAGGCGACTTTGCAACTGGTTCAAGCTGCTCTCCAGCCACAACTTGGCGCGAAGTTGCTGAATTGTTGTCAAAAGTTTTGGCGTTGCATCTATCTGTGAGTTCTGGTCTGGTAAGCTTGAGTACTGCTGCATGGTCAACTCGACCGCTGAACAAGTTTAGCTTTGCATAAAAATCCAAAAAGGATTTTATGTATATTAGCGGACAATTCTTTTATATTTATAAACCATAACTTATGTTGTTATAAACCATAACTTATGATGTCGAATTTAGCAGCTAGTCCAAAAAAATTATTATATGAACCACTGACCTAAAATTTTTTAAAAGTAACTTCGGACTTATGGATACACAATTCGCTCAACTAATCGTCAATGGGATTGCGGTGGGGAGCATTATTGCTCTAGCCGCAGTTGGACTCACTCTTACATCTGGAATTTTACGGCTATCTAACTTTGCTCATGGTGACTTTTTAACTTTAGGAGCCTATCTCACCTGGCTGATCAATACTATTGGAGTTAATATTTGGCTGTCAATGATCCTGGCGGCGGCGGGAACAGTAGCAGCAATGCTGTTATCAGAAAAGTTATTGTGGTCAAGAATGCGCTCTATCCGTGCTACTTCCACGACGCTGATTATTATTTCTATCGGACTTGCCTTATTTATTCGCAATGGGATTATTTTTATTTGGGGTGGCAAAAACCAAAATTATAATTTACCTGTCACCACAGCTTTAGATATATTTGGTTTAAAAGTGCCCCAAAATCAATTATTGGTTTTGGGGTTGGCTGTGCTAGCGATATTGGCGCTGCATTACCTGTTGCAAAATACCAAAATTGGTAAAGCGATGCGAGCAGTTGCAGACGATCTAGACTTAGCCAGGGTTTCAGGTATCAATGTTGACCGGGTAATTTTCTGGACTTGGCTAATTGCTGGCACTCTTACGTCATTGGGCGGAAGTATGTATGGGTTAATTACAGCCGTGCGCCCGAATATGGGATGGTTTTTAATATTACCGTTATTTGCCTCAGTAATTCTTGGTGGCATAGGCAACCCTTACGGTGCGATCGCAGCAGCTTTTATCATTGGCATTGTCCAAGAAACCAGCACACCTTGGCTGGGTTCCCAGTATAAACAGGGTGTAGCACTGTTGATCATGATTTTGGTGCTGCTCATTCGTCCCAAAGGTTTATTCAAAGGAACGATTTGAGCAGCACCACTCCACTTCTAATTATTCAATAATGTGGAAGTACCAGGCTGCTACCAGTAAGTTGATAGCTAGCAAGAATATCGCCCAGCCTGTGCGATAGGCGTAGGGAGGTTTAGCTCCACTGTCGGCAACTGGGGAATCTGCAACATTCTTTGTTGTTTTAGCGGTCATAATCCGATTCTCCTAATGTCATGACTTTTTAAGAAATACCAAACTGGGGTACCAAATACTCAAATTCTTTAAGAATATTTGTGTGAATTTGGGAATTGGGAATTGGGCATTGGGAATTGCGAATTGGGAATTAGTTATTTTCCCCTGCCCCCTGCCGCCTGTCCCCTGCCCCGTGCTCCCCGCTCCCTACTCACTCCTCTCCAGCATGATAGGAACTGCGAACCAGAGGCCCAGAACGGACATGATTGAATCCCATTTCCCATGCTAATCTGCCGAGTCGATCAAATTCCTCTGGAGTCCAATATTTTTGGACTCTTAGATGTTCAAGAGTTGGACGCATATACTGCCCCATAGTCAAGCGATCGCACTGCACACCCCTTAAATCAGCCATTGCTTCAACAACTTCATCAAGTGTTTCGCCGTGTCCCAGCATCAAACCTGATTTGGTGGGAATTGTCGGATCGATTTCTTTAACCATAGCCAGAACCGAGAGCGAGCGATCGTATTTGGCTCCCCGACGCACTGGCCCAGTTAACCGTTGCACTGTCTCGATATTGTGATTAAAACAAGCTGGTTTGGCTTTGACAATCATCGCTATCCGTTGGCGTTGGCCTGATTCCCCAACACCAGCACCACCCCAAAAATCTGGGGTCAGCACTTCAATTTGAGTTTCTGGGTTCAATTGGCGGATAGTAGCGATCGTCTCCACAAAGTGCCCTGCACCCTGATCGGGCAAATCATCACGGGCAACAGAAGTCAGCACCACATAACGCAATCCCAAAAGCTGTACCGCCTGTGCTACCTTTTGAGGTTCCTCTAAATCAAGAGGCATCGGTGCATGACCTTTATCTACTTGACAAAAAGCACAAGCTCGTGTACAAGTAGGCCCCATTAGTAAGAAAGTTGCAGTTTTTTGGGCATAGCACTCTCCCCGGTTGGGACAACGACCTTCTTCGCAAATTGTGTGAATTTGACGTTGCTTAATAATGCGTTGTACGGTGGAGATTTCACTGGCTTTGGCAATAGGGCGACGTAACCAGCTAGGCATTGCCGTAATTTCAGACTTTAGTTCGGCTTGTTGTGACGAAATCATAGACATCTAAGCAAGATGTGGATATAAGGTAGTGGTCTTTCAATGAACAAATGATAGATAAGAATAGACGCAGAGAACGGTCTTAATATCTCCGTGTCTCCGTGTCCTTACATACTTTATGCCTTAGATAAAATCTAAAGCCTTAAATATCACCATGACATAAATCGAAAAGAGCGCCAGCAAAAGTTTTGCAACATACCTCTAGCAATGTCATTTATACCGAAATATACTATCCCCCAATTGCTAGAAATTTTGTATATAGTGGGGGAATTCTCAATGACAATCGGCAAAACCGCTATTTACACTTAAAGTTTCTGTTAGAGCAAACAGTCGTGGCAAGCAACAAGATTTTAGTTATTGATGACACTACAGTTGTCAGGGTAAAGGTACGAGAAATGTTGCCTCCAGGCAATTTCGAGGTACTGGAAGCAAAAGACGGTTTGGAAGGACTAAATTTTATCCTTCAGGAAAAACTCAGCCTGATTATGCTGGATTTCCTGTTGCCTAAAATGAGTGGCTGGGAGGTTTTCCAGAAAGTTCAAGCCGATCCGGAATTAAGGAAGATTCCTTTGGTGATCATGTCTGGTCGCAAGGAAGAGGTCACTGAAAAAATCACAGAACCCTTTGAATACTTTGAATTTCTAGGCAAGCCTTTCGATCAGAAGCAACTAATTAACGCAATTAAGTTAGCGATGACCAAGGCGAAACAGCCACGCCCAGAGTTCGTTACAGTCGGAGCAGGGGTTGCTGTTAAAAATGGCACAACTTTAACTTCTAGTGTTGCAACTGCTACAGTAGCAGCCCCTAGCATCGCCAATACTGCAATGCCTACGGCGGCAAGCAACGCAACTCCTACTACCGCACAAGCCTCCGACACAGAACTTAATTCATTAAACGAGAAAATTGTCAAAATGCAAGCTGAAATTGATGCTTTGAAAAAACAGTTAACTCAGGTTGTGACCTTTATTAAACAAAAAATCAAGTAACATTTGTGTTCCTTACTATCGCAGTCAAAAATACTCCGTTTCTAATAACGGGTGTCGGATTAGAAGCGGGTAAAAATACTTAGGTAAAGAACACTTATGTTGACAAATCATCGTTGAGGACAAAATTCAAAAACAGGAAAAAACAACTAGCGATTATCTGCGCCTTTATAAATTTTGAATTTTGAATTTCCCATTTGCACTGGTCTTCACAGAAGAAGATGTTTACAGTCTAAAAAAGCATTTCTAAGCCCACTAAACCTGCCACATTTTCCTCTTAATATAAGGAGAACGGCAGGCTTTTTTGTTATTCACTCTGCTGTCTACAAAATCTACATCAAAACTGGATAACTAGCCCATAAATTGAACGCAGTAAAAGTAAATATTTCCTAGATAAATTTAGTAGTAATGTGCTTGGCAAGCTTATATCTTTATATAAAAATTATCCTCTTGACAATCACATAGTTCAAGAACGGATATTGACTAAAAAAGTATCTTTTTTAAGATAAATTAAATCAATGAAATTCCTCTTTGCTGATAATGATAGCCTTCATACGGGAATACTAAACCATAGAAACAAGAATTATGAGTTAGTCTGCAATGTTAGTAGTATCAGATACATTATATACGTTTCCTGGCTATCGCATCACCGAGCAAATCTACTCTGGCAGTAAAACCCTAGTTTATCGGGGTATTAGAGAACAAGACCAAAAACCTGTCGTTCTCAAATTAATGCGGAATGAATATCCTACGTTCGCGGAAATCGCCCAGTTCCGCAATCAATATATTATCACCCAAAACCTTGATATTCCTGGCATACTCAAAACCTATAGTTTAGAAAGCTACCGTAACAGCTACATCTTAGTGATGGAAGATTTTGGTGGGATTTCGCTGCAAGACTGGCGACTAGAGAACAAGGAGAAGGAGGAAAACTATCTTTCCCTCAATGAGTTTTTTAACATTGCTATTAAAATTGCTTCTATCCTTGAGGGACTACATCGCGAGCGCATTATTCACAAAGACATCAAGCCTGCCAACATCCTCATAAACCCTACCACAGATGAAATAAAAATCATCGACTTTAGTATTGCCACCCTCCTACCAAGAGAAATTCAATTTCTCACAAATCCCAACATCTTAGAAGGCACTCTGGCTTACATTTCTCCAGAACAAACTGGAAGGATGAACCGAGGTATCGACTATCGCACTGATTTTTATTCCCTTGGTGTTACCTTCTTTCAATTCCTTACCGGACAGTTACCCTTTACTGCTCAAGATCCGATAGAGTTAGTTTACTCTCACATTGCCAAACAACCACTAAAAGCCAGCCGGATTAACTCTAACATTCCAACAATTTTGTCTGAAATTATCAGCAAGCTGATGGCAAAAAATGCCGAAGATCGGTATCAGAGTGCTTTGGGGTTAAAGCATGACTTGGAGCGATGCCAAAGCCAGTGGGAAGAAATAGGAAACATTACACCCTTTGAACTAGGCGTGAGAGACATCTCAGACCGTTTCGTAATCCCTGAAAAACTTTATGGTCGTCAAGGTGAAGTTGAAACCTTACTCGCTGCTTTTAAAAGTGTGACAGAAGGAGCGACAGAAATGATATTAGTCGCGGGTTTTTCTGGCATTGGCAAAACTGCTGTAATCAATGAAGTTCACAAGCCTATTGTGCGGCAACGTAGTTACTTCATCAAAGGAAAGTTCGATCAGTTTCAACGTGACATTCCCTTATCAGGGTTGGTGCAAGCTTTTCGAGACTTAATCGGGCAACTACTCTCAGAAACGGATACCAGAATTCAACAGTGGAAAACTAAAATTCTGCGGGAATTGGGTACACAGACGCAGGTAATTATTGATGTAATTCCTGAACTCGAACAGATTATTGGCAAGCAACCTCCAGTTACAGAACTCTCTGGTATTACTGCCCAAAATCGTTTCAATTTATTGTTTAAAAAATTTATCCAAATCTTTACAACTAAAGAACATCCTCTAGTTATATTTCTCGATGACTTGCAATGGGCAGATACAGCCTCTTTGAAATTAATTCAGTTATTAATGTGTGAGAGCAGTTTTTCTTCTCTTTCAGAAGAGATAGAACAGACGCATGAAAGTCAGGGTGGATTATTATTAATTGGTTCCTATCGAGACAATGAAGTTTTCAAGGCACATCCGCTTTATTTGACATTACAAGAGATTGAAATATCAGGAGCAACTATTAATACAATCACCCTAGCACCATTAAATCAGGGTGATTTAAATCATCTCATAGCTGATACTCTGCATTGTCCTGAAGTAGTTGCAGTTCCTCTCACCCAAATGGTGTTTGCTAAAACCAAAGGCAATCCATTCTTTTGTGTCCAATTCCTTAAGTCTTTATATGATGAGGGGCTAATCGTATTAAACTTTGATGTCGGTCATTGGGAGTATGATATTTCTAAAGTCAAAGAATTAGCTCTCACAGATGATGTAGTGGAATTTATCGCCCTGCAAATAGAAAAATTGCCAATCAATACCCAAAGAGTTCTGAAGCTTGCTGCCTGTATCGGTAATCAATTTGACTTAAAGAGTCTAGCGATTGTCAATGAAAAATCTGTAGTAGATACAGCATCACATTTGTGGCAAGCATTACTTGATGGACTAATTTTACCACAGACCGAAAATTACAACATCTTTGCAAAAGAAAATACTAATCAAGAATTCATTGTTCATGGAATAGAGTCTATACAATTTTCCAGTTCTAATTTACAGCTACCTAAATATAAATTCGTACACGACCGGGTGCAGCAAGCAGCTTATTCTTTAATTCCCGAAGAACAAAAAAAGCCAATTCACTTAAAAATTGGACTACTGTTATTGAAGAATATTCCAGTTGCAGAACAGGAAGAAAAGATTTTTGAGCTTGTCAATCAGTTTAATATCGCAGTAGAATTTATCTCCCCTCAAGCTAAACGAGATGAACTAGCCCAGATGAATCTAATTGCTGGACGTAAAGCTTTAGCATCAACAGCTTATCCAGCTGCTCTTAATTATTTAACTACTGGTATCCAACTGCTGACAGATGATAGTTGGGAGACAAAACATGGTCTTACCCTAGCTTTATATGAGACTGCGACAGAATCAGCATACCTGGCTGGCAATTTTGAACAGATGGAGGAATTAGCAGAGGTGGTGTTGGGAGGTGAAACACTGCTAGAAAAAGTAAAAGTTTATGAAGTCAAAATTCAGGCTTATGGGGCGCAAAACCAATCACTAGAGGCTGTAAATACTGGTCTAACTTTTTTGAATCTTTTAGGAGTCAAGTTTCCTGAACATCCAAGTCAATCTGATATTCAGTTAGCAATGGCAGAATTAACATCGAATCTCAATGAAAGACCCATTGAGGACTTAATTAATCTGCCGGAAATGATAGAAGCCCAACCTCTAGCAATAATGCGTATATTATCAACTGTAAACCCTCTTACCTATGCAGTTGCTCCTGAACTTTTTCCGCTCATTGTTCTGAAAACAATCGATTTATCGCTCAAACACGGCAATGCTCCTTCCTCTCCTTTAGGCTATGGTAATTACGGGTTAATACTCAGCAGCTTAGTAGGAGATATTGAGTCTGGCTATCAATTTGGTAAACTATCTAGTAGTTTGGCAGATAAGCTGAATGCTAAAGGTGTTCAAGCTAAAATTATGCTAGTATTTAACACAACTATTAGGCATTGGAAGGAACATACTAGGAAAGTATTAAAACCTTTAATGGAAGGTTACTATGCCGCACTAGAAATAGGAGATTTAGAATATGCAGCTTATTATCTTCACTCTTATTCCTATTCTTCATATTTCATTGGTGAAGTACTCACAGGGTTAGAATGTGAGATGGCAAATTACAGTAATGTCATCAGACAAATTAACCAAAAAACAGTATTTAACTGGATTACGATCCATCAACAGAGCGTCTTGAACTTGATAGGAAATGCAGCAGATCCCTGTTATTTAATTGGTGAAGCTTACGATGAAAAAAAAATGTTGCCACTTTACCATGATACTAATGATGTCATGGGAATTTTCTATTTATATGTAAGCAAACTACATCTCTGTT
Source organism: Nostoc sp. KVJ3 (assembly GCF_026127265.1). GTDB lineage: Bacteria > Cyanobacteriota > Cyanobacteriia > Cyanobacteriales > Nostocaceae > Nostoc. Next base: position 3,218,085 of record NZ_WWFG01000002.1, read on the forward strand.
ACCTATTTAGGCAATATCCTTTAGCTTTACAAAATGCTACTTTAGCAGAAAAGTATTTACAAGGTGGAATAGGACAGCAGGTTACTCCTATTTTCTACTTGTATGATTCACTAACACGACTGGCTGCATACCCTGATGCATCGGGTGATGAGCAAAGGTGCATTCTGAATAAGGTTCAAGAGAATCAGCAAAAAATGCAGCATTGGGCGCATCATGCTCCAATGAATTATTTACACAAATATTATCTTGTAGAGGCTGAAAGGTATCGGATTGGTGGTCAATATCTTGAAGCAATGGAATTTTACGATCGCGCTATCTTCCTTGCTAAAGAACATGAATATATTAATGAAGAAGCCCTAGCTCAAGAACTTGTGGCCAAATTTTATTTAGAATGGGGCAAACAAAAGATTGCTCAAACCTATCTAACAGATGCTTATTATAGCTACGTTCGCTGGGGAGCGTTAGCCAAAGTTGATGATTTGGCAAAACGCTATCCTCAATTACTTGCTCCTATATTCCAGCAAGAAAAAGTAAGTATCAAGTCCAGCGAAGAAAATACTTCTTTCAATAATACATCTATATCATCTTTATCTACTCTGAGTAATCACCAAACTGTTATTGGCTCGAAGACAAGTATTTCTGATTCTCTGGATTTAGCCGCATTTATTAAAGCATCTCAAGCCCTCTCTGGGGAAATCGAGCTAGAGCGACTACTTTCTACATTGATGGAAGTTGTTATGGAGAATGCAGGAGCCTCTAAATGTGCTTTAATTTTAAGCGAAAGTGATAACTTAGCATTAACTGTCACAGCAGTTTGTTCAAGTTCAAATTTTGAGCATACCTACACTGAGTTTCCATCAACTTGCCTGGAGTCAAGCTACGATGTTCCCATTACTTTGATTAACTACGTTAAACGCTCCAGAGAGATATTGGTAATTGATGATGCAATGGCTGTTTCTTTTCTAGCAGATGATAACTACATTCTTAGTGAAGAGCCTAAGAGTTTGTTGTCTATACCTCTTCTAAATCAAGGTAAATTGATTGGGATTCTTTACCTAGAAAATCATCTGACTACTGGAGCCTTTACCCGCGATCGCGTAGAAGTTATCAAACTCCTTACTACTCAAGCAGCAATATCTCTAGAGAATGCTTTTCTCTACAAAAATTTGGCACAAGCTAAGGAAAGCTTAGAGGAATATAACCATACCTTAGAAGAAAAAGTCCAGGAAAGAACTCGGGAACTTAACGACAAAAATCACTCTTTACAAGAAACTCTCCAGGAATTACAGCGTACCCAAATTCAATTGATTCAAAGTGAGAAAATGTCTTCTCTAGGACAAATGGTAGCGGGGATTGCTCATGAAATCAATAACCCGATTAACTTTATTTATGGCAACATTAGTCATACTAGTGAGTATGTCCAAGATTTGCTTAATCTGGTAATTGTTTATCAACAAGAATATCCCCATCCTTCACCTTTAGTTGAAGAAAAGTTTGAGGAAATTGATATAGATTTTCTAGCAGAAGATTTACCAAAGATTCTAAATTCAATGAAGGTGGGGAGTTCGCGTATCCGAAATATTGTTTTGGGCTTACGCAACTTTTCTCGCTTAGATGAATCTGAGATGAAACCTGTAGATATTCATGATGGGATAGACAGTACCTTAATGATTTTGCAACACCGAATTAAGGAAAATAGCAACTTTCCTGAAATTGAAGTCATCAAGCAATATGGGAAATTACCGGAAGTTATTTGTTATCCTGGTCAACTAAATCAGGTGTTTATGAATATCCTGAGTAATGCAATCGATGCTTTAGAAGATTCATTTGTAATTAGTCATTCATCATTGGTAAATGATAAAGAACAAATAATAAATGTTCTAGATACATCATTAGCTTCTGATTTTGTCGGGCAAATTCACATCTTTACTGAACTAACAGATTCTAATACGGCGATAATTCGGATTGCCGATAATGGTTCTGGTATGACAAAAGCGGTACAGCAGAAAATATTTGACCCATTTTTTACTACCAAGTCGGTAGGAAATGGCACAGGGTTAGGGCTATCCATTAGCTATCAGATTATTGTGGACAAACACAAAGGTACTTTAACCTGCGATTCCACATTAGGAAAGGGGACTGAGTTCGTGATTGAGATCCCGATGCAACAGTCAGATATCTAGACTCAGTAGGTAAGCAAGAATATTTAAAGCAAGTTTTTAGTAAGACTTTAGTGCTTACTGCAAACTTGCTTATCCATCAATTTAACTTGAAAATCTATTAAGATGCGGGTGTAGTTGTCATATTAATTAAAGACTCTTGACGCGCACGTTGTCCTATCATTACCATTTTAACTCCACTGCTTGGAGCAAGGTTAAAACCTCGACGCTGAGGTTGTTCTGGCCGATGATCAACTAGCGTCAAGTCATAGCGTGACACAATGGTTGCTAATGCTAGCTTAATTTCAAATAGAGCCAAAGCTTCGCCCATACAACGACGGACACCACCGCCAAAGGGCAGGAATTCATAGGGAGAAAATTGACGTTCAATAAAGCGCTCTGGTTTAAATTGCTTAGATTGGGGATATAAATCCTCTCGATGATGAGTGAGATAAATACTGGGAAGCAGTATAGTTCCAGCATCTAAAGGATGTCCCAATAATTCCAGGGGTTCTTGCACTACCCTGGGAAAGGAAAACATGGTGACGGGGTAAATTCGCAAGGTTTCATTACAGATAGCTGTAAGATATGGTAGTCGGGAAATGCTTATAGGATCTAGAGAATCACCTAGAGTATCCAGTTCTTGGAGCAGTTTTTCACGAACTAAAGGCTTTTTGTGAATCCAGTATAATCCCCAAGCCATTGCCGTTGCAGTAGTATCATAGCCAGCAAGTATTAGGGTTATTAACTGATCGTGCAACTCTTGATCTGTCATCGGTTGACCTGCTTCATCCCGACATGATATAAGCAAAGAGAGAATATCGGTGCGTTCTGGATCGCGTTGTTGCTTACACTCAGTAATTTCAGTGTAGAGAAATTGATCAATTTTCTCTCGAACGCGCAGGAACTTTCCCCAAGGACTCCAAACTCCTAAATCTTGTTGCAAGGACGAGAAAAGAAATAAACTAGAAGTAAGAGGCGACTCAAAAAGCTGTAAGAAGGATGGTAATAGTTGCCTAAGTTTTTGAATTTTTTCTCCTTCATAAAAGCCAAAGATAGCCTGTAAAATAACTTGCAGAGATATTTCTTTTGTTAGGTCACGAGCAAAAAATGGCTTATTTAGTGGTAACTGACTAAAGATTTTTTCAGAAGCATTACAGATTAGCTGACCATAGGCTTGCATCCGCTCTCCATGAAAAGAGGGTGTCACGAGTTGTCGTTGGCGTTTGTGGCGATCGCCCTCCAGCATCAGAACGGAATAATCCCCTAAAAGAGGCTTTAAAATTCCGTTGAGTTCGCCGACGGCTGTAAACTTTTTGCGATCGTTAGTTAAAATTTCCTGAATTGCTTGGGGTTGATTCACAAAGACCACTGTACCGCCAAAACCGACTATTTCACCAGTAAAAATATCAGGATATTGCTGGGCTGCATTTTCCATATAGCCTATTGGGTCACTAACCCAATGAAGCTTTTGTACTAAAGAGGGACTTTCGAGAAGATTAGGTAGTTGCATCTATTTTTTTTGAAATTATGGTGAGCTAATGGCCATTTATTCTTCTTACTATTTTTCTAAGCAGGAGATGAAATATTTATTACATACAAATTGAAATGATACTAGTTAATATTACAATTTCACTGCTTAACTAACTTTAGCTAGTCAATTTAGGTGAAATCTGATTATTTAAATTCTATTAACTCCAGCCTCTCTAAATTTTGATACCGAGAGGACTGGTAACACCAATCGATATTACCACGAATCCAACTATGCATTCCTGATATATATTTGGGAATTTCAACATCTAATTCTTCCCTGTAATCTGGAAGAAATGATTCTGCTCTGATTAATGAATGTACTGCTTCATTATGGATTTTTGTTACCTGCTCTATTGCTTCTTCCATAGAAATTTTATTGTGATAATGCAAGACAAATATTAAATTGTGAACATCACCGCTAGCTATTTCTCTGGATACTGAAAAGATATCGTTAGACCAGGCAATAATATCAGTTGTAATTAGTTCCAGCTTTTTCACAAGGGAGTGGTTTCTTGAAACATCAGGAATAATGAACTGATTACAAAATTCCGCTAATGCGAGAACAGCATAAACTCCTACGCTTGATCTACGTATCATAATATAAGTGTCCACATCAGGTACAATTCCCTTGGCGCGGTTGGTAGCTTCCTGAACACACCCAAAAAAGTAGTCTTCCAAGTAGCTGATAAAGTAATTGAACCATTTTATGCTAGCTCTTTGGAGAGTTCGTTGTCGTAAGTCAATTAATGCATGACTAAATAGTGTATCTTGGCTCGTAAGTTCTGCACCATTAAGTATTTCCAAATATCTTTGGTGAAAATTATTTAATACTTCAGGTTTATTTTTTAACTCTGATAGATCGCATTGATCGTCCCAAATAAAAACCCAACTCAACCAATCATTTGCAATTTTAAGTTCTTCAAGCGGGCAGTTAGGATAGGCACTTGCCGTTAGAAAGAAAAAATTTGATTTGCAAAAACGCTTATAAGATGGTTCATTAGCTAAGAGATTAAAGTGAAGTACCCATTCAAGAGCGTGCTTTTCTAAAGCATCAATATGCTTATTAGTTTGGGACAAAAATGGGCAGTATAAAGTGGGGGAAAGTAATTCCTTCATAAAAAAGTATGAGTTTAAAGTAACGAACATTAATTACAGGAGAACAAACAAAGGCAATACACTTTTTAAGTGTCTCTAACAGAGATTTTTGAAAAATTTACTATAACTACACGTTTTCTCTAGTGTGTAAATATGATTTACATCTCTATAACTGATACGTAAACTTATATAAATATTTCAAAGGTTACTGCTTATTGTTCAATATTTTTTAGCTAAACAATAACCGAAATTATCCTGAATTATAAAATTTTATTAAAAATAGCTATGGTTTTATTAACAACATCATCCATACTGTTGACTAACTAAATAAGTTAACTTATGGGATCAACAATGTTGTTGTGCATAGCGCTACTTTTCTCAAAAGACAAGGGTAACAATGACTAATTTCAGAGCGTTCGCCTTCATGAAAGAGGATCTTCAACTCTAGCGAAAGTGCAGATTTGGGGTTGATGTCCGTGCTATAGCGATCGCTCCGGTAGTTCCAGAGAAGAATTTAGTGTAGGAATGTTGCTGTTATGACAGTTTTTGGGAACTATAGGATCGTCAGAGGATAAATTTGTCAGTCAGTGACCCCGATAAAATAGAGGTGACTTAGCTGCGATCGCAAGCAAATATCGAACAAGTAACAAGGAGTTAAATTAATTTAAATACATGAATTACAAGTCAGAGTTTCAAATACTGAATTTACCAGAAGATAGTTTAATTTTAGTAGTGGATGATACTACTACAAATTTAGAAATTGTCTTTGGCATATTAACTAATGTTGGCTTTAACGTTCTTACAGAAAATGATGCTAAAAAGGCACTTAAACAAGCTGAATATATACTACCTGACTTGATTTTATTAGATGTAATGATGCCAGGAATAGATGGCTTTGAAACCTGTAAAATGCTGAAAGAAAATTCAGCTACTTGTGACATACCAGTAATTTTTATGACAGCTAATTCTGATACTCATAGTAAGGTAAAGGGTCTAAATATCGGGGCAGTTGATTACATCACTAAACCTTTTCATGAAGAAGAATTATTAGCTAGAATTAAAACCCATCTGCAATTAAGAAATCTCACAAAAACTTTAGAAAAACGAGTTGCAGATAGGACAGCAGCCTTATCTAAGGCATTAAAAGACCTACAAGAATCTCAACTTCAGCTTGTACAGACAGAAAAAATGTCTGCCCTTGGTCAATTAGTGGCAGGAGTTGCTCATGAAATTAATAATCCCGTTGGTTTTATTCATGGCAATCTTGGACACGCTTCAATATATTTCCAAGATATGATTAACCTTATTAATCTCTATCAGGAATATTATCCTAATCCAGTTGTAGAAATTCAAGAGGAAATTAGTGCGATAGATTTGAATCATCTGCTTTGGGATCTACCGAACTTAATTTCTTCAATGAAAGAGGGTGTCCAGCGCATTCGTAACATTAGTACTAGTCTGAGAACCTTTTCTCGTGCAGATAGCGATCGCAAAATTTATTGCAACATTCATGATGGCATTGATAGCACAATTATGATTCTCAAACACCGCTTAAAAGCATCCGAAAACCGACCTGATATTCAAGTAATTAGAGATTACGATAATTTGCCAGAATTAGAATGTTTTATTGGACAATTAAATCAGGTATTTATGAATTTATTAGCTAATGCTATTGATGCTTTAGAAGAGTCGAATATAGGACGTACCTATATTGAAATTGAAGCAAATCCTAATCAAATTTTGATTCAGACTATCCTCAATGAAAACAAAAATCATATTTTGATTCGCATTAAAGATAATGGGGTGGGAATGTCAACTGATGTCCAGGAAAAAATCTTTGACCATTTATTCACTACTAAGCCTGTGGGTCAAGGTACAGGATTAGGATTATCAATTGCTCGTCAAATTGTTGTAGAAAAACATGGAGGAACTCTGGAGGTAAATTCATCACCAGAACAAGGTTCAGAGTTTATCATTAAACTTCCTATTTAAGAATCATACTAAGTACCGTTATAAGAATCTTTATGTTTAAAACAGTAGTAGGTCACAGTAACGATCCAGATTCTCTATCAGCAGTTGAAGAAGTTATTCAGCAATGTGCTAATTCTCTTGCAGGAGATATACCAAAAGCTGGGATTCTTTTTTCAGCAATTGACTTTGAACATCCTCTCATTTTGCAGCAAATTTATCAAGCTTTTCCGGGAATTGAGTTGATTGGTGGAACCACAGATGGAGAAATTTCTTCAGTCTTAGAGTTTCAGCAGGACTCAATCACTTTAATGTTGTTTTGCTCAGACGAAGTTGAAATTCATGCAGGAGTTGGACGTAAAGTTTCAAGCGATCCAATTGCTGTAACTAAACAAGCTGTAGAGCAAGCCCAAGCAAAAAGCACCGCGACTCCAAGTCTATGTTTAACTCATCCAGAGAGTCTTACAATTAGTGGTGTATCTATATTAAATGGCTTAAAGTTAGCTCTGGGTCAAAATGTGCCAATATTCGGTGGTTTGGCAGGCGACCAGTCCAGATATCAAAATACATATCAATTTTTTCAAACAGAAGTATTAAGTGATTCTGTACCAATTCTGCTTTTTTCTGGCACAATATTGTTTTCTCATGGTGTTGCAAGTGGTTGGAATCCTATCGGTCAAACAAGTCAAGTGACTAAGGTGGATAAGAACATACTCTATGAAATAGATGGTAAACCAGCTTTAGATTTTTATCATCATTATCTAGGTTTGCTTCCTCCTTCAATGGAATATCCTCTAGCAGTATTTGAGCGGGATGGAGACAAATTTTATATAAGAGCCCCTATTGCTTACAATCAGCAATCTGGTAGCATCACCTTTTTTGCAGATATTCCCGATAAAGCTATTATTCAAATTGCAGAAGCAGGTTATGAAGATATTTTGGCAGCTTCCAAAGCATCATTCATGAATGCTTTAGATAATTATCCAGGTGCAGAACCAAGTGCTGTTTTATTTTTTTCATGTGTAGCTCGTCGGCAAATACTTGGTACTAGAGCAAAGGAAGAGTACCAGAATACAAAACTCTGTTGGGCTAACCATTTACCTGGTTGTGGATTTTATTCTTATGGAGAAATTGCTCCTATAGATCGAATTAGCCAGACACAATTTCACAATGAAACATTTGTAACCTTAATTTTGGGAACTCGGTAAAAACTTATGGAAATTGTTGATTATCAACAAGAAATTAAGGAACTAAAAAAAGCGAATAGAATTATCCAAAAGCAATTAGAGCGTTCGGAAACAGACCGGATAAAACTAGAAGAGACAAATGAAAAAAAAGAATATTTGCTCAGAAAAGTAATTGATGAATTAAAAGAATATCAAAACAGCCTAGAAGAAAGAAGCTATGAGCTAGAAATGATGCTTCTTAATCTTCAGATAATACAGAATAAAATGTCTAGCTTAGGAAGTTTAGTTGCGGATGTAGCCCATGAAATTAACAACCCAGTTGGGTTTATAGCAGGTAATCTGGCTCCAGCTAAAGAATATATCGAGAATTTATTACATCTGATCGACCTCTATCAGCAAACCTATCCTCAAACATCTCAAGAAATTCAAGAAACAATCAACCTGATTGATCTGGAGTATATACGTGAGGATTTACCTAAGCTCATTTCATCAATGAAGGAAGGTACCGATCGCATTTCTAATATTAGCAACAGCTTGCGAACTTTCTCTAGAGCAGATACAGAACAAAAAGTTTTGTTTAACCTTCATGAAGGTATTGACAATACTCTCCTTATTCTCAAGCATCGTTTGAAAGATAATAAGATTCGTCCTGCTATTCAAGTAGTTAGAAACTACGGCGAACTTCCTCCTTTATTATGCTTTCCCGGACAACTGAATCAGGTATTTATGAATTTGTTGGCAAATGCAATTGATGCTTTAGAAGAGTCTAATTATGGATTGAGTTTTAATGAAATTAGTAAAAATCCCAATCAAATTACAATTCATACTGCTCAAAGTCAAGATAAAAATCACGTATTGATTAGAATTCAAGATAATGGCGTGGGAATATCTGCTGATGTTCAACAAAAAATATTTGACCATTTATTCACAACCAAACCTGTGGGAAAAGGAACTGGATTAGGATTATCAATCGCCTATCAGATTATTGCCCAAAAACATAGGGGAACTCTCGAAGTAAAATCTTTGCTAGGAAAAGGTTCTGAGTTTATAATCAATCTTCCAATTTATTAAAATAGAAAATCTATCACTTATTAAAATTAATATTTAGTCAATTTAGTTGAATATTATCGTCACCGAATAATTTATAGTTCACAATTTATAATTAACTACGGTTTTAGTTCAACAAAATTTATTTATAGACAACAGGAAAGTTTTGCCATAATAGCAAATAAGCTGATCTCTGCATAGGCGATCGCAAGATGTAAGGTAGAAAAAGCCTTGCTAAACTGGGAACTGTTGCAACGACAAGGTTCAGAAATTGTGATGGCCATCACAATTTATTAGAAACACAAGCAAGCAGCAAATTTTCTAAAAAAAGATATCAAGCAGTTACTTTATGGTCATTTTGGGGAACTCTATAACTGTAGTTCCAAGATTGTATCCTCAAAATTTATGACCAATGTACTTAATCACCCAATAGCTACGCTTAATCTTTCTTTAGAACGCGATATATTTTTACGTACATTAATCAGAGAATTGTCTGGTACTTTGCAGGATGTAGTTGGCTTAGAAGAAGCTTCTGGATTTATTAGTGTAGTTGGTGAAAGGATGGGTACGCAGATTAACCAAGATTACAAATCTGCTCTGAAAGTCTCAAATCTTTCCCCTAACCAAGTCGCTGATGTCTTGATTGATTTAAAAAGACGAATCCAAGGCGATTTTTATGTTATTGAGCAGGATGATGAAAAAATTGTCTTTGGCAATCGTGTCTGCCCATTTGCAGAAAAAGTGCTTAATCGCCCTGCCATGTGTATGATGACTTCAAACGTATTCGGGACGATCGCAGCTAACAATCTGGGCTATGCGAAAGTAGAATTGCAAGAGACAATAGCACAGGGTGCTTCTGGATGTAGAGTTATTGTTTATTTAAAACTCACAGAAGAGGCAGAAGATGCAGAAGGTCGAGAATACTTTAAGGGATTAGAATCTGTATAAACTCTTCATTACTAAACTAACTGTATAGTACAAGCTTGAGTGCAGATATGTAAATTAGAATCGAACCCTGAAATTGAAATCCCCATGACTCCTGAACAATTTCTTGAATTTGCCAGAGTTTTACCAGAACCTTTGCTCTTGGTAAGTGGAGAGGGTCAGTTGTTAGCGACCAATCAACCAGTAGCAGATATGCTGGGGTTACGTCGTCAGGAACTGCGGGGAAAAATGCTCTTTGAACTTGTAACTCAGTCTACTGACGATGTTGTAAAGTACCTGCAAGTTTGTTCATGTAGCAGAGCAATGGTGATTGGCTCCTTGACTTTACGAAAAAATGATGGACAAATGCTAATATGTCGTAGCCAAGGAGCCGTTATTCAACCTTGGTCTCCTGAATCTTCAGCTTTAATTATCTTACGCTTAGAAAATAGAACTTTAGCCAGCAGTAATTTTGTTCTCCTTAACCAGAAAATCGATGAGTTAGCAAAAGAAGTCCAGAGACGTAAACAGGCAGAGGAAGCGCTCTTGAAAGCTAATCAAGAGTTAGAAATTAGGGTTGAGGAACGTACAACCGCTTTACAAGAAACACTAAAGGAACTACAACTTACCCAAACTCAACTTATCCAAGCTGAGAAAATGTCTAGTTTAGGACAGATGGTCGCTGGTATTGCTCATGAAATTAATAACCCAGTGAGTTTTATTCATGGGAACCTCCATCACGCCCATAAATATACTCATGATTTACTGAAATTGGTGCAAATTTATCAACAAGTTTGTCCGAATACTCTAGAAATTCAACAAAAGCTAGAAGAAATAGACTTAGATTTTCTGATTCAAGATTTAACTAAACTTTTCCAGTCAATGAAAGTGGGAACAGAGCGAATTCAGGAAATTGTTAAATCACTACGTAATTTTTCGAGACTAGATGAAGCAGAATTTAAAAAAGTTAATATTCACGAAGGAATTGATAGTGCTTTAATGATTTTGGAGCATCGACTCCAAGCTAGGCATGATTACCCAGAAATTAAAGTCATCAAAAAATATAGTCAGCTACCTAATGTAACTTGCTATCCCGGTCAACTAAACCAAGTGTTTATGAATATACTTGCTAATGCAATCGATGCACTTGAAGCTTCGGTAAGCAATTCAGAAATAACTGACAATCAAAAGCTGATAAGAAATAATCTCCAAATTCAAATCAAAACTGAAGTAATCGATGACAAATGGGTAACGGTTAGTATTGCTGATAATGGTTTGGGAATAAGTGAACAACTTCGCTCAAAGGTATTCGATCCGTTTTTCACTACTAAACCCGTGGGTAAAGGGACAGGACTAGGGTTATCTGTAAGCTATCAGATTATTGTTGGAAAACATGACGGACAACTTAGCTGTTTTTCTGTTCCAGGAAAAGGTGCGGAATTTGTTATTAAGATACCTGTTAACTCAGGCTCGTAAAATTTTAGGACTTATAAATCAATACACTTCAGTTAAGTATTTCTTCTCTCTCTTCTCTCTGTGTCCTCTGCGCCTCTGCGGTTCGTAAAAAAAGAGTTTTAGCCTTAAGAAGATGTTTGAAAAGTCCTTTTATTAGTAGCAAAACGTTTTAGATCCCCCTAAATCCCCCTTAAAAAGGGGGACTTTGATTCCAGTTCCCCCCCTTTTTAAGGGCAGGGCTGATTCATTCCCCAAAGAGCGCTAAATATCAAGGGTTATAGCGATTTAAAATTGATTATTTTGTTACCAGCTTGCCAAGAAAATGAACAATTTTACTGTTGTTCAAGTGCTTAAAAGTTCATCTTCTCGTCACCCTCACTTACAATTTTCTCGCTAACCATCTTGACAAACTCCTTCGTCTTGTGGAATGAATCAGCCCTGCTTTTTAAGGGGGGTTAGGGGGGATCAACAAGTGCCTAAAATCACAGCTAAATACTTTTCAAACAACCTCTAAGTGAACCATATTGACTTATAAACGCATATTCATGTATAAACAAAAGCCTGTCTGCTAATTAGCAAACAGGCGTGTCTTTGAGTGCAAAGTTGTATTGAAACCCGGTTAAATCTTAGCGGTAGAATCAACTGAGGGTTGAGACTGACTAACCGAATCTAACTTTGGTAAAAGCACTAGATTTTGTGTTTTTACATTACTTTTGATTGTTGCTTGCAAAAATGGGGTATTGGAGATGGAATTGTTAGCCAATGTAAACAGTGGATTTGACAAAATCCCTGCTATAGAAGTGGCAATTAATGTTACCACCAACCCTACTTGCAAAGGTCTTAGCCCAGGCAAATCCCAACGCACTTGGGGATAATTTTTTACTGCGTCGGACATTTCATGTGGTTCTTTGACTACCATCATCTTAACTACGCGAATGTAGTAGTAGATGGAGACGACGCTGGTAATTAAGCCCAGTAAGACTAACCAATAAAGCCCTGCTTGCCAACCAGCCCAGAATAAATAAATCTTGCCGAAAAACCCAGCCAACGGGGGAATACCACCCAGGGAAAGCAGGGCAATACTCAACCCCAGTGTTAGGAGTGGGTCTTTTTGATACAAGCCAGAGTATTCGGCAATCTGATCGGTTCCTGTCCGCAGTGAGAACAGGATGATGCAGGTAAAGCCACACAGGTTCATGAACAAGTAAACCAGGAGGTAAAATATCATACTGGCATACCCGGCTTGTGTGCCAGCAATCAAGCCAATCATCACAAACCCAGCTTGGGCAATAGATGAGTAAGCTAGCATTCGTTTCATGCTGGTTTGGGCTAGGGCGACTACGTTACCCAAAATCATGCTGAGAACGGCTAGAGCGGTGAAGACAAATCTCCACTCGTCTGCAACTAGGGGGAAGGCTGTTGTCAGCAAGCGGATGGCTAGGGCAAACCCAGCTGCTTTGGAACCAACAGATAAAAAGGCGATGACTGGGGTGGGAGCGCCTTCGTAAACGTCTGGTGTCCACTGGTGGAAGGGGGCGGCGGAGATTTTGAAGCCAATACCTGCGATCGCAAAAACTAAGGCAATCACTAAACCTAAAGATTGTCCCACTTTCGCTGCGGCAATGCCATTTGCGATCGCACTTAGTTCTGTTTGTCCTCCAGATAGTCCATACAGCAGTGATACACCGTACAAAAATACTGCCGTACTGGAAGCCCCAATTAACAAGTATTTCAGCGCCGCTTCATTGGAGCGGGGGTCACGCTTGGTATAACCTGTTAACAAATAAGAGGAAATACTCAGGGTTTCTAGGGAGATGAAAATCATCACCAACTCACTAGCCCCGGATAAAAACATCCCTCCTAAAGTTGCACTCAGCAAAATAGCGATGAATTCGGCTAATGGCGTGCCGCTCTGATCGACGTAGCGAATTGACATCAGTATAGTGACGGCGGCAGACAAGGCAATGATGCCGCGAAAGACGATACTCAAATCATCACCGTTAAAGCCACCGCTAAAAGAGATGGGATTAGGAGCGTCCCATTGAAAATATAGGGCGACAATCGAAGCAAATAAACCTGCGATCGCTAGATATCCAATCCAGCGTGCGGATGTACGCCCCAAAATCAAATCAACAATCAAAACCCCCAAGAGGGTGAGAATAACAATCCCCTCTGGTAAAATCGTTCCAGCATTTAACTGGGATGCAATATTAGCAAAATCCATGAGATGTATAGGTTTTGGCGATTAGACATTAAGGCTAACTCTGTTCACTCTAGCAAGTTTTCTAATTCGCGGACTAGCTCTTTGAACAAGAATGAATCCCAAACTGTCTGACAATTAGCTTATGCCTACTGGACTACTTAGTTACAAAACTTAGGTTTGATCTCAGCCAAACAAGAGTATGTACTGTTAAGACTCAATGCATCTAAGCTACAGCTTCTACATACTTCTTAATAAACCAGCCTTGAGAACGCAAAACGTTCTAATCTAAAAGCTAACTGGGTTAATTTACTGGCAGTTTTGTAGGCAAAACTCTCAAGCTGATAAAGCACAGAGACACTGATGTGTCAACCCTCAAAACCACCCAGATTTAACATATGTAACGATTATGATGGGAGTTTTACAAATCCGATGAGTATTAAGGCGAGTGGTGGAAGCTCAGTTGCGCGTCCGCAACTATATCAAACCCTAGCTGTAGCGACAATTACCCAAGCCGAGCAGCAAGACCGCTTTTTGGTAAGTGGTGAACTAAATGAACTGGCAAGCTATTTTGCATCTGGTGCAAAGCGTTTAGAAATTTCTCAGACGCTTACAGATAATGCCGAAATTATTGTGTCTCGCGCTGCCAACCGGATTTTTGTTGGTGGTTCGCCAATGGCTTTTTTAGAAAAGCCCAGAGAAGCAGAATTAGTAACTGCTGGTGGTGGCGCGAATGTTCAACAAGGGATGCAACTGGGAACAGTAACCTATGTTGAAAGTCGTGGTGGGTTTCTAGAAAATTTACGCTCAATCTTTAACTCATCCCCCAGTGGCCCGACACCATCGGGTTTCAGACCAATTAACATTGCTCGCTATGGCCCAAGCAATATGGCCAAGAGCTTGCGGGATTTATCTTGGTTCTTGCGTTACGCTACTTATGCGATCGTTGCTGGCGACCCCAACATCATAGCTGTGAATACACGGGGTTTACGGGAAATAATTGAGAATGCCTGTTCTGGTGAAGCAACGCTAGTAGCTTTGCAAGAAATCAAAGCAGGTGCTCTTTCCTTTTTCCGCAAAGATGCTGAGGCTACAGAAATTGTGTCTCAGTACATGGATGTTTTGTTAACAGAATTCAAAGCAGCCACACCTTCAAATAAAGTCCGCCAACGCCCCTCTAGTGACCAGCAAGGTTTAGAACTGCCGCAAATTTACTTTAATGCAGCAGAACGCCGTCCGAAGTTTGTCTTGAAGACTGGGTTATCAGCTAGCGAAAAAAATGAGGTAATCAAGGCCGCATATCGGCAAATCTTTGAGCGCGACATTACCCGTGCTTATAGCTTATCCATATCTGACCTAGAATCCAAAGTCAAGAATGGCGACATCTCTGTGAAAGAGTTTGTCCGTCGTCTAGCTAAATCTCCCCTTTACCAAAAACAGTTTTATCAGCCTTTTATTAACAGCCGAGTCATCGAACTAGCTTTCCGTCACATTTTAGGACGGGGGCCAAGTAGCCGCGAAGAAGTACAAAAATACTTCTCGATTATTTCTAACGGTGGTCTACCAGCCTTGGTAGATGCCTTAGTCGATTCTGCTGAATACAGCGACTATTTTGGTGAAGAAACAGTACCCTACCTCCGGGGTCTGGGTCAAGAAGCCCAAGAATGTCGCAACTGGGGGCCGCAGCAAGATCTGTTTAACTACAGTGCGCCTTTCCGCAAAATACCTCAGTTCATTACCACATTTGCGGCTTACGAGCAACCGTTACCAGATCAACATCCCTACGGTTCTGGCAATGACCCCTTAGAAATTCAGTTTGGGGCGATTTTCCCGAAAGAAACTCGCAACCCCAGCACCCGTCCGGCTCCTTTTGGCAAGGATACCAAGCGCATCCTGATTCACCAAGGGGCAGGGATTAATAACCAAAATAGTAACCCCAAAGCGCGGGGTGAAGCTCCTGGTACCCTTGGTCCCAAGGTGTTCAAATTAGACCAGCTACCTGGTACTAGAGGTAAAAAGGCTGCCAAAAATTCTAGCGTCAGATACTCCGAAAGCTCCACGCAAGCACTGATTAAAGCTGCTTACTTGCAAGTTTTTGGTCGCGATCTTTACGAAGGTCAGCGCCCGAAGGTATTGGAAATCAAGCTGGAAAACGGCGACATCTCGGTACGGGAGTTTATCCGTGCTTTGGCTAAGTCGGATGTATTCCGCAATCTGTACTGGTCATCGCTCTATGTTTGTAAAGCGATCGAGTATATTCACCGCCGTTTGTTGGGTCGTCCGACTTATGGCCGTCAAGAAATCAACAAATACTTTGACATCGCGGCTAAACAGGGCTTTTACGCGGTAGTTGATGCCATTATTAACAGCGTAGAATACAGCGAAGCATTTGGTGAAGATACAATTCCTTACGAACGTTATCTGACTCCTGGTGGTGTATCAGGGCGACAATTGCGCGTTGGTAGCATTCGTGAAGATGTTGCGGCGAAAATTCAGAAGGAAGTAACGCCGAGCTTTGTAACACTGGGTACAGTGACAGAAAATCGGTCAGAACCAGATATTCAGTTCCGCATTAACCAAGGTGTCACCAAGCAACGCGAACAAACCAAAATCTTCAAATTGGTGGCGAATACCAGTGATAAAGTTGCAGTGCAAACTTTGATCAGTGCTGCGTATCGTCAGATATTTGAGCGGGATATTGCACCCTACATCGCCAAAAACGAATTTACGGCGTGGGAAAGCAAGCTGGGGAATGGCGAAATTAGCGTGAAGGAATTTATTGAAGGTTTGGGTTACTCTAACCTATACCTGAAAGAGTTCTACACACCTTACCCCAACACCAAGGTAATTGAGTTAGGAACTAAACACTTCCTGGGACGTGCGCCACTAGACCAAGCAGAAATCCGCAAGTATAACCAGATTTTGGCTACTCAAGGTATTCGTGCCTTTATTGGTGCTTTGGTAGATAGTGTGGAATATAACCAGGTGTTTGGTGAAGATACAGTGCCTTACCGTCGCTTCCCAACCCTCCCGGCGGCAAACTTCCCGAATACAGAGAAGTTGTACAACCAGCTTACCAAGCAAAACGATGATGTCGTTGTACCTAGCTTTAAGCCAGTACAGCCGCGCGTGGGATCGACTACTACTCCGCTTTTAGCCCAGGCGATCGCAGATATAGCCGCGCATACAAACGGTAAGCCCTCATTTGCTGAACTGGGTCGTTCCTACAACGATGGTAGCGGACAATCCATAGAACAGGGTGTGCGAAAAAATGCACGTATTTACCGTCTAACGGAAAGCACCAACCAAGCCCAAAAACAACAGGTAATCAACGCCATTTACCATCAAGTGTTGGATGTATTTAGCGGTGAAGTGCCTGATAATTTCCGCCGTACTGATCTAGAGGGCAAACTCCAGAATGGTGAAATTTCCGTCCGCGAGTTTGTGCGTGAACTAGCCAGTTCCGAAATCTATCGCCAGCGCTTCTTGTCACCTTATCCTCATGCCAAGGTGATTGAGTTCCTCTTCCGCCACCTGTTGGGGCGTACACCCGCAACTCAGGAAGAAATTAGCCAGTACAAGCAGCTGCTAGCTGATAGTGGTTTGTCGGCTGCTGTAGAAGCGATAGTCGAAAGTCCAGAATATAGCCGCTACTTTGGTGAAGATGTTGTGCCTTACAACCGCTTCCCATCTCTAGCAGGTAACTAACTCAGCGGTGTAGCGGTTGATTAGGGAATAGGGAATAGGGTACAGATTATTTCCAATGCCCTATGCCCTATGCCCTCTGCCCCATTCGTAACCTTTCGTAATACCGCTCTCAGATTACAGCTAAAACAGGGAATTCTGAAAGGCAATATTACAAAGTGTTAAGAGCAGTCATAAATGCTCAACAGAATGCCGGAAAATGTTTTGCGGAAGGTAACTGAGTTTGAAAGCTTGTGTACTTGTGTGGACTCAAGCAAACTCGTAATTTATTAGCCGTAGCAGTTATCAAACTGCTGTGTCTAAAAGGACGAGAGAACAAACTCCGTAAACCAAATTTAAAGTCGCACCAGTTTAATCAAATCCTGGTTTCATTCGTATTGGAGGAATCCATTAATGAGTATTGTCACGAAAGCTATCGTGAATGCTGATGCAGAAGCCCGCTATCTCAGCCCCGGTGAGTTAGATCGGATCAAATCCTTCGTTGCAAGTGGTGAGCGCCGTGTGCGGATTGCTCAAATTCTGTCAGAAAATCGCGAACGCCTTGTTAAGCAAGCTGGCGATCAACTGTTCCAAAAGCGTCCTGATGTTGTGTCTCCTGGTGGAAACGCTTACGGTCAAGAACTGACTGCTACTTGTCTGCGTGACCTAGATTACTACCTCCGCCTCGTTACCTACGGTATCGTTGCTGGTGATGTTACCCCCATCGAAGAAATCGGTGTTATAGGTGCTCGTGAACTGTACAAGTCCTTGGGAACTCCTATCGATGGTGTTGCTGAAGGTATCCGTGGGCTGAAGAATGTAGCTGGTACATTGCTGTCTGGTGATGATGCTAGTGAAGCTGGTAGCTACTTCGACTACCTAGTTGGCGCTCTTCTAGGATAGGGTAAAGCTGTTTACCTACTTAAACAGAAGTATTGCAATACGGTTGGAAATAAGGAATTAACAACATGGCTCAAGACGCAATTACCGCTGTCATTAACTCCGCAGACGTTCAAGGTAAATACCTCGACTCTTCTGCCTTAGAAAAGCTAAAAGGCTACTTCGCTACTGGCGAACTGCGGGTACGTGCTGCTAGCACCATCAGCGCTAACGCTGCTGCGATCGTTAAAGAAGCTGTAGCAAAATCTTTGCTGTACTCTGACATCACCCGTCCCGGCGGCAATATGTACACCACTCGCCGCTATGCTGCTTGCATCCGCGATTTGGACTACTACCTACGCTATGCCACCTACGCTATGTTAGCTGGCGATCCTTCCATTTTGGATGAGCGCGTATTAAATGGCTTGAAGGAAACCTACAACTCTTTAGGAGTTCCCGTTGGTGCTACTGTGCAAGCTATCCAAGCAATCAAGGAAGTAACCGCTAGCTTGGTTGGTTCTGACGCTGGTAAGGAAATGGGCGTTTACTTAGACTATATCTCTTCTGGCTTAAGCTAAGAGCTAGTTTGCACTTAAGAATTTAGGTGCGGCTTTATTAAGGTCTGGAAATCAACCGTGAGTGCTAGAACGTTATATTGCTTATCTTGGTAAATTATCAGTGATGAGTGTTGGTGGTCTAGTATTGATGTTTGATTTCCAGCCTTTGAATGATTAAAAGATTTGCACTCAAGATTTTGAGATAAAAAAAGTTTTCACAAAGTTTACAGGAGATTTTCAAAATATGTCCCGTTTGTTTAAAATTACTGCTCTAGTTCCTAGCCAAACCCGAATTCGTACCCAACGTGAACTGCAAAATACTTACTTTACTAAGCTAGTTCCCTACGAGAACTGGTTCCGCGAACAGCAACGTATTCAAAAAGCAGGCGGCAAAATTATCAAAGTAGAACTGGCAACTGGTAAGCAAGGCGCTAATACTGGCTTGTCGTAATCTGTAAATAGAATATTATTTTAGGGAATTGGTAAGAGGTCGAAAAAGACCTCTTTTTTGTTGCTTATATTTCTGAAAGTTAAGAATTGAATATTTCTACAAGGCGATACCCGCGAGTATATAGCGGAACTGGAGCGCCAGAATTTTGTTTTTTCCTTGCTTGTTCAGAAGTTTCATCAAATACAATTAGTGTTTCCTTACCAACCTTCAACCAGTCTTCGTAAGGCACACTCATATCTTCTTCAACACCACCAATATTAGGTGCTACCATTGCCCGATAAGCTTCATTGAATTTCCTCCGAAACCGGAAATCTACTGAAATTCTTAGACCTTCAGTTTTCCTTCTTACCGTTTGGTGCAATCCACGGGCATCATTAAAGTACATTGTACCGTGTTGTAGTTGTGCTTCTGTATAAGAGACAACCATTGGAACATCCCGGCCTTCAGCAAAGTCTGACATCACCCGCATCGTCTGTAGTTCCATTTCGCGGGGCATCTCACCTGCTTCAATAGTTATATTATCGATGTCGCCAAATAGTGGCAGAACTACTACAGTCGCGTCAGCAGCAACACCTGCCCAGACATCGCTATGGCATTTTGAGCTAGCAAAGGGCAAACGTAACTTTTCAGCGTCAGTCTTGCCATAGACCATACGGAGATTGACTGGTAAATCTACTGCATCAATCAGATCATTTGCTCCTAGTTGGTAGAAAGCCTCAACTACGCTTTTTTGGAAAAGGTTAAATGCTAGAGTGTGTTCTCGTTTAGGCATCAAAAGACCAGTGCCGGTGTAGTTCGGTAATGTATTTCTTGCTTCCAGTAGTCGTTCAAGCATTTCAGCTTCCGAAAGAATGATGGGACTATTCAGACACGCTGAAATATAACCCGCAGCAGCAATTCGGATTTGCTGGAATAACTCAGGCTTTAATGTGTGTTCAAACAGTAGTCGGTACTGTCGCCTTGTAGCAATTTTATCAGCAAGTTCGTCAAAGAGGCGATCGCCAAGTTGAGAAAATGCGATCGCTCGCTCATATTCTACGCGATCGCACGTTGCTGATTCTGCTAACAGTTGTTCTAACATGATCTTTTCCAAACTTCTTCTAAATTAACTAAATAACTGATTTATCCAAATCTAGTTCGTCTTTAAAACGAATCTACTTATCACAAATTACCAAGATTATTGTATTTACACTTCGTAAAATATACTGTTTACTTATCTAATTTTTCTTCATTAAAAGAGCAAATTTTAGCTTTTTTAGTAAAGTATAAATGAAGTTTAAATTTTAAAATTTAACTGCCTATATATATGAAGTTGCTATTAACTAAGTAATAACGTAAGTTCATGAAGTTAAATATAATTTAGCTGTTTATATTTGAAGAAACTAACAAGATGACAATATTCAGGGTAGTGATTCCTTTGAGAAGGATAGTTTTTAAACGCAAAATTAACAATCAAACTAAAATCGGTAAAATCAACCTTATCAGCAAAACATATTAACTGTTAAAACATATACATCAATTATTCCAGTTTTGTCCGAATGAATTGATTAAGTAGGCTATAAAACCAGTATAAATTAACACCTATAAATGTCAAGCGTGAATCACAAAGACTCAACTAAAAACTTATATAATCGCACAGCATCAGACTGGATTAGAGGAGAACCCAGTTCTCTCTCTGACTTTACGGCACGCCCTTTTGTACTAAAACTTTGTGAGCCTGTTGGTGACTTGCAAGTACTAGATATAGGTTGCGGAGAAGGTTATTGCAGTCGAGAATTACGTCGGCGTGGTGCTGCAAAAGTTCATGGAATAGACCTTTCTCAAGGCATGATTGAAGCAGCAAAATTGCAAGAAGTAGAAGATGCTTTAGGTATTAGCTATGAAGTAGGATGTGCTACCAGTCTCAAGCAATTTGATGATGGCGAAATTGACTTAGTTGTTGCAGTGTTTCTATTTAACTATTTGACAATTTCTCAGACCCAAGAATGTATGGCGGAAGTTGCACGCATTCTTCGTCCGGGCGGTCGATTTGTATTCAGCGTTCCCCATCCATCTTTTCCATATATGCGAGAGGCAGCATATCCGTTTTATTTTCAAGTTGAGGGTGTAGGCTACTTCAGCAAGCGAGATCAGCAGTTTCCTGGTCGTATTTGGAAACGAGATGGCTCCTGGCTAAATGTTCAATTGATTCACAAAACTCTTGAGGATTACTTTAATGCCCTTAGAATTGCTGGCTTTAATACCATGCCAATTTTGCAGGAATTGCGTGTGACTCCAGAACATATTGCAGTAGACGAATCATTTTTTAGCCCGTTACTTGACCAACCACTCCATCTAGCCCTACAAATATCACGATGACAAATACATCTTCTTTAGTAAGAAATTCCTTCCGTCAAATAACGCTTAATCATCCTTTATGGAACCATGAGTTTCTAATCCGTTGTCGATCTGGAAATTTATTTTTACCAGACATACAGATACTAGCTGTTCAGATGTACAAATTCTCCAAAGAATTTAATCGGATCTTAGCTAGCATCTTATCTTGTTGCGAAGACGAAAGTAGTCAATTAGTCATCTTAGAAAACCTATTTGACGAAATGGGACAGGGAGATATGACTCAGTCCCACCCAGAATTGTTTCGTCAATTTACCCGCGCACTTGGTATGGACGACGAAACCCTAGCAGCACTACCCACTACACCTGAAACTCGTGCCCTTATTGAAACCTACTTGCAGATGCCACATAAATATGGCTACTTAGCTGCACTGGGTGCTGTCTGTTATGCTTCCGAAGGGATTGTTAGCTCACTGTACACACAACTATACAAAGGAATTATTGGTGCTGCTCCCTTACCCAAAGAAGCCCTGATCTTTTTTGAAGTTCATATTGATGTAGATGATAGTCACGCAGCAAAACTAGCAGCAGTGATTGAACCTCAAATAACCATGAATGAAGAGGATATCAAGATAAAACTGGCTATTGCAGAAGCTATGGATGCTCGTGTCCAATTTTTTAACGGAATTCAGCGTCAAATCTCTAAATACAGCTTGTATCCTGATTCCTGGGTGCATTTTGATGCATTGCTCTAGTAGTCTGTCAAGTTTAAATTGATGGAGAAATAAGTTTGTAGTAATGACTTTAATGATTACTACAAACTCTCAAAACTAGCTGGGTAAAAGGAATAAGTGAAAATACGGTTGTAACAATGAGGATTTGTAGCATTAAAATACAAACAGTTTTACTTATTTTTTGGGATTTTAAATCTGTAACAAAATATTTTCAACGTTTAACTACAGAAAACTTTGTTATTCAAATAACCTTTTTAAGAAATTAGTTATCGAGTCTTGGGCAAATTCCAAAAGCAAAATTAGGTGCAGTTATGAGGAGGCTTCCATGTACGGATTAGTGAACAAGGCGATTCAAGACATGGTGTGCAGTCGTTTTGGTGAAGAGACTTGGAAAGAAATTAAGCACAAAGCAGAGGTGGATGTAGATGTTTTCCTCAGTATGGAAGGCTATCCCGATGACATCACCCACAAGTTGGTCAAAGCTGCCAGTGTCGTTTTAAGTTTATCTCCTACAGCAATTATCCAAGCCTTTGGGGAATTTTGGGTTCAATACACAGCCCAAGAAGGCTATGGCGAAATGATGGATATGAGTGGAGATACATTACCTGAGTTTTTAGAAAACCTCGACAATCTTCATGCTCGTGTAGGAGTTAGTTTTCCTAAACTCCAGCCCCCATCATTTGAGTGTACTGATATGGAGGAAAATTCTCTGAGCTTACACTATCGGTCTGATAGAGAAGGGCTGACTCCAATGGTTATTGGTCTAATCAAAGGATTGGGAGCAAGGTTTGATACAGAAGTTCATATTACCCAAACCCAGAATCGGGATGAAGGTGCTGAACATGATGAATTTTTAGTGATTTATAAACCAAATTGAGTGCAGTAGCATGGCTCCTCCTCACCTTACGCTTTCACCAGAGTTACTGGCGAAAGCCTTTCCTTTCCACTTTGCATTTAACCGTAATCGTGAAATTGTACAAACTGGTGATGTCTTGGGGCGCATTAGTCCAGAGTCATTAGTTGGTAAATTGATGGAGCAGCATTTCTATATTAATCGTCCCAAAATTCTGGTTGATTTTGATGCTATTTGTAAACAGTCTCGGGCCCTGTTTATTTTAGAGTTTCTCCACAATGGAATGCAACTCAAGGGTCAGATGATGTATGAACCAGAACAAGAGGTGATATTTTTTTTAGGTTCTCCTTGGATTACAGATACCACTAGCCTGGTTCCTTTAGGTCTAAAACTCAAAGACTTTGCGATTCACGATCCAATTGTTGATTTTCTATTTCTACTGCAAGCTCAGAACACCGCTTTGGCTGATGCCAAAAAGTTAACAAGCGAACTGAAACAACAAAGGGCACAACTACGCAGTGCGCTACAAATCAAGGAAAATCTAGCGGAAATTGCTGAGGCTCAGGCCAAAAGATTGGAAAAATCCCTCCGGGAGCTACAGCAAACTCAAGCTCAATTAGTTCAGGCTGAGAAAATGTCTAGCCTGGGACAGCTGGTTGCAGGAGTTGCTCACGAAATTAATAACCCCGTTAACTTTATTTACGGGAATTTAAAATATGCAAAAGATTATACACAGAGTTTACTAAAGCTTGTGTATCTTTACCAAAAATTTTATGCCGATTCTGTGCCAGAAATTAAAAATTATATTAAGGAAATCGAATTAGATTTTTTACTAGAAGATTTACCCAAAATTTTAGATTCGATGCAAGTAGGAGCCGAAAGGATCTCGGAAATTGTCTTGTCCTTGCGGAACTTCTCTCGTCTTGATGAAGCGGAGATGAAAAGGGTTGATATTCACCAAGGACTAGATAGTACTTTGCTGATTTTACAGAATCGATTTAAGAATAGCGTCGATCATCCTGGAATCAAAGTAGTTAAAAATTATGGAAATTTGCCTTTGGTAGATTGCTACGCCGGGCAACTGAATCAAGTATTCATGAATATTATTAGTAATGCCATTGATGCGATCGATAGCTATAATGATAAACGCGCGATCGCAGAAATTCATACCAGTCCTAATAAAATTACAATTACTACAGAAGTTATCGAAACTAACTGTGTCATCCGAATTGCTGATAATGGTTCAGGAATGACAGAAGCAGTTAAGGAACGACTGTTTGATCCATTTTTTACAACTAAGCCTGTAGGTAAAGGGACAGGATTAGGTTTATCAATTAGCTATCAGATTGTAGTTGAAAAACATGGGGGAACACTGAGATGTTTATCAGAACTTGGACAAGGAACTGAGTTCTGGATTGAAATTCCCCTGTCTATGGACAGAAAAGCAGTTGATTGCGTTAAATCATTGAGTTTTATAAATTATCAGAATTCAGCAATTCTTACAGTGACACAGAGGGACTGACCACTTTCTAATTTTGACCTAGAAAGGAAGAGAATGGCTTTGCCCTCTCCAGCACTAAAGGGAGTAAGGGTATCAAGTCCCCACTAAATTCCTGTTCAGTGGACTGTATTAAGATGGGGCATAGCCAACGCTGTACGACCAGAATACTGATGAGTGCTGTATTGAAGTTGACAATTCTAAGATTTATGGTTGTAAAGCCTACTTATAAGTTATAAGTTATGATTTATGAGTTTTATTGCTAACTCCTAATTCTTAATTTCTAACTTTTTACCTGTACTGATCGTGAATCTACGCCGCCTGATTCCAATTTTTGATAGTTCAGTCTCCAACTGGGCACTAGAAGCGCGGTTGTTGCGCTGGTTAACGTTGATTTGGCTATTTGTCGGCTTAATCATGCTATTTTCAGCATCTTATCCCGTCGCTGATGCCCGTCAGGGTGATGGATTATACTATTTTAAGCGTCAGTTGCTTTGGGTCTTAGTTTCCTTAATCGGATTCAATATTATTGTTAATTTCCCGTTGCAGAAAATTTTGGGAGTATCCCATTGGTTTTTATTGCTGTTTTTGGCATTAATTTTTGTCACACTGATTCCAGGATTAGGAAAAAAGGCTTTTGACGCAGCGCGTTGGATTGCGATCGGGCCAATTCCGATTCAACCCTCAGAATTAATTAAACCCTTTTTGGTGTTGCAAAGTGCGCGGCTTTTTGGGCATTGGGAACGTATCAGTTGGCGGGTTCGTTTGGCTTGGTTGGGTATTTTCGGTCTGGTACTTTTAGGAATTCTCGCCCAGCCTAACTTAAGTACAACAGCACTTTGCGGTATGACTATTTGGCTAATTGCTCTAGCAGCTGGCTTACCTTACAAGTATCTGGGAGGAACAGCAATTGGCGGAGTGATGTTGGCAATATTCAGTATTAGTATAAAAGAGTATCAGCGTAAGCGGGTAATGTCATTCCTGAACCCGTGGGCGGATGCAACCGGAGATGGCTACCAGTTGGTGCAAAGTCTACTAGCTGTAGGTTCTGGTAGAACTTGGGGAGCCGGATTTGGGCATTCTCAACAAAAGCTGTTTTATTTACCAATTCAGGATACCGATTTTATTTTTGCCGTGTTCGCTGAAGAGTTTGGCTTTGTTGGCAGTATGGTGTTGTTGGCGCTTTTAGCTACATTCGCCACTCTCGGATTAATTGTGGCGCTGAAGGCAAAAAATCCAGTGCATCGATTGGTAGCGATCGGTGTGACGATTGTGATGGTAGGACAATCATTGCTCCATATTGGTGTGGCTACAGGTTCTCTACCAACTACTGGCTTACCTTTGCCCATGTTTAGTTATGGTGGTAATTCCATGATTGCTAGCTTAATAGCTGCTGGGCTGCTAATTCGGGTTGCACGCGAGAGTAGTGAAGCTGAGGTAGTACCATTGCGAAAACCCCTGCTTGAAAATAGAACCAAACGTCGGGGTTTTCATAAAACTAGGAATTGAGCTAGATATAAAATTTACAAAAAAGCCTTGCTGGTTTATCAAAACCTTTTGTCAACACAGACATAGATATGACAATTTTGAAACTCATTACTTTGGGTTGAGATGTGAACCAGATTTATTTGCTTCTGTAACCTCGTTTGCAGATAGTTCTAAGGCATAAATTGTTTAGCAGCATTCATAATTGGTTGCTATTACTCTGTGTCAGATTAGATTTTGGCTAAAAGATAATTTGAGAGTAAGCTATTATGGTCTAGCTTGTCTGCTTTAAATTTGGATTGACAAGCAAAAAATGTCTAGTCCAAATGTAAGCAGTGAGTGGTAAAAGAATGCCAACAGGAGAAAACCATTCGGGAAAAGCCTTTAAACAAAGTAACAAAAATGCCAAAAAGCTAAAACCAAGACGTTGGCTGTGGTTTTGGGTGAGGATAGGTTGTGTAGCAATGGGAGCAGCGATCGCTGGCACGCTGTTAGCAGTTTCTTTTACGAGCAAGCCTTTGCAAAAAACTCAACTAAATCAAAAACAGCAAGCAGTCTTTGATGGAAAGCGGATCACTGGGAACGGACTACAGTTTTCGGCATTAAGTCGGCCTGTGAACGTTTTAGTTTTGGGGATGAGTGTTCTACCACCAGACATTAAGAACCCTCCCCCTGAAACGCTACACATGAGATATCAGCCCGAACTAAATTCCTTTGATGGTCTTTCGGATGTGATGCTTCTACTGCGATTTGAGCCAGAAAAGAAAAAATTAATTATGCTTTCCATTCCTAGAGATACCCGCATAGAGGTGCCTGGGCATGGTATGACCAAAATTAATGCGACCAATGTTTATGGTGGGCCGGCTTTGACCAGTACAGCAGTCAGTAATCTCTTAGATGGAGTGGAAATTGATCGGTATATCAGAATTAACGTTTTGGGAGTCAGCAAGTTAGTCGATGCCTTGGGTGGTGTGACAGTCTACGTACCGAAAAATATGAAATACCGAGATGATTCCCAACACCTATATATCAATTTGAAAGCGGGTAAGCAACATCTCAATGGCGATCAAGCGCTACAACTTTTGCGTTTTCGCCATGATGAGTTGGGAGATATTGGTCGCATTCAACGGCAGCAAATGGTCATTAGTGCCTTAACCGATCAAACTCTCAACCCAGCGACTCTGAGTCAACTGCCTAAAATACTTGACATAGTTAAAGAACACATAGATTCCAACTTAACAGTAGAAGAGTTAGTAGCGCTGTTGGGTTTTATGGTGCAAACCCATCGCTCCAATATGCAGATGTTGATGGTGCCTGGTCGATTTAGCGAAAAGAAAGAATATGATGCTAGCTACTGGATAGCAGACAACCAACATATTGGTGCGATGATGGCTAAGTACTTTGATTTGGATTCAGAACTTAAAGCAGAAGCGGTTCATCATCCCACTAACTTACGAATAGCACTTGAAGACAGTACAGGCACTAATCAAGCTAACCTACATCCACTAATCAAAATCTTAGAAAAAGCTGGCTATCACAACATCTATATTACTAAAAGCTGGGGTGAGCCGCTAGAAGTAACTCGTATTATTGCCCAACAAGGAGATAGCGACAGTGCTGAATTAATTCGCAACACTTTAAATTTAGGGGAAGTACGAGTGGAAAGCACTGGCAATCTCTACTCTGATATCAGTATTCAGGTCGGTAAAGATTCGTTGCAAGTTATCAGAAATACTCTCAAGTAGGGGGGCAAATATTAACTTATCCCACGGCTACGAAAACATCACAAATCTCCAGACACACTACTGCAAATGTCTTGCAATTTTGAATTAATAATTTTTAATTTTTAATTGGAGCGATGATAGTTTTTATAAAATAGAAGACTTATTTTCGGTCGATTCAATAAACGCCTCAAACTGACCATCAGGTGTCCATTGAATAGCCCCATCTCGTCCTGTAAAAAATAGTTTCGTCTGGCTTTGATTCAGTTCCGATAAAACTTTTGGATCAAAGTTAGCAGAAGAAGCGATCGCGACTTGTGGTTGTAGAGCAATAACTAAATCTTTTAATGACTGAGGGGCACACCACAGCACTTGAGGACGGGTCAAACTCCCACTTTTTACTAATTGCTGTACCTCTTTAGACTTTACATTCCCGACTAATAACCAATTTTGATCTAAAATTTGCAATTGCAAGATAGGTAATTGATCGTTGATTAATTGTGCTACTATTGAACCCGTTTTTACAGCCTGACCAACTGCCATCGGCTGGTAAAATCCCTGATATTTTTGTAATTCTTGTTGAATTGCCTGAGTTGCAATAGAACTTTCTGCATTGGGGGAATATTCATAGAAATTTTTGATTGGTAAACGTTGCAATAATTCTAACCAAGCATTACTTTCATTGCCTTGGAAATCAGTTGCGATCGCCCAATTGATTTGATTTACACCCTGCTGTTGTAAAAATGGTAAGATTGTAAAACGTCCAGTCCCTTCATCACCACTATTAATTACAGTTACAGTACCTCTATCTTGAACAACTATAATTGGTTCCGTACCAGATTCTAATACCGTTATCCTAAACAATGTATTTGTAGAATGCCAAAGAGGGATGAAAACTAAACCAATTCCAATCACATTAGCAACCCACCACCGCTTCTGCCACCAAGGGACTAGCCAAACCAGTGTAATTAGCATATAAATTGCCAAAAGCTGCCAAGTAGATATGCTGCCTACAGCAACAGAATTTCCTGGTAAATTGCTAAAAAATTCTACTAATTTAATTAGCCAGTCTGTCGGGTAATGCAATACTGCAGCTAAAAAGCTTCCTGCTTGAGTCCAAATTAATGCTGCTATGGCACTAATGATTCCACCTATACTAATGATCGAAATTAATGGAGTACTAATTATATTTAGCAACAAGCTATAAGATGGTACAAC
This sequence comes from Nostoc sp. KVJ3, assembly GCF_026127265.1. Taxonomy (GTDB): domain Bacteria; phylum Cyanobacteriota; class Cyanobacteriia; order Cyanobacteriales; family Nostocaceae; genus Nostoc. The sequence continues at coordinate 3,247,067 of NZ_WWFG01000002.1, forward strand.
CCCAAAGACGAAAAGTTGTACTGGTAAAGTCCAAAGAGTCGCAGCTAGGGGAACAGCAATCAAAGAAGCGATCGCAGGTGGTAGCCATGCTAGGCGATTAACCAATGCAGGTACTGTTACGACTAATCCCAGGGTTGCTAAAAAACTCAATTGAAAGCCTAAATCCCAAATCCATAGAGGATTAAACACTAATAACAAAGTTGCCGCTAATAGTAACGATCCGAACTGTTTCACCTTCCTTTTTAATAGCAGCCCAACTAATGCCGCAAAACCCATAATTACGGCTCTCAGAACCGCAGGTTGAAAACCTGTTAAACTCAGAAAAATAATTAGAGCCAAAAAGCCAAGAGTAAATTGCGTTGCTTTTTTTGCCCGCCTCGTTAACTGTAAGATTACACTTAAAATCAAAGAAGTTTGGAACCCAGAAGCTGCCAAAGCATGAGCTAATCCCGCTTGTACAAATAAGTCGCGGATATCGTAAGGCAAATCAACAGCTTTGCTACCTAAAACCATTGCACTGACAAGAGGCCCTTCAGGAATACCCAACCAACGAACTTGCGATCGCACAATTCGCTCCCGAATTTGCCACCATCCCCATTTAGGTTCTTGATCCAAAATATTTATTTGTCGGCCAATCAAACCAGCAAACGTTCCTTCCTGCTTCAGAAACTTCTGAAAATCGAAACCACCAGGATTAGAAGCTGCCTTTGGTTTGTACAAAACTCCAGTTACCGCAATTTGTTGACTAGAGTATAACCCAGTAGTCTGAAGTATAGGTACTGTCACATACAACTTGCCCGTTACCCCTTTTGACACACCTGCTGAACCTTGATCGTTTTTGACTTCATCTAACTGAGTTACTTCCAGCCAAAATTGTCCTCGCTGACTCCGAGTTAAGCGGGGATTACTCGCCACTTCCCCACGAACAATCACAAGTTGTTCTTGATTGTTGCTATTTCCAGGCGGAACAAACTGACTAATATCTTTTACACCTGGTTGCGGCACTCGCCATTGAAAATATAGAGTTGCCAATAATCCCACCAAACCAGCCGCTAGCCATATTCGAGGATGGGAATTAGTTTGCCAAGTGTTAGGAACTACCTTATTTTTGCTTCCAGCATTTTCTGGTTTCTGAGCAAGTTGCCGTGAACTAGTGCGTCTTCTAAAAACAATTGCTCCCACTATCCCCAGAACTAGAATCCACACACCACCCCAAGGAACTGCCGTAAACAGCAACCCAAAAATATAGCCAAGACAAATAACTACACCACTGGTTTGAATCATAAGATTTTTTGTAAAAGCACCTGACAGCCCGAATTTGCATGTGACTTAAAAATAGCTATGGCAGCAATAGAAAAAAGTTGGCGTTACTGAACTTGGCAATTAAATTCAAAAATCAAATATTCCAAACTCTTATTATCTGCGACTGGAGTGCCTCTGCGTGAGTTTTTCATCTATAGGACTCCTATTTGATTTTTGAACAAAATTTAGGTATTGTAGGGTACGTTAGAACGAAGTTCGTAACGCATCATTATCAAGAGTTTGATGCGTTACGCTATCGCTAACACGCTCTACGGATCTTTTCAGAAATCAAACCGGATTTCTACTATGTTAATCAGCAACACCAAACAATTTTTATGCTTGTGGTGAAGTATAGTCCATCAAGTTTATACAAAACAAACAAAGCCAGCACAGGGGCACACATCGAGAATTGACCAACAATATCCTTATAGTCACCCAGATATAACTGGTTTTAAATCTTTGAGCAACGGAAAACCTAATTTCTCCCTTTGCTCAACATATAAATGAGCAACTTTCCTAGCCAAATGCCGAATCCTGGCAATATACCGAGTTCTCTCCGTCACCGAAATCACGCCTCTAGCATCCAGCAGATTGAACGTGTGCGAACACTTCATTACATAATCTAAACTGGGTAACACCAAACCCTTCTCCGTTAACTGAGTAGCTTCCTGCTCATATAAATTAAATAGTGTCAGCAGCAACTCAGGGTTTGACGCTTCAAAGTTGTATGTACACTGCTCAATCTCTCCCTGGAGGTAAACATCACCATAAGTAATGTTGTCCGTCCAATGAATCTTAGTAATTGCCTCTACTTGCTGGAGATACATTGTCAGCCGCTCTAAACCATAAGTAATCTCAATAGACACCGGACGGCAATCAATTCCTCCACACTGTTGGAAGTAGGTAAATTGAGTAATTTCCATCCCATCTAACCATACTTCCCACCCAGTGCCCCAAGCTCCCACTGTTGCATCTTCCCAGTTATCTTCTACAAACCGAATATCATGGTCTTCAGGACGAACACCTAAAGCCCTTAAGGAATCAAGATAAATCTCCTGGATATTATCTGGTGACGGCTTAATCAAAACTTGGTACTGATAATAGTGTTGGAAGCGGTTAGGATTTTCGCCATACCGTCCATCCGTCGGGCGGCGACAGGGTTCAACATAAGCAACAGCCCAAGGTTCCGGCCCTAATGCTCTTAAAAATGTCAGGGGATTCTTAGTACCTGCTCCCTTCTCAATATCGTAAGGCTGGGCAATAAGACAACCGCGATCGCCCCAGAATTGATGCAACAAAGCTATAACCGACTGAAAATTCACGCTTCCCCTATCCTTACTTGGCACAGTGCATAAACCATTGTTGCCTACAACCCGTCACTGTGGGGAGTTTCAGGGGGACAAAAAACTCGTCCAAAGAAATTTGGAAAAATAGTTGACATGAGGAGTTGTGTTCGGTATATTGAATAAGTGCCTGAAGCGGAGCGTTGAAAAGCGCCGCTTTGTGGGATACCGAACCTTGAAAACATTATAGTTTGAAAGCAATTATACAGCAAGTGTGTTGCGTCAAGAAAATAAAGATAACTAAGCTGAAGTTAAAAAAGAGCAGCTATTGAGCTTACAAACGCTTCAAAACGGAGAGTTTGATCCTGGCTCAGGATGAACGCTGGCGGTATGCTTAACACATGCAAGTCGAACGGTGCTTTCGGGCACAGTGGCGGACGGGTGAGTAACGCGTGAGAATCTGGCTCTAGGTCTGGGACAACCACTGGAAACGGTGGCTAATACCGGATGTGCCTTAATTGGTGAAAGGTTAACTGCCTAGAGATGAGCTCGCGTCTGATTAGCTAGTTGGAAGTGTAATGGACTCCCAAGGCGACGATCAGTAGCTGGTCTGAGAGGACGATCAGCCACACTGGGACTGAGACACGGCCCAGACTCCTACGGGAGGCAGCAGTGGGGAATTTTCCGCAATGGGCGAAAGCCTGACGGAGCAATACCGCGTGAGGGAGGAAGGCTCTTGGGTCGTAAACCTCTTTTCTCAGGGAAGAACAAAATGACGGTACTTGAGGAATAAGCATCGGCTAACTCCGTGCCAGCAGCCGCGGTAATACGGAGGATGCAAGCGTTATCCGGAATGATTGGGCGTAAAGCGTCCGCAGGTGGCAATGTAAGTCTGCTGTTAAAGAGTCTAGCTCAACTAGATAAGAGCAGTGGAAACTACATAGCTAGAGTACGTTCGGGGCAGAGGGAATTCCTGGTGTAGCGGTGAAATGCGTAGAGATCAGGAAGAACACCGGTGGCGAAGGCGCTCTGCTAGGCCGTAACTGACACTGAGGGACGAAAGCTAGGGGAGCGAATGGGATTAGATACCCCAGTAGTCCTAGCCGTAAACGATGGATACTAGGCGTGGCTTGTATCGACCCGAGCCGTGCCGTAGCTAACGCGTTAAGTATCCCGCCTGGGGAGTACGCCGGCAACGGTGAAACTCAAAGGAATTGACGGGGGCCCGCACAAGCGGTGGAGTATGTGGTTTAATTCGATGCAACGCGAAGAACCTTACCAAGGCTTGACATGTCGCGAATCTTCTTGAAAGGGAAGAGTGCCTTCGGGAGCGCGAACACAGGTGGTGCATGGCTGTCGTCAGCTCGTGTCGTGAGATGTTGGGTTAAGTCCCGCAACGAGCGCAACCCTCGTTTTTAGTTGCCAGCATTAAGTTGGGCACTCTAGAGAGACTGCCGGTGACAAACCGGAGGAAGGTGGGGATGACGTCAAGTCAGCATGCCCCTTACGCCTTGGGCTACACACGTACTACAATGCTCCGGACAGAGGGCAGCAAGCATGCGAATGCAAGCAAATCCCGTAAACCGGAGCTCAGTTCAGATCGCAGGCTGCAACTCGCCTGCGTGAAGGAGGAATCGCTAGTAATTGCAGGTCAGCATACTGCAGTGAATTCGTTCCCGGGCCTTGTACACACCGCCCGTCACACCATGGAAGCTGGTAGTGCCCGAAGTCATTACTCCAACCATTCGTGGAGGAGGATGCCTAAGGCAGGACTGGTGACTGGGGTGAAGTCGTAACAAGGTAGCCGTACCGGAAGGTGTGGCTGGATCACCTCCTTTTTAGGGAGACCTACACCCCTTACAGCTCGAAAAGCATACAGCTATATAGAACGTAAGTTGGTCTAACCTAGGTCGGTCGTAGACATTTGCATCATGTATTTTGAAAGCTTTCAAACTATGATTTGGTTCGATATGGGCTATTAGCTCAGGTGGTTAGAGCGCACCCCTGATAAGGGTGAGGTCCCTGGTTCGAGTCCAGGATGGCCCACCTGAATCAATTAAAAATGTAAAATTACAAACTAAAAATTTAAGATAACTTCAATAAATTTTTAATTCTCAATTTTTAATTTTTAATTAATTGATGGGGTTTAGCTCAGTTGGTAGAGCGCCTGCTTTGCAAGCAGGATGTCAGCGGTTCGAGTCCGCTAACCTCCACCTGTGGCAAGATTGCCATTGAATTGAAAAAAATAGTGATAGTTCAGCAACATGACTTAGTGAGTCAGACTGCTGAGTTAGTTCTCAGCCAGAACCTTGAAAACTGCATAGTAACGCGAAATTAGCAGGCAGACACAGACATTCTTAAATGATGTTGTGAATGCAAGTCATAAAAAGACCAAATGAAATGAGTGGTCAAGCTAATAAGGGCTAACGGTGGATACCTAGGCACACAGAGGCGATGAAGGACGTGGTTACCGACGATATGCTCCGGGGAGTTGGAAGCAAACATTGAGCCGGAGATTTCCGAATGGGGCAACCCTATATACTACCTGCTGAATATATAGGCAGGAGAGAGCCAACCCAGCGAATTGAAACATCTTAGTAGCTGGAGGAAGAGAAATCAATTAAGAGATTCCCTAAGTAGTGGTGAGCGAAAGGGGAAAAGCCTAAACCAATTGGTTTACCGATTGGGGTAGTGGGACAGCGAGATCGAATCTGGCGGTTAAACGAAGCAGCTAAATACTGCACCAAAGAAGGTGAAAGTCCTGTAGTTGAAAACTCAAGGATAGTAGCTGAATCCCGAGTAGCATGGGGCACGAGGAATCCCATGTGAATCAGCGAGGACCACCTCGT